>JAIBBB010000007.1 GCA_019694905.1 Cyclobacteriaceae bacterium
TTTGACAAGGGCAAAATTCCCATTCATTGATATTCACAATCACCAGTTTGGCATGCCCACCCAGGATCTTGGCCCCCTGGTGAAGCAAATGGATTCGCTGAACATGGCCGTGATGGTGAACTTGAGCGGCCGTGGCCGTGGCAGCACGGAGCATCTGGAGAAATCCATTGAGAACGTGAGAAAGAACTACCCCAACCGGTTTGTCGTCTTCACAAATATTGATTTTGGGGACATTGACAATCCGGAGTGGACGTCACGGGTAGTCAGGCAACTCGAGGAGGATGTGAAGCGGGGAGCGATGGGCCTGAAGATTTACAAGACGTTGGGGATGTTTGCCCGAGATAAACAGGGGAGGAGAATTCATGTTGATGACCCCAGAATTGACCCTGTTTGGGAGGCTTGCGGCCGGTTGCGGATTCCAGTGCTGATTCACGTGGCAGATCCCAGTCAATTCTGGCAACCAATTGACAATAAGAACGAGCGCTGGCTTGAACTTAAACTGCATCCTGGTCGTCGCCACGATCTGGATTCAGTCAAATGGGAGACCATCATTGCGGAGCAGCATAACATATTCCGGAAGCACCCACAAACGCAGTTTATCAATGCTCACCTCGGATGGTTCGGCAGTGACTTGAAGAAGCTGGCCCGATTGATGGATCAGTTCCCTAACATGTATACAGAAATAGGTGCGGTCATTGCCGAATTGGGCCGTCAGCCTCGAGCCGCCAAAGCATTTCTAACCCAGTATCAGGACAGGGTTTTGTTCGGCAAGGATAGCTGGGTAACTGGTGAATATGAGACCTACTTCCGGGTCCTGGAGACGGAAGATGAATACTTCCCTTATCACAAACGGTATCATGCATTCTGGAGAATGTATGGAATTGGATTGCCCGATGACATACTAAAGAAAATCTACTACAAGAATGCTCTGAAGTTGCTGCCGAAACTGGACCGCAGTCAATTTCCGAAGTGACTAGAGTTTACGAAGGTCACTAAGCTGATCTAGCAACCACCCCGTCAGGCTTCGTCTGAGCGCGGTAGCTGGCAGAACTTCGTGTTCAATCTGATCACTGCGGAAACACACCAGCCGTCCTGCTATCGGTATGATGTCCCTGGGCTCCCCCGCACCGAAGATGCGCAACTGCCCGCCCCATTGGCTTTGCCAATCCGGGTTGAGATAGCAAATGACAGAAAGTTTGCGATGGTCATCGCGTTTGAATTGATCAAGATGTCTCTTGTAGAATGTGCCTGGAGGATATGCGGTTGCATGAATCTCATAGTCCTTCAAACTCAGGAATAGATTTCGATTGAGATATTGTATGAGTGATTCAATTCTTGAAAGGTAGGCAGCGACCGGAGGCGGTGCTGTGCGTCGATCAAGCCATTTTATCATATCACCCCGGATTGCCTCGTTGACCTGACGTTCCATACCATGGCCAATTCCGGCGAACCTCATATGGTTTTCCGGTTCCCTGAAGAGGGGCAAAGAAAGGATCTCCCGGACTTCAGGCATCGAAAGGAATTCATCAACAACTACAATTCCCTCTTCCGCGAGCCCATCGGCAATTTTCTCGTCCCAGTTCACAGCACTAATTTATTCTTTTGAATGCAATGGATACCTTTGAATTCATGAAGATAGCAACCCTTGTACTTCTTAGCTATTGTCTCGTAGCCTGTGCTCCAAAAGAACCTGTTGAGCTACGGGAGGTCAAGGATATCACAGCCGCCTGGGGAAAGGAAACATCCATCTTGCGCGCAGAAGCCATATGCTATAACCCCAATGCTTCCGGACTGACAATCAGGCATGCGGATATAGATATCCTCCTGGACGGGAAGTTGATTGGAAAACTGAAGCAGGATTTCAATGTGAATGTCAAGCCAAAATCAACATTCTCGGTACCGTTGGAAGTCGGGATCACGACGAAGGATATTGGACTAATGGATACATTTTTGTCATTGCTCGGTGGCAGGAAGCGACTGATCGAGTTTAAAGGGATTTTGAAAGTAAGAGTACACGGATTTCCGGTAAGGGTGCCCGTTTCACATTCTCAAGAGTTGAAGTTCTGACGATGGACAGCGTCATACGATGATGGCCTGGATACTGATAGTTGCCACGCTGCTGGTTGCAGGAGCAATCCTGTTGTACTTGTATTTTCGCAAAATCCTCGCGCGATCAAGACGATTTGAAGCAGAGCTGAAACACTCTCAGGAAGCACTTTACCTCATGAGGGCCGAAAGAGAGGAATTGGCTGCGCTAATGTCGCATGACCTGAAGGGACCATTCAACAGGCTCTTTGCACTTGTACAGCTTTTTTCTTTCAGTCAGGAAAATCTCAACGATGAACAAAGGGATTATCTGTCAAGGATGCATCAGGTTTCTGCAGATGGGCTGGGCATGATCAAGAACCTCCTGGACTACCGGAGACTCTCTATCTCGGAACTGAAATTTCAACCGGAACAGTTAGATTTTGCCATCCTGGTTGCAACACTCCTCAAACAATACCGACTATTGGGTGAAAGGAAGCGCATTGCCATCGGGGCGAAAGGTGACCGGGTATCTGTAGTAACAGACAGGACCCTCATGACCAGAATTCTTGACAACCTGGTTTCCAACGCTGTCAAGTTTTCGCCGGAGGAGAAGCAAGTTGCCATTAGCTGGGAGTCCAGCGGGGGCTCACTGACTGTGAAAGTGCAGGATCAGGGACCAGGATTCCTGCCTGAAGAACTCCCTCTGTCATTCAAGCCTTTCGCGCGTTATTCCGCCAAGCCAACCGCAGGAGAAAGCACCAACGGTCTGGGTCTGCACGTAACCTACAAAATGGTCGAGAGAATGGGGGGCACAATTATTTGTGAAAGCAGTGCTGAAGGTGCGCTATTTAGCGTCACCATTCCGGTTCAGGTCAATTAAAAAGATAGTAATCATCCTCTTTGCCTTCAAGGATGGCCGTGAGGGAGTCAATAACGTTTTCATCCTTGATCACGTAATCACGAACTCCCTTTTGAATGAAACTCAAAACCATATTACCATCATCCAGAGAACTGAGCATGATAACCTTGGTTTCATCCTTGAGTCTTGATTTGATCTTCTCATAGAGATCTATTCCCGACATCCCCGGCAGTTTGTAGTCGATGATGAAAACTTCGGGAAGCTCTGACTGGATCTTCTGATAGGCGTCTTCGGCGGTAGCGAATCTGGTAACCTGATAAGATGAGTTTCTCGTCAGTGCCTTCCGGACAAATTCTGCGTAGATGTCGTCATCTTCAATCAGAAAGATATTCATGGCTCTCAACGAGGTTACAATGCGCAATATAAGAAGGATTGCACATTATGGGGGTGGCCGTTCCTAAAAAAGCACTGTTACAACAGCAAGGAATAAGGTATTTTACCAATAAATACCTCACAATACCTATGTCGGTGCGCATAATCGCTGCTGTGCTCTTGCTGGTTGGCTTGAGTAGCTGCCAATATCAGTCTTCTCCTGTCATGCCGATTTCAGTTTATTTCCCCGACTCGCTGGTCAATAAGCCTCTGGATGGCCGGCTCTTGCTCATGTTGTCTAAGGATAGCACACAGGAGCCCCGGTTTCAGATAAACGACGGGCTCAATACTCAACTGATTTTCGGGATGGACCTGGAATCCACGTCCCCCAACCCATCGGTGCAGTTCGACCTTCAGGCATTTGGGTTTCCGATACGAAACCTTGCGGATGTCCCCGCTGGTGACTACTTCGTTCAGGTGCTTTTCAACCGGTATGAAACATTCAAGCTTAAATCGGGGCATACTGTCAAGCTTCCTCCTGATAAAGGTGAAGGCCAGCAATGGAACCGGAAGCCCGGTAACTTGTATAGCCGCCCCGTGAAAGTCCGCGTGGGTGGAAGCCCCGGATTGACGCTGAAGCTCACTCAGGTTATTGATCCGTTGGTTGAACCAACCGACTCAAAGTATGTTCGTCACATCAGGGTACAAAGCAAACTATTAACCGAATGGTGGGGTAGGCCAATGTACGTGGGAGCCCATGTCCTATTGCCGGAAGGCTTTGAGGAGCACCCTGAAGCACGCTATCCTTTGATGGTTTATCATGGACACTTTCCAACAGATTTTGGTGGGTTTCGGACTACCCCACCGGACCCCCGGATTGATACCACTGACTTCAATGAGCGATTCAGAGTTTACGGTTACAATAAGTTACAACAGGAGGAAGCTTACCGGTTTTATCAGCAATGGACCTCACGGAATTTCCCCAGATTCATTGTGATAGAAATCCAGCACGCGAATCCCTATTATGACGATTCATATGCAGTCAATTCTGCCAACCTGGGCCCCTATGGAGATGCGATCATGTATGAACTTATACCTGAAGTTGAGAAGCAGTTTCGTGGTATTGGTCAAGGTTGGGCAAGGTTTACTTACGGAGGTTCAACCGGCGGTTGGGAAGCTCTTGCTGTTCAGATGTTCTATCCGACTGAATTCAATGGTTGCTTTGCGGCATGTCCTGATCCTGTTGACTTCAGGGCTTATTGCCTGGTTAATATCTATAAAGACAAGAATGCATACTACTATGACAGCCAGTTCAAGAAACTGGCACGGCCTGCATTCCGTGACTACCTGGGGCAGATCCGGACCACAGTAGAACAAACCAATCATTACGAACTTGCACTTGGGACTCGCTCAAGATCGGGCCAACAGTGGGATATCTGGGAAGCTGTCTATTCACCCCAGGGCGATGATGGCTACCCGAAGCGAATCTTTGACAAGGTTACTGGCGACATTGATACTACTGTTGCTGCGTATTGGCGGGACCACTATGATCTTCGCCACATTTTGCAGCGCGACTGGAACAAATTAGGCCCCCTTCTCAAAGGAAAGATCCACATCTACTGCGGAGACATGGACAATTTGTATCTGAACGATGCGGTGTATCTGATGGAAGATTTTCTTCGGAAGACCAAGTCACCATTTTATGAAGGTGAAGTGGATTATGGTGACAGGGCCGAGCACTGCTGGAATGGCGACCATGAACACCCCAATCACATCTCCAGGTTAAGGTACAATACGATGTATCTGCCGAAAATCCTGAAGCGAATCGAACAAAGTGCGCCCCCTGGTACGAACGTTGATCTCTGGAAATACTAAAACAACCACGACATGAAAATCCTGACTACTGCCATTCTCCTCATGGCCTTTTCCGGCCTTTTTGCTCAGAAGAAGAAGGACAACGCTCCGCAACCCAGTTTATCCACTCAACTTCTCGAAACTGAAATCGCCCGACTGTCGGACATAGGTGGCGGTAAACTGGGGGTTTACGCAATGCACATTGAAAGCGGAAGGAAATACACCCGTCTTGTTCAAGAACCCTTTCCGATGGCCAGCTCCTACAAGGTCCCGATAGCTGTCCAGTTGTTTACCAGAATTGACAGCGGTAAGCTTTCGCTGGACGATATGATAGAGATCAGAAAAGAAGACTTGCATCCAGGCAGTGGCATGCTGACTGAACGATTCAACTGGCCAGGAGCCACGAAACCTGGACTGGCGCTTTCTGTTCGTTCGTTAATTGAACTTATGCTATTGATTAGTGACAATAGTGCCACGGACGTGTGCTTGCGGCTTGCCGGCGGACCCGACGCAGTGAATGCTTGTATGAAGCGATGGGGGATTTCCGGACTTCGGGTCGACCGACCAACAGCGTGGTTAATTGCTGACTATCTGGGAATTCACCTGCCGATGAACAAGCCATGGCCAAATAACCAATTTGACAGCCTGGCGGCCAAGTTATCCCCTGAGCAACAAAAGCAAAGTTCGAAGGAATTTGATGAAGACATCAGAGACACCAGCACACCTGACGCAATGGGTGCCCTGCTTCATCGAATTTACGTCGAACCGCCGCTCAAGCCTGCCAGTCAGGTATTATTGCTGGACATCATGCGACGATGTGAAACCGGAATGACCAGACTCAAGGGCGTGCTCCCGCCGAACACAGAAGTGATGCACAAGACGGGGACTATTGGCATGACCACCAATGATGTTGGAATTATGACTCTTCCTAATAATGCCGGGCACGTGATCATCGCGGTATTTGTCAAATCTTCGGAAAAGGAAATACCAATGAGGGAAAGAGCTATTGCCGAAGTCACGAGGGCCATTCATGATTATTTCTTGTTCAGTAAACAATAACTTCTATGTCAAACAGAAGAGCTTTTTTCAGGAAGTCACTCGGCCTCGCCGGGAGCCTTTCCCTAACTCCTGTTCTAGCGCAAGCCGCGAGTGAGGACATCGCCGATGCGCTTGGAAGGCTGAATGAACTGTCACCGGCGGCGGCAGCCCTGGACGACGATTTGTGGTATCGGATTGCTCAGGCATATACTGTTTCTCCCAATATTCTTAATCTCAATAATGGGGGCGTCAGCCCTCAGCCGAAGGTGGTTCAGGATGCAGTGGACCGATACTATCATTTGAGTAACGAGGGCCCCAGCTACTATATGTGGGGAATACTTGACAAGGGCCGTGAACCTTTGCGCCGGAAGCTAGCGGATCTTGCAGGAGTCTCTCCGGATGAGATAGCGATCAACCGGAATACAACTGAAGCACTGGGTAATTTCACCTGGGGGATGGAGTTGAGCAAGGGCGACGAAATAGTCATGACCCGGCAGGACTATCCAAGCATGCTCAATGCCTGGAAGCAAAGGGAAATGAGAGAGGGTATCAAGATCAACTGGATTAATCTCAATCTCCCGATCGATAGCGATGATGTTGTCATCAAGGCCTACGTTGAAGCAACAACCCCACAGACCAAAGTCTGGCACATCACACATTTGATGACATGGACAGGACAAATTCTACCAGCGGCAAAACTATGTGCTGAGGCAAGGAAGCGCGGCATTGCAACAATAGTTGATGCGGCCCATTCTTTTGCGCATCTGGACTACAAGGTTTCAGACTTCAATTGTGACTACTTCGGCACCAGTCTCCACAAGTGGCTCTGTGCACCATTTGGCACAGGAATGATGTATGTAAAGAAGGAGAATATTGAGAAGATTTGGCCCCTGTTTGCTACTGACAAACCGAAGAGTGGTGATATAAGGAAATTTGAAGCATTGGGCACCCGTTCATTTGCCCCAGAGCAAGCTATTGGCCAGGCTATTGATTTTCACCTTGCCATCGGGAGCAAAAGAAAGCAGGAGCGGCTTCATTTTCTCAAGAAATACTGGTGCGAAGCCGTGACCAGAAACCCGCGTGTGAAACTGCATATCTCTCTGAACCCAGCCTATTCGTGCGCACTTGGGACTTTCAGTATTGATGGAATGGATGTGGGTGATGTGTCTTCAAAGCTTTTTAGTGACTACCAGATTCATACGGTTGGAATCAAGTGGGAAAACGTGGCAGCGGTTCGTGTCACTCCACACGTTTATACCACCACTAAGGACCTTGATAGATTTATTGATGCTGTGCTGAAGATTG
The DNA here is from genome assembly GCA_019694905.1 of Cyclobacteriaceae bacterium. Classification (GTDB taxonomy): domain Bacteria; phylum Bacteroidota; class Bacteroidia; order Cytophagales; family Cyclobacteriaceae; genus ELB16-189. The sequence goes on from JAIBBB010000007.1 coordinate 7,457, forward strand.
CCTCTACTTAGTCCCAAAGGCCCAGGTAAGGAAATTGGGCATTTGTTGCCCCCAGGTACCCGGATGATGCTTTCCTCCTTTGACTTCAACATATCGGATGGATTCATCTGCATATCCTCTTGACTTCAGTTCCGAGATCAGATCCATTGTGTCATCAATGGAATCGATAATCCCGTTACCATTTCGATCCTGGCTTTCATCTTCAGTACCCGTTTGGAGCCAGAACGCAACCGATGGAACTTTCGTGGTTCTGCGGACAAGATCATGCGCCAGCCGGTGGACCTTCTCATCAAAGTGAGAGCTATCGGCATCCACCATCCGCCACCAAAATGACCCGCTGAAAACGCCCACCTTGTCAAAGAGGGTCGGGCAATGCCATGCTGTGTCGAATGCGGAAAGGCCACCCAGAGAGTATCCTGCAATTGCACAGGGAGTGAGGATAGTGTACCGCCTCTGAAGTTCCGGGACCAGTTCCTGACAAATAAACTGACGGTAGGCCACCGCCATTGAACCGCGTCCGAGATAATCGGGTTGCGATGAAATACCAAATTCCTGCATGCGGTCGCCGGCAAGAATACCGCAAACTACAAGGTCGGGAATGATGCCGTCAGAGGTCAATTGTGTTACATTCTCCCGCAGCCTTACTGAGCCATTTTCCTGGCCGTCGTTCAGTATCAGCAAAGGCAACTTTCTGCCAAGGGGCAGTTTCCTTGGCAGAACAAGTGCAAGTGTAACGCTTCGCTGCAGGAACCTCGAAGCCAGGTCAATTCTGAACTCCCTATATCGACCAAAGGGATTGTGACCGATAAGACGCCGGAGCAGGGCCTGCTGTGCAGGAAGTAACCTTGAAAAGGGATTACTCATTGAGTCCCAAAAGTAGCCGATTGATTTTGTTTACCTAAATTGAATACTTCAATATAGGATGCAGGAACAGTATCATCGTTGGTTCTCACCTCGCCTTCAAAGCGATATTGAAGTGTTGGTGTTCGGTCATGCAGGGTATCCGGTGGTGCTCTTCCCTACTTCGATGGGACGCTATTTTGAAGCAAAGGACTTTGGACTTATCGAATCGGTTTCCTGGTTTGTGGATCAGGGGCTGATCAGAATTTACTGCCCGGATGGGGTTGACTCAAGAAGTTGGTACAATCGGGGGATTCACCCTGCGGACAGACTCAGGACGCAGGTACAGTATGATAGCATGATCAAGGATGAACTGTTTCCGCTGGTGCGTCAGCAATCAGGAATTGACCGGGTATGTACTGCTGGTTGCAGCTTTGGGAGTTACCAGGCAACCAATTTCTCATTTCGTCACCCTGAGCTGGTACGATATGTGTTTAACATGGGCGGAGTGTTTGATATCAGAAGTATGCTTGACGGCTACTACAGTGAGGACGTGTATTTTAACAATCCGCCTGACTTCATTCCGCAGGCGCAAAGCCCTTCATTCACAGATCTTTTTGTTGTGCTGGGTACAGGAACTCATGACATGTGCTGGGATGCGAACGAGCAAATGGCAAAAATTCTCAGGGGCAAGGGCATTCAACATTGGCTTGACGTGAGGGAGAATCGGCCTCACGACTGGTCAGCATGGAGAGAAATGTTTCCACATTATCTTAGCTTGATTCACGCATGATGAAGAAAGGTTTGATCATTGTCTTTCTCGTGTGTACCTGGCAGGTTACCTATGGGGTTGACGAACGAATTTTTGTTCAGATCGGGGGCATACAACAACATCTCTGGATCAAGGGGTCCTCGGTAGAATCTCCAGTACTGTTATTTTTCCATGGCGGTCCTGGAAATTCAATGATGGGGTATGCTCACAAATTTTGTTCTCGGCTATATGACAAATTTGTTGTTGTTCATTGGGACCAGCGGAACTCAGGACAGACACTACAGAAAAATGAGGACACTGGAAAAATGACCGTTGACCGGTTCGAGGCGGACGCTGTCGAGGTGATCAGCTATCTGCAGGGTCGGTTTCACAGAGACAGGATTTTTATTGCAGGCCACAGTTGGGGCGGATTTCTTGCACTTCTGGTTGCGGGCCGGCATCCTGAATTGCTAAGCGGCTGCTTTGCAGTTTGTCCAATGGTTAATCAATTGGAAAGCGAACAGCGTACGCTTGAAGAAATGCGACAGAAACTAGGCAATGACCGCGATACTCTTGCTTTGCGCGAACTTTCAACAGTGGAAGTTCCATTTGAAAATGGCGAGCAATTGTATGCTGACAGAAAGTGGATTAGCCTCATGGAGGGGAGGACCCCCGGCTTTTCACGTCAATATGTGTCGGACTGGTCAAGGCGGTGGCTGGATCTTTTTAATGAAGCATCCCGGTTCAATCTTGTAACTGAATTCCCTGTTATCAAATGCCCAGTTGTTTTTTTTGTTGGGAGGAGGGATCAGCAGACGCGGGCAACCATCACCGAATTTTACTTCAATGGGCTGAACGCGAAGTACAAGCAGTTGCATTGGTTTGAGAAATCCGGACACCAGGTCCCCACTCAGGAACCTCAGAAATTTCAAGAACTAATAGAGCAGGAATTATTATCCATCAAATCGAAATGATCATGAAGAAAAAGATAGGTATTCTCTATGGCATGGAGCGTTCTTTTCCTGAGGCGCTGGTTCAGGCCATCAAACAAACGGCTCCCAAAGGCATAGAAGCAGAGCCGGTCATGATTGACGCGGTTGAGCAGGCAATGACATCGGGATATGCTGTGATCATCGATCGCATTTCGCAGGACGTCCCCTTCTACAGGGCCTACTTGAAAAATGTTGCTTCTACGGGAACAGCCGTTATCAATAATCCATTTTGGTGGAGTGCTGATGAGAAGTTCTTTAACAATGCACTGGCGGTACGCATCGGGATACCCGTGCCGAAGACGGTCTTACTGCCCTCACATGATCGTCCTGTGGACACTCAGGAGACTTCCTTCAGCAACCTGAAATACCCACTTGATTGGGAACAGATCTTTAGTACAATTGGATGGCCTGCATATATGAAGCCCCACGCAGGGGGTGGTTGGAAGCATGTATACAAGTTGAACAGCCAGCAGGAGTTCTTTGATGCGTATCGGCAAACCGGTCAGCTTGTCATGATGCTGCAAGAAGAAATCGTCTTTGATGAATATTTCCGATGCTATTGCCTCGGAGGTAAGCATGTCCGAATCATGCGATACGAGCCCAAGAATCCCCATCATCTGAGGTATGCTTCAGACAAGGGACCTGCGTCAAAAGCTCTGTTGGCGACTATTGAGGAATATGTGCTGAAGCTCAACCATGCACTTGGGTATGACTTCAACACTGTAGAGTTCGCTGTGCGCAAAGGAGTACCCTATGCCATCGATTTCTGCAATCCAGCACCTGACGCCGATGTCAACTCAGTAGGCCAGGAGAATTTTGAGTGGGTTGTGCAACATGCAGCCATTATGGCGATAGAAAGAGCCGCTGCCCATCAGGCAAACAGCGACAATCTTACCTGGGGAACATTTCTTGCTGAGCACGTGAGACAATCGCTTTCCAAGCCAGCAGTGCCCCCTTTGCCCGGCACAGGAAGTCGAAGAAAGAAGAGCTAGCGTTTGCGCGCTTTGGCGGACAACGCAATAATGAGGGCGACGACAAAGCAGGCCATGAGAATTGCGCCAAAGGGGAAGCCCCATCCCTGAAATGGATGGAACAGGCCGTGGAGGATGGCGCCAATCACACCCATGACTGCCCCAAATAGCCCAGCCGCAACTCCAATAAGTGCGCCCAATAGCCCTGCTACCAGCCCAATCATCCCTCCGGCGATTCCTATCCAGATAGGAAATGTGAAAATCAACACAATTACGAGGAAGATAGAGCCACTGCGGGTCATGGTAGGATTGTTTCCCAGCCAGCGTTACAAAAAGCATACTAGGCATATCAGAATGGCAAATTGGGGCGTTTTGCAGCCTTTTCTCTGAACTTCAGGCAAGTGGTGTCAGCTTGTGAACAGTCCGGATGGTCATATTCGTACACATTTTCCCGTATTTAAGCGCCATTTCCTCATGATCGATCGGGTCATGTCAGGGAATGGCTGATGTTTCGGCCTAACCCTGATTTTCCCGAATCCGGTTGCCTCTGACGGATACGCTTTCGCCAGCCTGCACTTTTGTTGTGTCAAACGGCAGCACCATGAAAGCACAACCGACCATCCTCAAAGCAAAGGCACAACAGCTTATGCAACTTATCGTACTGGTAATGCTGGTACTTTCACTCATACTCCAGACCCGGGTAAGCAAGGCCACTGGCTTCAGTGGATTGATTGACCAGCAAGAAGTACTCGACCTGGATAGCGTGGAAACACTTCCAGGACTTACCGTTGGATTCAATACAGCCTTTGGATCACTTCCACTCCCAACTAAAGTGGTGGTGATGTACTCAGACAAGCAGGTGGATTTGGTTTCTGTGCGTTGGTGGAAGAGTAACTACAATGGTGCAGTATCCGGTACATATGAAATGGTTGGTGACTTGCTTATCCCAAAGGGTACACTCAATTCCAAGTTCCTGAAGGCCGTCATAGAGATCACAGTGGCCAGGAGCGCAGCGCCGACTGGTATTGTGCTGAGTGATTCCATTTTTGCCGTCAGCGGATTGGAGGTTGATCCCGATGGTACGATAGGCATATTCAGCACCAATGACCCCAATGCGATGGATGAATTCACCTATCGATTGGTCAACGGAACCGGCGATGATGACAATTGTAAATTCCGTGTCGTGAATGGCATCCTGACATATCGATCTGTTGAAGGCCTTGGTGACCAGACTGAATTTACTATTCGCGTCAGCAGCACAGACCTGGCAGGCAACACCATTGAGAAGATATTTCATCTGTACATAGGAAGTGACGAGAAGGAGAAGGAAACGTTCACCATCCCCAATACATTCTCCCCGAATGGCGACGGCGTCAATGATACCTGGACGATTCCATCTCTTAAGGACCACACTGGCATTGAGATCAAAGTATATGACAGGGCTGGCTTCCTGGTATACAGCAGCACTGACCCCATGCAAGGATGGACCGGAACCAATTCCCACGGCAGAGTAATACCTGGCATCTACTACTATGTGGTTGTAATAGGAGACCTCAATAAATCCAAGAAGGGCACACTTCTGCTCATTCTCTGATCAACAATCCCACAGTTATGAAACGGATCCTTCAGTCTCTGCTATTCCTGATCGCTGGCGCCACCTATGGCCAGGGTCAGCGACAGATGTCGAGTTTTCAATTCTTCCAGTCATATTTCAATCCTGCGCAGACGGGGTTTGAAGGCACAGCAGTAAGGGGCCTGTACCGGAACCAGTGGAGTGGTTTTGACGGAGCCCCCAAAACGTTTTATCTGGGTGGAGATTTTGTGGAAGGAGGTCACGGCATTGGATTGAATCTGTATCAGGATACTTTTGGTCCGTTCCGGGAGAGCGAATTGATGTTGAATTATTCATACACAGTTCCGTTGACACGCGAGATTCAGTTGCGGGCAGGCGGTGCGATGCACGCGAGTTTTCAGAGGCTGGACGGATCCAAGATGGTGCTGAACCAGCAAGGAGACCAAAGTCTGATGGATTTGTATGGAACGATGAACAAGAGCGCGATGGTTGATTTCAATGTGGGACTATCGTTGACGGGCCGGTATTTTTATCTGGGATATGCGTTGAACAATGCATCCCGGGGAGCGATCCGCACGGCAGAGGACTTTTTCCAGAGTCAGAGCAACATGCGACACATCGGTCAGATGGGAGTGAGGATACCGGTATCGACGAGTCTGACGATCAACAGCAATGGGCTGATGCGCTATGATGCGGTTAACGGGTTCCAGGCGGACGTTCAGGTGAAGGCAGTGATGATGAACATGGTGTGGGTGGGCACGAGTTACCGTACAGACAACACACTTTCGGCGCTGGTAGGCATGAAGTTGTCCAACATGCAGATAGGCTTTGTATGCGAGTTGCCGACCAGCAAGATTGCGATCACGCGGACGACAGAGTTTTCAATCAGTTACCTGATTAATCGCAGCTCCACCCGCTATCACTATCTGCGGGCAGGTGGAAATGGAGACAAGCGGGCAGGAATCTGGTAGCCTGGAGCACGAATGCTCCGAACATTCAATAGAATTCAAATTGCCCCTTCCGGCAATTAAGGTCATCACTTGTCCTATTTGAATGGCGTAAGGGTTTCCCTGATTATCTGGGTTATTCCTGATTTATTTCAAATCCGGAGGGCTCTGATTTTCAGCGCATTGAAGTAATGCACTTTTGTATCACCAACGGCGCACTATGAAACCCATAACTACTCCGGCCATGAAAAACCTACTCATCATTGCCCTATTATTCATCTCAATTGCGGGACTCAGCCAGGGTCAGCGACAGATGTCGAGTTTTCAATTCTTCCAGTCATATTTCAATCCTGCGCAGACGGGGTTTGAAGGCACAGCAGTAAGGGGCCTGTACCGGAACCAGTGGAGTGGTTTTGACGGAGCCCCCAAAACGTTTTATCTGGGTGGAGATTTTGTGGAAGGAGGTCACGGCATTGGATTGAATCTGTATCAGGATACTTTTGGTCCGTTCCGGGAGAGCGAATTGATGTTGAATTATTCATACACAGTTCCGTTGACACGCGAGATTCAGTTGCGGGCAGGCGGTGCGATGCACGCGAGTTTTCAGAGGCTGGACGGATCCAAGATGGTGCTGAACCAGCAAGGAGACCAAAGTCTGATGGATTTGTATGGAACGATGAACAAGAGCGCGATGGTTGATTTCAATGTGGGACTATCGTTGACGGGCCGGTATTTTTATCTGGGATATGCGTTGAACAATGCATCCCGGGGAGCGATCCGCACGGCAGAGGACTTTTTCCAGAGTCAGAGCAACATGCGACACATCGGTCAGATGGGAGTGAGGATACCGGTATCGACGAGTCTGACGATCAACAGCAATGGGCTGATGCGCTATGATGCGGTTAACGGGTTCCAGGCGGACGTTCAGGTGAAGGCAGTGATGATGAACATGGTGTGGGTGGGCACGAGTTACCGTACAGACAACACACTTTCGGCGCTGGTGGGCATGAAGTTGTCCAACATGCAGATAGGCTTTGTATGCGAGTTGCCGACCAGCAAGATTGCGATCACGCGGACGACAGAGTTTTCAATCAGTTATCTGATTAATCGCAGTTCCACCCGCTATCATTATCTGCGGGCGGGTGGTGGCAGTACCCGCAAGCAATCAATTTGGTAGAAGCCTAATTGGTTTTTGAATCGAACCTATTGGCTTTCAGTACGCCTTCAACTTGCTCCAGCTTACTGATCAGCAAATCAAGATGTCGGGTATCATTCACGTACAGCATAATCTCCCCTTCAAAGATACCGTGATCTGTTCGAAATGAAATGCTGCTCATATTTACCTTCAATTCTTCAGAAATGATCTTGGACACATCGTTGATCAGACCAACCCGGTCCGTGCCCGTAACTTTTATACCTGTGAGAAAAGCGAGCTCATGCTGGGATGTCCATTTTGCTTTGATAACACGGTTGCCGTGATTGGCTAGCAATTCTGTTGCGTTGGGGCAATTGGTGCGATGAATCTTGATACCTTCGCTTACGGTCACAAATCCAAAAACTTCATCTCCTGGTATCGGTGTGCAGCACTTGGCAAGTTTGTATTCAACGACATCCATGTCTTCTCCGATTAGCAAGATGTCATCATAGCGCCCTTTGGCACGGGAGATTTCCTGCTCGATCGTTTTAACATCTTCCTGACCGGTGGGTTTGCTCTTGAGTGGCGACGCAGGTTTGAATTCCTTGAATCGCTTCAGATCATTGACAGTGTAGATCCCTTTACCGAAAGAGTACGTCAGCTCAAATTGTGAGTTCGCCTTGAAATAGGCTCTCATTTGCTCGAAAATTTGCTGTCCGGGCTCCATTTTCAATTGCTTCATCTTCCGATACAGGATTTCCTTGCCTTCTTCTGCCACATTTCGTTTATCTTCTTTGAGAAGGTCCTTGATTTTGGATTTTGCCTTGGGGCTTATGACAAAGCGAAGCCAGTCTTCAGTAGGTTTCTGTTTTGATGATGTCAGGATCTCAATTTGATCACCATTTTTCAGGACGTGGTTGATGGGTACCAGTTTCTGGTTGACCTTTGCGCCGATGCATCTGGAGCCAATATCAGTGTGGATTTCAAATGCAAAGTCCAGCGCTGTAGCTCCGTTTGGAAGTGTCTTTAGTTCACCCTTGGGCGTAAAGACAAACACTTCTTCGTTGAACAGGTTCCCTCGAAAGTCGTCAACAAATTCCAGGGCTGTAAGGTCTTGCCGCTCAAGCAACTCGCGCACCCGGACCAGCCACTTTTCCAGATTGGATTCATATTTGGCTGCATTGTCCTTATACTTCCAGTGTGCAGCATATCCCTTTTCGGCAATTTCATCCATCCGAAGCGTACGGATTTGTACTTCGACCCACTGACCATTTTTTGCCATCACTGTGGTGTGAAGTGATTCATATCCGTTGGCCTTGGGTGTGCTGATCCAATCCCTCAATCGGTCAGGATTCGGGGTATAGTAGTCCGTAACAATGGAGTACACCTGCCAGCAAAACGACTTTTCCTGTTCAACGGGAGTGTCAAGAATGATGCGAATGGCAAACAGGTCATATACTTCCTCGAACGGGATATTCTGTTTGCGCATCTTGTTCCAAATCGAGTAGATTGATTTGGGTCTGCTTTTTATTTCATAGGGGACCTTCAGATGATCGAGCTCGTCCTTGATAGGTTGTATAAACTGCTTGATGAACTTGTTCCGTGATGCTCTTGTCTCATCAATCTTGTTGCCAATATCGGTGTAGATCTTTTGATCGGTGAACTTCAGGTAGAGGTCTTCCATCTCTGTCTTGATGGCATTCAGACCGAGGCGATGGGCGAGAGGAGCGTACAGGTAGATGGTCTCTGATGCGACTTTCAGCTGCTTGTTTCTCGGCATGCTTTCAAGCGTCCGCATGTTGTGCAAACGATCGGCAAGTTTGATTAGGATCACTCTGACGTCTTCAGATAGAGTGAAGAGCATCTTCCTGAAATTCTCAGCCTGCGCCGAAGTTCCATATTCAAAAACGCCTCTGATTTTCGTCAGGCCGTCGACAATCCTGGCGATCTTGTTTCCGAATATCCGTTCAATATCTGCAAGTTCAATGTCGGTGTCTTCGACAACGTCATGGATAAGAGCAGAGATAATTGAGGTAGTGCCCAGGCCAATTTCCTCCACGCAAATTTCTGCTACGGTCAAAGGATGGAATATATAGGGCTCGCCGGATTTCCGGCGCATATCCTTATGAGCTTCAAGGGCCAATGTGAAGGCCCGTTTGATCAATTTTGCGTCACCATCCTTCAAAATAGGTTTCGCTTTCCGGAGGAGGCGCCGGTAATGGTGAATAATCTGTTTCTTTTCTTCTAGTGCGTCAATCACAATCCGTCAGAATTTGAAGTGGCAGAGGGAAAGCTCTGCGATGGACCTTCAATTTAAGGTTCTTTGTGGAGAGAGACTATACCAATCAGGAAAATTTAGCCGGCTTCACCAATGTGATTGGCCAGATAGGCAACGAGCTTTTCTGTGAAGGGTGTAATTAACTTGTAGTCCTGAAGAGGAGCCGGAACGGTCTTCAGAAAATCATGCATGGTCTTGCACCGCTCAGGCTGTACCAGTTCGTCCACAACCAGTCCATTGTATGTATGAATGGTGAATAGAATCCATCGGGTTTGTGGAAGGCGATGAAGGGTTTGACGTTCGGTGCGTATATAGATATGCTCGCCCGCATTGCTTGCATCGATCCGGGACGAAACAGCGGCAAGTTGATCACGATATGACTGACTGTGACGGGAAGACAGGTCGAGCTGGTCAGATACACGAAACCCCCAATTAAGCCTAAGCAGGGGTCTTCCTGGTACCAGGCGTTCCAACAATTTGTTTGCAGATTCCAGCATGGGGCCCATCATACCTGGTAATGGCTGGTGAATCTCCAGGAAGTGTCTGTTGTTCTTATCGGACAAATCCCATCCACTGGGGAAGCACAATTGGCCTCCACGCAAAATGCCACTATCGTCAAGCAGCAACAGATCTTCTTGTAGCTGGCGACCCATGAAGTCAAGCGGGGCAAACCCATCTATGGTATCTGAGCCAATTTTCCAGGTAACCTTTCTGCCCTCCATTGCGTTCTCCCAGTAGGCAGTATCGCCTTCCCTCCCAAACTTGAATTTGTCCGGAAACTGAGCACCCAGGTATTGCCCAATCAAATCGACAACTTCCCACTGGGCAGCAAGTGTCGATGGTGGGAGTTGACAATAGTAGTCAGGCCATTCTTCCAACAGAGTCGACTTGAGCCTGATCTCACTTGCGTGATGATTATCAATATCAACGAACAGGTCTTCTGGTCTCAGCATGGCAGTACCCATCCGGAGATCAAACTTGTTTACAAATGGAAAGAACCTGAGCATACTTACTTATCAATCCACTTAAACTTGGATTCAAAGGGACCACGGTGCCCATCTGGCCATTGGGCGGGTGTACCAATATGAAAGAACCCGATCAAGCGATCTTCCTGGTCCAATCCAAAGAGTTGCTTGGCCTCTTCAAAATATGTAATCCCTCCGGTTGACAGATAGCCTCCAATCCCGTAAGCTGTGGCAGTCAGGTGCATATTCTGAATTGCGCAGAAGACTGCGCCCAGCTCTTCCACTTCTGGCAGCCTCTTATGGGGGTCCCGTTTCATGGCCACCACAATGATATGGGAGGATTCCAGTGGTTTCTTCAGCAACTTGATGTACTTATCCTCGCTGAAAGTGCCATCTGCGCGAGTCCTGGATTCGTAGCAAGCCGCCTGCAATTCGGCCAGCCGCCTGAGCCCTTCTCCGGTATATACAATAAAACGCCACGGCTCTGTAAGTTTGTGTGAAGGTGCCCAGTTGGCATTTTCGAGCATCTGCCGAACAACCTGATCCTCTACACGTGCACCTGTGAAGTCGCGCGGAAAAATGGATCGGCGGGACCTAATGATGTTATTAATGGGCGCTGGTTCTTTTGTCATGATTTTGCAAATATTTACCAAATAACCTTTAGGTACAACCCGGACGGCAACCTGTTCGGATAAACAAGAAGACATGAATTCAAATCAGTTACTCCAAAGGGCAATCAACATTGCGGCGGAAGCTCATCAGGACCAGGTTGACAAATATGGGTCTCCTTATCTGGGTCATGTGACACGCGTGATGAACATGGGAAGGACCGTAGATGAGAAGATAGTGGGCGTGCTTCATGACGTAGTGGAGGACACAGCCTGGACTTTCGAGGCATTGGCCCGAGAAGGATTCCCGCAGCATATTCTTGAGGCATTGCATTGCGTCACCAAGCTGAGCGAGGATGAAGATTACGAACATTTTACCGAACGGGTCCTGCAAAACCCACTGGCAATTCGGGTGAAAATCAATGACCTCACCGATAACCTGGATATCAGGCGAATGACGGAAGTATCAGTGAAGGATATCACTCGTCTCAACAAATACCTTCACGCTTACAGGAAGCTCATAGAATCGGGTTATTAACAACCAGGTCAGGTTCAACGGTTTTCTTTATTTTTAGAGAAGCATGAGAGCCCCCCGGGATTATTGACGTGGCGTCTTCACTGGCATCGTTCGAGGCACTATTCAGACAGTTGTTCAAGCCACTGAGCTATTTTGCCATGGGCTATGTGGGGAACATTGATGACGCCAAGAATATTGTCCACGATGCATTCATAGCGTTGTGGGACAGGTACCATGAACTGCCGGGAGACACCAACTACAAAGCCTATTTATATACGGCTGTCCGGAACAGGAGCCTTAATTATGTCCGGGACAGAAAGAAAGTAATTCCTCTCGACCCGGGTCATGTTGAAAGACCCGACCTGGATCAAAACCCAATGGAGTTAAATGAACTGGAGCGGGAAATAGCCTATGCGATAGCGCTCCTCCCTGAGCGATGTCAGGAAGTCTTCTTGCTGAGCCGTCAGGAAGGCTTGAAGTACCAGGAGATAGCAGACCGGCTCGGCATTTCACTCAAGACCGTGGAAGCTCAGATGTCCAAAGCGCTAGGCATGCTACGGGAGCATTTGGGCGAGTTTCTAAGCATCATTTTGTTTTTATGGTGGATAGGGGTAATCTGGTAATTATGTGTTGTAGCAAATAGAATCGTGAAAAATCCTGACGAACATATTCGCTCTCTGATAGCCCGGAAGATCGCTGGCGAAGCCAGTCCTGAGGATTTATTGGCCTTGCAGGCCTGGTTGGATGAGGACTCTGGAAATAAGGTTGTTCTTGATCAGTTTGAGCGAATTGCTAAACTCACCAGCACACACTTTCCTTCGGACGGCCCTCCCATTGATGTTGATGTGGAATGGGGGCGGTTTCTTAAGTCGACCACCAGGGTGCGTCGACTTGGGACAGTTGACTCCGGTCGGTGGATTTGGCGGATAGCTGCGTCTTTTGCTTTGGTTGCAGTGGCTGCCTTCAGTATCTATTATTTTGTGGAGAGGACTGCCGTAGTCAGGTATGAAGCAAAGACTACAACCACAAAAATTACCCTGCCGGATGGCAGCGAGGTCTCCCTCAGGAAAGGGTCGTATCTGGTTCAGGCTCCGGATTTTGGAAAATCCAATCGAAGCGTGACGCTTCACGGAGAAGCATTTTTTGAGGTGAAAAGAGACTCACTTCGGCCATTTCTGATTCTCGCGGGAACAACGACGACGGAAGTTCTGGGCACCTCCTTCAGTGTCAAGAGTTGGGATGACCAATCCAGTGTGGTTGTTTCGGTTACGACCGGACTGGTAAGCTTCAGGGACCAGGGTACGCGGCAGGAGTTGAAACTTCATGCTGGGCAACAAGGCGTGTTTGTTAAGGAAGGCCGACGGATGGGAATGCCCGCAAGGGCCAACCCCAATCAAAACGCATGGGCAACCCGGCACATTGAGTTTGACTCCAGTCCCCTTTCAGATGTCGTCGCCACGCTGAACGCTGTGTATGGAGACAAGGTTACGTTGGTGGGCACGACCCCTGGAACCTGTCAGGTAACAGTGACTTTTGACAAACAATCTCTTGAGTCAGTAATGAAAGTGCTTGAGGCCACGCTACAGCTCACAATTCGTCAAAATGGAGATCATTATGAAATTGTGGCGGCGGGATGTAAGTAGTCTGATTTGCTGTACCGTTCTTTCGCTTACGCTATTGTTTGTAGTCACGCCTGCATTGTCACAAGATGATTCACTCTACGACAAGCCCTTTGCAATTGCCATTAACCATGGCAGTTTAGCGATGTACATTCAAGAAATTGAGCAGCGTACCGGCGTGCACTTTTCACTCAATCCGCGCCAGGTCAATCTCAATCAGGAAATCAAGTTTGCTCTCTCTTCTGGCACGCTCGACGCATGGTTGCGCGGATTGGGGGAGCAAGCAGGATTTCAATTTGAGCAAATTGAAAAGCAGATAGTTCTCAAGCATTCCAGAAAAGCACAACCTGCAGACCGAATAGCATGGAGTGGTTACGTCAGGGACATCAACAGCGGCGAGGCGTTGATTGGGGCAGCAGTAATTGTTGGTGACCAGCATTTAGGAGTAGCCACGAACGCCTACGGATTCTTTTCCCTTACGTTGAAGCCAGGCACCTATGACGTGCAGGTGAGTTTTATTGGTTACAAACCATTAGTGAGAAAAGTACGACTTGTTGCAGACGTGCAGGAAACAGTCCTGCTTGCAGAGGAGCCGCCAATCCTGCGATCTGTGGAAGTCAAGGATTTACCCCCTGATCAACTGGAAGAAGTGCAAACAGGCAAGGTTCATGTGCGGCCTTCAACGGTACAGGAGCGACCGGCCCTTTTTGGCGAAATGGATGTCATCAAATCACTTGAGTCTGTACCTGGGGTGAAACTTCATTCAGACGGCTCTACTTTCTACTATGTGAGAGGAGGCAACAGGGACCAGAACCTGTTGCTCCTGGATGACGCGCCAGTTTATAATCCGAGTCATATGCTTGGGCTGTTCTCGACGGTGATTCCTGATGCTGTGGGTGATATTCAACTTTATAAAGGGGACATGCCCGCATCGCTTGGCGGCCGGTTGTCATCAGTAATGGATATTCACACCCGGAGGGGGAACGACCAAAAGACCCAGATCTGGGGAAATGTTGGAGTCATTTCCACCAAACTCGGAGTAGAGGGCCCTATCAGACCAAACAAGAGTTCCTTTCTGGTGACGGCGCGAGCATCGCGATTGAAATGGCTTTTTGAGCTTGCCGACAGAAACCTCAAACAGTTCTATTTTTTCGATCTGAACGCCAAGATTAATTTCAGTCTCAATGCGCGAAACAGGATCTACTTTTCACTGTACAATGGGGCTGATCACTATTTCAATACCAATGCCGGATTGCAGTGGACAAATCTGGCAGGTAGCTTTCGCTGGAATCACCAGATCAATTCAAAATTGTTTGTGAATTCAACTTTGGCGGCCAGCGGATATGACTATTCCCTCTTCGTAAATGTAGCCGACCAAACCAGGTGGAATTCACGCATTTCCAACTTCACCCTGAAATCTGACTTTGGCTATTATCGGAAACCTGGAGATGAAATTACGTTTGGTTGGTCTTTGAGTGGATTCAACATGAATCCGGGCAACTTGTTGAGCGCAAGGCCCATTACACCACCAGTTATTTCCATACGCAACTCTACGGAATGGGCAGGGTACATCAATCGCGATCATACAGTGAACCGGAATTTGAAACTCCAATATGGGATTCGCGCAACGGATTGGGTAAGTACCGGCCCTTCATTTGAATTCAGATTTAATAATCAACATCAGGTGGTTGATACTGCCCGGTATGGGCAAGGTGTAATATACAATCAATATGGCCGCCTTGAGCCACGCGTAACGGTGCAATGGGCTTTGGATAGTCTCTCGTCTTTGCGCGCGGGTATTTCCAGATCGATTCAAAATGTACATCTGATCAGCAACTCAATCAGTCCATTTACCTCACTTGAAGTCTGGCTACCAAGCAGCATCAATATTCGCCCGGAAACCGGT
Source organism: Cyclobacteriaceae bacterium (assembly GCA_019694905.1). GTDB lineage: Bacteria > Bacteroidota > Bacteroidia > Cytophagales > Cyclobacteriaceae > ELB16-189. Next base: position 22,559 of record JAIBBB010000007.1, read on the forward strand.
CTTCAATACTCAGTTGGCTACTACCGCAAGTGGGAGAAGAGCCTCTCCGTTTCCGGAGAAGTCTACTACAGGCAGATGAATAATCTTGTTGATTATGCACCTCATGCTTCCACCTTGCTAAATCCTCTGCTTGAGAGTGAGCTGCGCTTCGGAAGAGGCAGGGCCTACGGGATGGAATGGCTGCTCAGAAGGGAATCGGGTCGTTTTCGCGGATGGTTGGGCTATACATTCTCCCGCTCACTGCGAACCTTTGAATCGATTGATTCCGGACAATGGTTCAGCGCATTTTCAGACAGACCCCATCAAATCAATCTGATGATCTCCTGGGATACGAGCCCAAGATGGAATCTGGGGCTTACCTGGAACTATTCGACAGGAACGCCCTATACGGCCCCCGTTGGATTCTATTACTACCAGGGAAAGCAAGTTCCTGTCTATGACCGAAAGAATAATTCCAGATTTCCGGACTATCACAGACTTGACCTGTCGGCAACATGGAGGCTAAATAAGAACCTTGAGAGTAAATTCATACACAGCCTTACTTTTTCGGTGTATAACCTATACGGTAGAAAGAACGCCGTCTTCCTTAATTTCAGCAAACAACAGCAAAGTGATGGAAGTATAAAGATTCCGTCGGATCTTCTCAACGTTACAAATGTTGCTTCACAGATATTCCTGTTTCAGTTTACTCCTTCACTATCGTACAATTTCAAATGGCTATGAAGCGATCTGTCTGGTTACCCTTAGCATTTATCGGAGCTTGTTTGGGTTGTGAGCGACCTTTGAATATTCCTATCAAAGCCAATGTAACGGGCAAGATTGCTGTGGAGGCGACAATCACCAATGAAAATCGCAGTCAGATGGTCAGGTTATATCAACCACATGCGGCGCTGAATGAACCCGACCTGCCTGCCAGCGGAGCCGACGTTACTATCATGATAAATAATACTGAACTTCCACTGACGGAATTTCCGGTGGGCTCAGGATACTATCATTCTGCGCCGTTCCGCGCTCTGTTCGGCAATACGTACACACTCATTATCAAATGGCATGATAAAGTATATGTAGGCACAGACAGCCCTCAGCCAGTGGAGCCCCTGCAGTCCATCAATGTAAGTTCTGCAGGTGACGGGTACATACTCAATCAATCGAACTCCGGCCAATTGGCAAATTTCATTGAAAACCGGATTTCATGGGCAAATACATCTGCATGCACAAGCGGGAACTGTTTTGAGACGGTTATTTTCTATGATCTGAAGAACATCGACGTTAACGAGGTTTTTAAGCCCGGGAAATCAGTTGAAACATTTCCATCGGGATCTTATATCATCAGAAGAAAGCACTCAGTGAGTGAGATATACAAGAGTTATCTCCGGGCTATGCTTTCGGAAACAGAATGGCGTGGTGGTTACTTCGACGTTCAGCGGGACAACGCCACCAGCAACATGTCCGGAGGATGTTTAGGCTTTTTTGCCACGACCACCGTCGTCTCAGACACGATCATTGTAAAATAATTCTGGGTGCAGAATAAGGGTTGACTGAGGGTTTTGTGTTTTAGGGGTCAGAAAGGGCAAAATGAAAGAAAAAACCCAAAACAAAATGAAAACAAACCTCGTCGTATCCCTGCGTAGTATCGTCATGGCGCTGATGCTCGCAATTTTCGTCATGTCATGTCAGACCAATGAACCCGTCACCCCGCAACAAGACCTGTTGCCCCAGAAATTCAGTGTCAACATCCCTTCGGCAATCAGTACAAAGTCCACTGTGGCTGGCGGTCGAGTAAAGGGAGACACGCTGAATGGCAATGCCATTTACCTGAATTTGGGAACCTTCATTGCGGTAGGTAAAGGAGCATCAGAGATTGTGGAGGCTTTTATCAACGGTATCAGAGCGTATCATATCGACCGGGTGAAGACACTCACTTATTCCGGTGACGATAACCGAAGCAAGAACCTGGTGGTATTGTCACAGGTGGAATTCGGAGGTCATCTGTGGGACTATGCACTGACAATAACAGATGCTGATTCAGAAGGGAATGCGGATGGTGGAAAGGCATTGCAGTTATTCTGGAACAATGAGGCGCCAATCAAGGGAATTGCAATTATCAAGCCGTTTAACTGTGATCGGACGAAGAACAGTCTTTCGGGCGACAGTATGTTCAGAATAGACTATTCGGAAGGTGGAGAACACGGGTACGATGCAGAGATGGAGGTGAGGATTTCCGATCTTCCTTTGACCGCACCGGGAAGCGACAAATTTGCCATTGGAAGCCTTCACATGTTTGCCGGTAGAAAAGGGGATGTAGTGGATGTGTTTGGCAATAGCAATCACCCAAATGCAAATCTCTTCACAGCTGATACTGGATTCAACTGGGCCTTTGTGGCTGCCAGTAACGAAAAGACGAATATCGCCGTGGCTGAAGTGGGCCTGCCTCCGAGTTCCCTTGATAGCAATGACCGGCAGGTACTGCTGAAGGATTACAGTGTGCACAATGTTTTCGTTGCTGGCATCACTGCCATCTGGCCCGGTATAGACCAAACTCTCCTGAACAGTTATTTGAGTAACACGGCCGCCCCCGGCTATTTCAACTCGGTGAAAGGGTTCCTCTCAGGTGGTAATTCTCCTGGAGCTGACTTCGATGTACTCGCCGCAAGACTGGATGGACTTTCACCCTACAACCCGCTTGAGACCAGCAATCTCCACGTAGTATTCAAGTAAGTCTCAAATCCTGATCTGCTGACAACCTCCGGCTTGCCGGAGGTTGTTTTACTTTTTTATCGCTGGAATGACCCCAGTGTAGTCTTTGCTACGCAATTCCTTTTCCGTCAGCTCAATCATATTGATATCAAGCGTAATGTGGTCAAAGGGCTCATCAATGGAATCCCTCGGCACGGAAACAATTGCATCTACTACATCCATTCCTTTGAACACCTGTCCGAATACAGTGAAGTTGCCATCCAGACGCGCAAGACCGTCTTTGTTTTGCACAATATAGAATTGACAACCGGCAGAGAGCTTTTCCGGATTGTTGTCTCTGCCTGCGCCCACTGCCCCATAAATGTGCTTAAGGCTATCTACAAACTCAGGAGCGAGTAAATAAGGTGAATCTGAAAATCCGGCAGGCGTATCCGGGCAGCCACCTTGCGCAACGAAATCCGGGATTACTCTGTTGAATGTGAGACTGTCCCAATAGCCACCATTTGCCAGTTTAATGAAACTGGCCTTATGCGTCGGGGTAGCATCGTGTAGCCAAAAGAGAATCTCACCTTTGTTGGTCTTGATCTGTGCAACAGGGTAGGTCTGTTCTTTTGCTGATGAGCAAGCGAAAAGCCATGCAAGGAACAGGACCGGTAGCGATCGATTGAGCATTTTTGTTAGCTATTTTCTGGATTGAAGATAACGATTCAATTCGGCAAGGTGATCGGTATTGATCAGGTCAACCCCGCAGTCGATCAAAAAGGCCCAGGCTTCCTCATGATCAGGGATTGACCAAAGGCGGAGTTTCTTGCCCTCCTGATGCGCTTTGTTGGCCAGACTTCGGATTTTTTCTCCATCATCAGTTGATGGGTGCCCCTTACCATTCCAGGAACACCAGTTCTGAAAGCGATCGCTGATGACAGGCATGAGCATGCTACTATGTCCCTTTCCCAGGTCTTCGGGGCGACCATCTATCTTCAGCGCGCCCGATGGGTCTTGTAAGATGAGCTCAAGAGGCCTGTTACCAGAGATAAAGATGATTACAGGGCACGATGCGGAAGTACAGGCAAGTCTTGGGTATTGTTTTAGCAGCCGGAGGAGTGATTGATATGTCCTGGCGGCCGAGGACTTGAAGTCAAGCATTAACATGAATGGTGACTTTGAGTCTTTTTGGACACTCCCCTGCGTTTGAATGAGTGAATCGATGGGTCTGAAATAGAGTTGTTCCAGCAATCGTGTATCTGCCCCGGGCCTTTCATGAGAGACCACAAGCCCTGCGGGCGTATCATAGATATCCGCCTCCACCTCATTGAATCGATTGTCCAATGCATCCAACAATGGCCTGGCCTGAAAATAGTCATTGTGTGAGTGGGCCTGAACATGAACAACCTGCCCGTAAGAGATGAAAGGGCAAATCAGGATGGGGAAAAGCAGGACCTTGTAAGAAGAATAGTAGCGCATACTCAGGACCAACCAATGATGTAACACTTGCTGTTCATGTCAAATTCTAGCGTTAATTTACATGTCATTCAACAAAAACGCAGTATCCATGAGTCAAATCAACAGACGTGATTTCATTCGAAAGGGAGCGCTTGGAGCAATTGGGCTCACCATTCTTCCGACTTATTTGAAGTCGGCACCCAGTGACCGGCTAAGAATTGCACACATTGGTCTGGGGGGAATGGGGAATCAGCATTTGAAGTGGTTCTCCGCTTTGTCAGAAGTTGAAATTGTTGCCTTGTGTGATGTTGACCAGGAGCATTTGGCAGCTACAAAGAAGACACTGGATGGCCTTGTTCCAGGCAACAAGGCAACTGCTTACGAGGACTTCAGGCATGTATTGGATCGAAAGGATGTTGACGCCATCACAATTGCAACTCCTGATCATTGGCATGCCTCTGTTGCCGCGCTCGCATTTCAAGCCGGGAAAGATGTGTATGGAGAAAAGCCGTTAAGTTACTCTGTAGAAGAAGGTCAGATCATGCTGCAGAATCAACAACGATACAACAGAATTTTCCAATTGGGTACTCAAATCCATGCGGGGGACAACTATCACCGCGTGGTGGAACTTATCAAGTCCGGCGTGATAGGCAATGTGCACACCGTTCGTCTGTGGAAGAATGCATTTTCTCCAGGCCTCGGTCGACCAGTGACTTCCCGCCCGCCCAGGACGCTCAACTATGACATGTGGTTGGGCCCCGCTCCTTGGGCAGATTATTTTCCGGAGCGAGTTCATTTCAATTATCGGTACTTCCTGGATTATTCTGGTGGAATGTTCGCGGACTTCTGGTGCCATATTGCAGATGTCGCCTGGTGGGCTGTTGAACCAAAGGGATTGAAGCGAATTGCTGCCCGCGGCGAGCGTACGGATGGGGTTGCAGACGCTCCCAAATGGTTGGATGTTGATCTTGAATTCGAGAATGTGAAGGTCTATTGGACCACTCAACCACCCAATGTGCCTGGAGCTGCGGAGCGCAATATTGGAGCTTACTTTGAGGGAGACCGTGGAACACTGATATGTGACTACAGCACAAAATCAATTGTTGTACAGGATGTGGTGAGTGTGGAACAGAAGATCATCCGTTCGCCAGGACATCAACAGAATTTTGTGGATGCCGTAAAGACCCGAAATGCGCCAGAATCAAGCCTGTCCTATGCACGCGACATGACACTTCCCATGCACCTTGCCTTAATTTCATGGCGCCTCAACCGACCTTTACAATGGGACGCCACTATAGAGAAATTTATTTCAGATGACGAGGCCAATGCACTATTGTCCAGAAAGGCGAGAAAGCAATGGGATTTAATTCACACAAGATGATACGAGTACTTATTGGAGCTTTTCTTGTCGCACTTGTCAATGTATGCGCAGGCCAAGATGCAAAGCTGAGCAAAAAGGAAAAGGAGATTCTCGCGTTTGTGGATAGAAACCACCCTGAGTCGGTGCGGCTACTGGAAAGGGCAGTGAATATCAATTCCGGTACGTTGAACCTATCAGGCGTGAAGGAGGTCGGAAAACTGTTTGGTGAGGAATTCCGCAAGATTGGATTTGGTATACGATGGATTGATATGCCTCCTGCTATGAACCGTGCAGGGCACTTATTTGCTGAGCGAAGGGGGACTAAGGGCAAGCGATTGCTTCTGATCGGTCATCTCGACACAGTGTTTGAACCAGAGAGCCCATTTCAGCAATGGACACTGAAGGACACGATTGCATCAGGTCCGGGAGTGAACGATATGAAAGGTGGTGACGTGATATTGCTATTTGCCCTGAAAGCACTGGAAGAAGCCGGAGCACTGAAGGATACCCAGATCGTAGTGGCGTTACATGGTGATGAAGAACATGGTGGCGATCCTGAAGTGATCAGCCGCGGTGATATTGTGGAGGCGGCCAAGCGCAGTGACCTGGCACTGGCATTTGAAACCGCTACCGGATTTAATTATGGAACAGTTGCCAGACGAGGAGCGAGTTCCTGGCAATTGAAGGTTAAGGGTAAGCGTGCTCATTCAGGTGGAGTGTTCAACAAGAATACGGGTGCCGGAGCCATTTACGAAGCGGCCCGCATCCTTAACAGTTTTTATGAACAGCTGCAGGAACAGTACCTGACATTCAATCCGGGACTCATTGTAGGGGGTTCTACCGCAGCAATTGATGGCGTTAGCGGAACGGCAGATGGGAAGACCAATGTGGTGGCGGAAACTGCAATTGTCAATGGAGACCTGCGCTTTATTTCAGAGGAGCAAAAAGTAAAAGCCAGGCAGAGGATGCGGCAGATTGTTGAGCAACACCTCCCCCAAACAGATGCGGAAATAGTGTTTGAAGACGGAATTCCTTCTATGCCTCCCACGCAGGGGAATCTGGATTTACTTGCCTACTTAAACAAAGTGAGTATTGATTTGGGCATGGGCGAAGTGAAGCCATGGGACCCAGGGCAAAGGGGAGCTGGAGACATTTCTTATGTTGCGCCCTACATCAGCGGTATTGACGGCTTAGGCGCAATGGGAACCGGGGCACATACACTATCGGAAACCATCAACCTTCGTACGTTCGCTGATCTTACTAAGCGCACTGCTATCCTGATCTATCGACTCACCCGAGAGGTGAAGAATTAGTACGCAACGCGGAAATGGCTTTCTGTTAACCGATTGGCATTCTTGTCAACGACCAGCGGACGGTTCATGGTAGAGGGATCAGGCTGGCCATTCATCAGTTGTTTGAGCTGACGGGCAGGAAGAACGCTCATGACCCAAAAATCATTGGATAGCTGCTCATTGAGCAAGTATTCATAAGGCAATGTGAAGTAGCCCTGCGTGCCCCAGTCTTTACCCCAACTGTTTCTTGCCAGAAATCTCTTTGTCTTTTCTTCGTACCCGACAATTACGGCCGAGTGCCCACCCACCAGGGCCTCCCCTTTCTTGGGCATTCCCAGTTTGCCAGTGGAAGCAACTGATTCTGATTCGAAAGTTTCATAGGCAACAAACCCGCATGTGAAGGGTCTGTTTTCGGCCAGACAAGCTTTGAAGGCAGTGAGTTTTCTGGGAAGACGATGGTAAGTGATAGCAAGATGTCGCTGGGCTTCTGTGAAACAACTATTTGCAGGTCGATCTGCGAATCGATGTGGCTCATAAGGCCACATGTTTTCGGGACAGACACCTTGTTTGCACAGGCTTTTCAGTCCATTGCGGAATCCGGCGCCACTGTCACTTTGAGTGCTTTGGAACGTCGCCCTTTGGTTGTAGTAGATAAAGAGCCGGGAGGGAACAATCTCTCTTGCCTTTTGTCGGGTCAGGTCAAACTGATACACTGCTGCCATCACATGGGCTGTGCAACTTCCCAGGGTTCCCTGATCCATGACCGGGGGCATTTTGTCCCGCAAATCAATTTTTGATGGGAGCTTTTTAAGGATGCTGCTTGATGGAATGTAGGGAATATCTCTTTGGTCCGGAAGGTCTGGAAGCCATCCAAATCGGGAAACTTTGTGGGCCATGGGGGTTAGGAATTAAACTGACTGACGGGAAGATTCGACAACAGGGAAGACGAAGCGTCGATGGTGGAAAATCAAAGCTCATCTTCATGTGGAGACATTATTTCATTAAGGGCGTCGTTCAACTGGGATGCACGCAACAACCGGGCTTGCAAACGCGTGGCAAGTTCCCTTTGGGCAGCAGATTCAGATCCATCGCACAGAATGACAACCGGAGTCGATTTGTTGACTGAGTAATTTCGCAGCGTACGCACCAACTCGATGCATGAAACGACCGGCAAGTCAAATCCGCAAATCACAAGGTCATAGGCTTCCTGCCGACAAGTCAGCATCGCCCCCACTGCGCTCGTCATACCGGTAACATCCCAACCAGATTCCTCCAGTTGCTTGCGGATTGTCCGGACAACAGCCTCTTGCGAGTGGATTGCCAATACCCTCATACTCATCGAATCCTTAATTTCGGATATCGGCAATTGACGTAGACCGCAAGATGGTCAAAGTGCGAACAGATTTGCCGGGTTGATCCTCAGAAATGTCTGATAGTCAAATAGATACTAATCCAAAGTTTGGTTGATTTGACCTAAGGGATCCTTTAGTGACGCCTGTTGTACAGCGCCTTTCGGGGGTGATGTCCTTAAAGTGGATTGGTCAGAATTCCTTTTGCGTAGGCGTACTTCACCAATCCGACCATGGATTTTGCTCCTATCTTCTCCATTAAATTGTGCTTATGCACACTGGCAGTTGATTCGCTTATATGAAGGGATGCACTGATCTCTTTGATTGTTTTCTCTGCACACAGTAGCTGCAGGACTTCCTGTTCTCTGTCTGTAAGAACAACCTTGTCACCAAAACTGGGCCTGATACCTTTCTTGTGTTCAAGGGCGTGTCGCTTAAGGGCAGCACTCAATACTTCGTTGTGGAAGAAATCTCTTTCTACAACAGAGACAATCGCGCGCTCAAGTTCGATCGGGTCGGTGTTTTTTTGCAGGAAGGAGTGCACACCCATGTCGATCATATGGACCATATAATGCTCATTGCTGTGCATGGTCAGTACGATGATCTTTGTCTCAGGAAATCTTGTGAGCAATCGTTCGGCCGTATCTGCGCCATCCATCACTGGCATTTCTAGATCCAGGAGAACCACATCGGCAGGTGTGGTTTTCATTATTCGCAAGCATTCAATCCCATTCTCAGCATCCGTTACGTTGCCAATCCGATCAAAGGACTTCAGAAGTCTGATCATGGCCTTGCGGAAGATCTTGTGATCATCCACAACGCAAACATTGATCTTGTTCATGACGGAATAATGAAGCAGTTGATTAGTAAGGGCTTCTCGGACAGGGGATGTCGTAAAGTGTCCGAGTCAATGTGAGTGCTACAAAATAGTAGTGGTCATAGTCGTGGGGATTTCCATACTGGTAGTTCTTGTATGAGAAGTCACCATCAGAGACGTTGTCCAGGTAATCGAAAAATGTCTTTCGGATACCGTACTCCAGGGACAAATAGTAGTTTGGATTCAGCACATACTTGAACCCACCCCCGAAGGGAATGCAGAATTGCACATTGCTGTATTCTGCGGGTTTGGATTTGTTACCGGTGATTCCAAACATGGCGAGGCCAGCGAACAGATAGGGAGTAAACCGCAATCGACGTGTATCGTCTCTCCAATCAAGAAAGTGGTACTCATAGACACCGGAAAGTTCAAGCACAAAGATGTTGAACGATTGACCTCTCCTGGCTGCAAAGGGGTCAAAGGGCCTTGAATCAGAGGCGCCTAACTTTCCACCTGTCATCGAAGTTCTGAAGCTTACTACCTTACTGATATTGGCCCGGTAAAACAGCGTGGCGGCAGGCTTCACATTTCTAAAGTCAAAATTGCGGGCCAGATCTCCTGTGTAATTGAATACACCAATGCCCCCTCCGTACTCAGAGCGCTGCACCAATTGTCCGGTGGCAGAAGAATGGATTAAACACCCCAGAAGGATGACAATCGTTGTAAGACTAGCGGAATTTCGCCTTATGGAAAGTGGCTCCGAGGATGTAGGTGATACGCACACTCGTAACCATGTAAATGTCTCGGGAACCCTTATCCCCACGAATGTTGTCTTTGTATTCTGATCCATAACCAGGAAGTACATTTACGCCAGGCAAAGATGAAGGTACGCCATTTGGAGGATTTCCATTGAATAGTTCATTGGATCGGTAGGACATAGCCTGAGCCAATGGAGTCTTCAGCTTTGCAAGATCAACGTAATTTGCGCTTACATCGTCTAAGTAATCTGTAAAAGTATATCGGAATCCAATATCGCCCCACACATCGATCACTTCATTCAAGCGGAGGCGGGCACCAATTCCAAAGGGAATTGCAACCTGGGCGAGACTGTAGGGTTTGATACCATAATTTACATCTGTTGAGGCAAGGGTGGAGTACTGACCTTCCGTTCCAAGATCATGGAGGTTAATCCATTTACCGGCGCTTGGATTGGGGGTGCCGTCCAGAAAAGTAGTTGGTGCTTTTGCCTGCGGATTGTGCAAGAACCCAGCCACTCCAACATAGATGTACGGTGTCCACTTCACTCGGCTGATGTAGGTCGACATGTTCTCAAAGAGGTCAAAATAAGCTACCACTGATAGCTCCTTGATCTGATTCCTGAAAGAGAGATTCCTTTGGTGGCGGTACTTTCCATTTTCATCATTTGCATGGGCAGACTCGTCAGACCCGCGCAAGGTACCCCACATGAACTGACCCTGAAGTGTGTACCTGGGCCCAAACCGATGCAGAAAGGAAAAGCCAAAGCCAGGTCGCGTAAATGAAATGTCAGTACTTACACGCTGAGGGAGCGGTGACAGGTCTCCGTAGTAATTCAACGCATTCAGCGAGAACCCTATCATACTGTAAATCTTGTCCTTGCCAAAACCCTGCTTCTTACCGCGGAAGTTTGCAATGTGACGGTTGTTCTTTTTTATAGCCTTCCTGTTCAGCTGTCCGTATACGGTGCTACTGCAAAAAATAAGGATGGGAAGAGCCATCCACAGACCTAACTTCCTCATGGGGGTAATGTTGAAAGGCAAAGCTATTGAATATGCACGAATAAATAAACAGTCACGAGGATAGGTAACCCACGTAACCGTATGAGGATGATTATTTTAGCAGGCAGTCCTGCTCTCCAATAGCAGTGATGGTCTATTTTGATATGAGCGTGCCGGCGCGGGCAACTGCTCGGGAGGTATACAATCTACCCTGGTAGAAATGTGCACCAAAGATGTAGGTGATCTTGATGTTAGTTACCATGTACATGTCTTTCGCTCCTTTGAATCCGCGCATGTTGTCGTGATGCTCAGAACCAAAACCCGGAAGGGTTGAAACTCCCGGCAGGCTGCTGGAAATTCCACCGGGAGGATTTCCATTGAACAGTTCATTTGTTCTGTATGACATTGCTTGCGCCAGCGGCGACGTGAGCTTGCCAAGATCAACATAGTTCTGACTGACATCATCCAGATAATCGGTGAACGTATATCGGAACCCGATGTCAGCCCAAATGTCCACCAGATCGTTTACACGAAATCGCACTCCCGCGCCAACAGGAAGGGCCACCTGAACCAGGCTGTAGGGTTTGATGCCGTAGTTCACATCAGCAGAGGAGAGTTTGGCATACTGCCCCTCAGTGCCGAGATCGTGAAGATTCACCCAATTACCCCCTGACGGGTTGGGGGACCCATCAAGATAGGTCATAGGGGCCATTGCCTGAGGATTGTGGAGGAAGACAGCCAATCCACCGTACACATACGGTGTCCACCGAACCCGCCTCATATAGGTGGCCTGATTTCGGAAGAGATCAAAATATCCGATTACAGAAAGTTCTTTGATCTGATTGCGGAACGACAAGTTTCTGAGATGTCGATAGTGACCTGCTTCATCACCTGGGTCTGCTGACTGGTCTGAGGCGCTGAGGGTACCCCACATGAATTGCGTCTGCAGGGAGTATCGGGGGCCCATCCGCCGAATCCAGGAAAATGCAAAGCCGGGCCGGGTGAAAGAAATATCTGTACTCGCCTTTCTGCTCAACGGCGCCAGGTCACCGAAATAGTTTAGCCCGTTGATTGAAAAGCCAAATGAATTGTATGCCTTGTCGGAAAAGGATCTTCGGACACCCTGGAAGGTGGCCATTCTGCGTTCATTGTGATGGCTTTTCTTCCTGCTGAGCTGGGCATGCGCATTGTTGCACAAAAGAAGAACCCCCACGACCACACCAACAATTCTGATTTTCATAGAGAATGGTTCAAAAGGCCATTCATCGTTCGGGTGGTGGGGGATACACGAACGGACGAGTGAACAGACACTAATTCAAGGCTGAGTGGACAAACTCTGTACCGTCGATCAGATTCCGGGACAGGGTTGCCCATCTGATTGTAAATGCCTGATTTTCAATGACTACTAACGGGCGAATCTTCGAGCCAGGGCCCAAAGGAGTACCAAGTATTCCCAGACTGGGATGTCGCTTCCGAAAAGGGGAGCCTTAATTGCGGATATCCAGTCCCCAGTTCAACTTTTGCCTTAGCGTGTTGAAGTAGTGATGACCAGGCAACTGCAGGAGTTGTACCTTGAAGGGGGCCTTTTTTATTTTGAGCTGGATGGTGTCGTCGACCGTTTCAAATCGACTGTCGAGTGACACGAGGAACTTCTTGGAACGACCTTCAATCCGGAATGTTATTTCAGAGGAATCCGAGAGGATGATGGGTCGCACTGTGAGGTTGTGGGGACTCACAGGGGTGACAATGAAGCTCTCTGAGCGGGGGTACACCAGCGGTCCGCCACAACTCAGGCTATAGCCAGTAGAGCCGGTTGGGGTTGCCACAATGATTCCATCTGACCAATAGGAGTTGAGCAGGGCGCCATCCACCATCACATGGACTGTGATCATGGAGGAGGTATCCTTTTTCATGATTGTGAAATCATTGAGTGCAAAACTGGTTCCTTTGAAGAGTTTGGGATCGGAAACAAGTTTGAGAACAGTCCGGGATTCGATCTTGTAGTTGCCTTTGAAGAGACTATCGATAGCGGAGTCTACATCGTCACGACCAATCGTGGCCAGGAAGCCGAGTCGTCCGGTATTGATACCCAGTATAGGTATCTCGTGCATACCAATATAGGTTACCGATTCCAGCAAAGTGCCATCCCCTCCAAACGAAATGAAAAAGTCGATTTGCTCAAGGTGATCGTCAAATGTTTTCAGCCGGATATTCTTGGAGGGCTTGAAGTGTTTCTGAAACTTTTCGGAAACCAGAATTTCCGCCCCACGCTCACGAAACTGAGCTAGCGTCTTTTCAATAAACCGACTTGATTTCTGTTGAAAATCGCGGCCGTGGATTGCGATGCGCATATCAGATATTGAGGTAACGCATAAGCATGTCCAGGCGCTCACGTTCATTGTCATCCTTCCGTGCCTCCTGGTATCTGGCAATCACCCGATACCCAAACCGTTCCAGGGTGGCGACGATTCTGGTGAGGTCCAGTTCATTGATTTTCAGCGTCAACTTGATCCGGCCTTTGTCAAGAGGGTCCTCCACCATCGTGCTGCTGATAATTTTTGCGTGATTCTCTTCTACCAGTCTGCTGATGGTTGCCAGAGAGTAGTCGATCAGGTTCAATGAAAGGACGAGAATCCCTCCGGGCATTTGCACGGCAGCGGTTTGTGCAAATGAAATCATGATGTCCTGCACGGCGATAACACCGGCATATTGACCCAACTCATCCAGGACACCTACCAGTTGAAGTTTATGATCGCCGGCGACTTTTAGAACATCGTAGAAATGAGAGTCAAGCGATACATAGCACTCACTGCCAATGAGTTCAAATTGGCCGAGCTTTCGCTCGACATCATTTGCTTCAAGAATAATTTCTTCTGAAACAAACCCAAGCAAGCGGCCCTCCGAGATAACGGGGAGGTAGTTACAGCGGAATTCCTCCATCCAAACGATCGCCTTATGTGCATCGTCAGTCACCTTCAGCGGCGGGATCATGTGATTGATAAGTTCTTCTGCGACCATGAATGCTCAACGATGTTGTTGGAGGAATTGTTCGGCGATCTCGTTGAACTTGGTTGGATGCTCCATCATTGGAGCATGGCTGCAATGGTCAATGAATCGGAGGGTGGAATTGGGTATCAGCCGGTTGAAGTCGTGAGCTACTCCGGGTGGCGTAATGGTGTCATTCAGACCCCAGACCAACAGAGTAGGTACCTGGATCTTGCTGAGCTCATGCGCCAGGTTGTTTCGTTGTGCCGATTTGGCAATCGCGACAATACGCAAGCATTTGGGTATGCTCTTGGTTGTTTCAAATACCTCCTCTACCAGTTCGTCTGAAGCCACGGCGGGGTCATAAAAGGTGTAGGCCACTCGTTCACGAATGTACTCAAGACTTCCTCTTTTGGGGTAAGATCCGCCCATTGCGTTTTCGAAAAGACCGGAACTTCCGGTGAGCACAAGCCTGGACACTTTAGTTGGATTGTGAAGAGCATATAACAAGGCTACGTGTCCACCCAGCGAATTACCCATGATAACCATGTTGTCCAGCCCGATAGTTGCGACAAAATCCTCCACAAACGAGCGGAGCCCCTCCAGCCCCGCCTCTTTGATGGGCATGGTGTAAATTGGCAACATGGGAATAACGACCCTGTACTGAGATGAAAACCTGTTGACAACCGCCTCCCAATTGGACAGTGCACCAAACAGCCCATGCAACAACATCAGCGTCGGGCCATTGCCCTCATCTACATACTGGAATCCCTTTTCTTGCTTGACGTTTAGCATGATGAAATTTAGGAATATTGTCCGATCCCATTTTCAGAATGAGCGAAATGTTTCTTTCAGAAATGGGAAAAATTGACTGATCCAGTTTGCTGAAGTAGGAGCAAGCCTGGCCGTGTACGACAACAGCGCAGAGTCTTCAGTCCATGCTTCCGGAATATTCATCTTCAGCGAGTCAATAAGCCACAGCGCCACGCTCAGCATAAACAGTGTCTTTGCAGCGCCGAGCAACAAGCCCATTACCTGATCCATCTTCCCAAGAAAAGACTTGTCTATCGAGTGCCTTATTGCTTTGCCAATCATTGTTACCACCAGCACAATGATCAGGAATATTAGGGCGAAGGAAATGTAAGGTAGGGTACTCTGGTCTGCATTGTATTTGTCATGCAGGAGCACCATTCCTTCACCCATGAGTTTAAACCCACCAAAAATTCCCAGCACGATAGCTAGCAGAGAGAATAGTTCCATGAGGAACCCTTCTCTGAATCCCCGCCAGGCACCAAAGGCAACAACTACAAGAATGAAAATGTCAGCCTTACTCAAGCAGCGAGAATCTTCTTTACAACATCACTGATTGCCTTGCCATCGGCCTTGCCGGCCAGCATTTTTGAAGCAACGCCCATGACTTTACCAAGGTCTTGTGGTCCCTTGGCGCCAGTCTGCTGAATGATAGCATTGATTTCATTGGTCAGTTCCGCTTCAGTCAATTGCTTGGGGAGATAACGCGCGATTATTTCAAGCTGGAAATTCTCTTTTTGTGCGAGGTCTGTCCGTCCTTCTTTGGAAAAAATGTCAGCAGACTCTTTTCTTTGCTTCGCTGCCTTTGTCAGCAACCTTATTTCAGTGTCTGCGGAAATCTCTGTGGCGCTTCCCTTTTCGGTCTCGGCAAGGAGAATCATTGACTTGATGCCGCGAAGCGCATCGAGTTCTTCCTTGTTTTTGGCCAACATAGCCTTTTTGATGTCCTGATCAATTTGAGTTTTAAGCGACATAGCGGCGATAATTTGTTTGACAAAGTTACCGAACCGTGCCACAAA
>JAIBBB010000315.1 GCA_019694905.1 Cyclobacteriaceae bacterium
TGATCTGTCAAGAGCGTCTTCGGCGTCATCGAAGAGACCTTTGATGCCGAGCAGTTTGGCGTTCGTTTCGATGGCGTTGACGAAGGCAGGTTGCCAATCCGGGTCCTTGCGCTTTTCTTCAAGAATGCCAAGTGCTTTGCCGAGGTCTTTTTCCGCTTCTTCGTATTGGCCCAGCTTGAGTTCGAGGTTGGCAATCTTGGTAAGTTCTACTGCAAAGAGACCATCCGTGTCGCTGTACTTCTGCCGGGCCACTTCTCCGGCGCGTTTGAGAATGGCGGTTGCGCGGGCATAGTTGTCGGTCAGTTCGTAGAGGATGGCCATGTGGTTGAGAATCTCCAGGTTGTCAGGGTGACCCGGACTGATCTGTTTCTGGACAACATTGATGAAGCTCTCTCCGTAGATTCTTCCTGCGTCTATAATCTTGTTTGTATAGTCGAGGTAGAAGTTGGCGAGGTGCAACCGGGCCAGGTGGGTTTCCGGTGCATCCGCGCCGAGGAGGGCTGATCGGATGTCGATGATTTCCCGCAGGTACTTCTCAGTTGCTCCGTAGTTTTTTACTTCGAGTCCCAGTTGAGCGAGGAAGTCCAGCACTTCTGCGGTTGTGGCATTGTTGCGCGGCAGGTTCTGGTTGTTGCTGATGGCTTTCAAGGCTTCACTTTCCAGGTTTCGTGTTTTGTCACCGCTGAGCTTGCGGTTGAACTCTACTGCCTGCAGGCGTACAGAGTAGATACTTCCGGATGGAAATGACTTTTCAATCATTTTTTCATACTCCAGCTTGGTGTTGAGATAGCGCGAGGTGTTGTCCTGCAGGAGCAGGCGCTTGAGCATTTGTTCGTAGATCTGTACAGACAGGTAATGGGAGCGGGCGTGCCTGGACAGCATGTAGTTGAGTGCGCGGTCAAAGCCGAGTCCTCTGGGAAAGTCCTGGTCTGTCTTAAGCCCGTTTTCTACGAGCATGCGCGAGAAGAGATACTGATTGCGAACAAACGCCACGTCCGTGTTGCCCAGGTTGCGTTCCATCCAGGTCGCTCCGGCGGTAAAGGCCGAGTCGGCGGAAATGTGGGCACCTTTCAGGCGATAACAGTTGGCGATGACTGTGAACCAGTTGGCATAGTCATGGAAGCGGGCAGTCAAATCTGTTTCGGAAAGCCGGCGTGTCTTCAGGCTGCCTTTCTCATCAACGTACGATTCCTGCTTGACGGCGCGGCCCGCGAAGATCCTTTCGTGGGATCGCAGCAATTCGAGGGCCTCGTTGAAGTAGCCCTGACCTGTGAGTGCTTCTGCAAGGGCAGTTTCCACCTGCGCTTTGGCGACATCCTTGAATGCCTGATTGGCTTCGAGAATTTGCTGGCTCTTTTCCAGGTGCCTTCGCGCCACCTGGAAGGAACCGCTTTGCAGATAGAGGGCGGCCACCTCCTTTAACAGAATGGCATGGGCCACCGAGTTCACATTGTTCAGCGCTGAGTCGGATTGGATGGCTTCACGCACCGCAGATTCGAAATCGTAAATCATGCCTGAACCCAGCTTGATGCTGGCGCGGGCGAGATAATACGCTGGCGTGTATTTGTTCGGTTTGCCTAACTTCTTAGTGACTTTGGTGTAGAATTTCTCAAGGGCTTTATCGGCCAGGCCGTAGTCGCCGCCTTCAATCAGCACGTCTGCTTTGGCTTTCAGCTTATCGAATTTCGCCTGGGCGAACGAGGCGAGTGAGAACAGCGAGCAAAGCACAATGAGGAATACCTTTTTCATAGGGGTGATTTGAACCGTGAATTTACAAAAAGTGGCGGTAGCTAGTGCTACGCCAGAAACTCGTCCCAGTCGTTTGTGGACAAACCGCTGTTGTCACGCAGAAACAGGGAATAGGAGGGCTTGAACGGTTTGCGATGGAGGTTCATGCCCGCTTCTTCCGGTGTATAATCTCCTTTGCGGGCGTTGCAGCGCTTGCAGGCCGTTACCAGGTTAGTCCAGGTGTGGGCCCCGCCCCTGGAGCTCGGCACCACATGGTCCAGTGTCAGTTCGCGCCGGGTGCCGCAGTATTGGCATTCGTAATTGTCGCGCTTGAATACATTCTGCCGCGTGAGGTTAACGCCCTTGTACGGCGCATTGACATACCGGTTCAGCCGGATGACGGATGGCATGGGGAATGAGCGATTGATGGTGTGCAGCCGGTGACCGTTGGCTGTCCGCACCAATTCACTCTTGTTCATGAACACCATCACGAAAGCGCGCTCCACAGAGCACACCATCAGCGGGCTGTAGTCCTGGTTCAGAACCAATACACGGGTGTTCATATCTTCTAAAGATAACCGTCACAGGTCTGTCCTGCAAGTGGTCATCCACGTCGCACCGTCGCCTGAGGGTTCGGACAGGAGGCTCGTATCAGTTCCAGGTGCCTGATCTCAGGTCAGTTGCGTGGCCATCAGCGCCAATCCTTCTTCAAAGGAATGAGGCTTGTAGCCGAGCACCTGTTTGGCCTTGGTGATAATGAATCCCGTTTTGAGCGGGCGCGCAGCCGGCTGCTTGAATTGTGTAGAGTCGGTGGCCTGAATGAGCTGTTCGTTGAGATGAAACTGCCGGGCCGTGGTGATGGCGATGTCATATGGCGTCATCATCTTCTCTCCGGAAATGTTGAAGACGCCAGTGGCTTTGCGCGCGGCCGCGAGGTGACAACCCTGCGCGAGATCTTCCGCGAGGGTGGGTGTCCGCCATTGGTCGTTGACTACCTTGATCGTCTTTCCTTCTTCCAGACTTTTCTTTACCCAAAGCACGATGTTTGACCGACTCATGTCGGCCGAAACACCATAGACGAGCACGGTGCGAAGGATGGCCCAGGAGGCTCCTGCACTCATGACAGCTTTTTCTGCCGCCAGTTTTGACTCGCCGTAGTAATTGACAGGTGCAGGAATCGCCTGCTCGTCGAGAGGCCCTTCCTTGCCGTCAAAAATGAAATCAGTGGAAACGTGCACCATGTGTATACCCAGAGACGCGCAGGCTTGCGCCAGGTATTCCGTGGCCGTCACATTGTTCAGCCAGCAGGCCGCCCGGTCTTTTTCGCAGTCGTCCACTTGCGTCATCGCCGCCGTGTGAATAATCACCTCGGGTCGGTGTTTGGTCAGGACAGCAGTGACCTGTTCGGAAGACGTGATATCGAGCGTTTCAAAGACACCTCGTCGCAGGGGGATGGATAACTGTTTGCGGGCGGTGAAAACGGGTTCTACCGTCGGGTCATCCATGAGGCGCGATGCCAGTTTCTGACCGAGCAATCCGTTGGCGCCTGTGACGAGTATCTTCATACCGTGAATTATTGTGGATACTGGTAGCCGTATTCCTTGGTGATCTGCTTGCGCGATTTTTCCTCAACGGTAACGGTAATCCGAATATCCTGCACCGGGCGGTCTGCCGGGTCACGGGGTTGAGCCGCGATTTTGTCGATGACGTCAAGACCCTTGATCACTTTTCCAAACACGGTGTAATCGCCATCGAGGTGAGGTGAACCACCCACTGTGGTATAGACTTTGATTTTTTCCGGGGACAATTCACGGGTCACTTTGCTGTTGGTATACTTTTCTACCCGGGAGGCTGTGCTGGCCAACTTGGTATTGTAGGCAGCCTGGTCACCGCTGGCGTATAGTTGATTCAGGGAATCGAACAGCGGTTTGAAGGCAGGATCCTGTGACTGGTACATTTTGCGCAGCCCCTCCATGATTTTGTTCATGTCAACTCGCAGCATATCAAGATCCTGATTTGAGATGACGCTTCCCTGCACAATATAAAACTGGCTACCGGAACTTGCCTTGGTGGGGTTCTGCTGATCGCTGAGGCGTGCCGCTGAAAGGGCGCCCTTTTCATGGAAGAATTTTGGATTGAATTCAGCCGGGACAGTGTAGCCTGGGCCGCCCATGCCGAGATGCTGGCCGGGTTGCGCCTTCTTCGAATCCGGGTCGCCGCCCTGGATCATAAAGTCCTGAATGACGCGGTGGAAAAGCGTGCTGTCGAAGTAGTGTTCTTTGGCAAGTTTGATGAAGTTAGCCTTATGTTGTGGTGTCTCGTCGTACAATACCGCGACCTTGTCGCCTTACCGGGTCTTGATGATGACAACATAGTCTTTGTTTTGCGCACAACTGGTAGCAAGGGC
>JAIBBB010000082.1 GCA_019694905.1 Cyclobacteriaceae bacterium
AAGTACATTCCGTGTATCCCATTGGATCAGCTGCTTCTCGTGAAGTAAACCGCGTCTGGCATCATTTCGTTCCCAATGGGTTGGCCCACCAGTGTTATCCCTGGCGAACGTTCCGGTTGGTAAGAGCCCTTCAGCCCGACATTGTTATCATCCACGGGTTGCGATTCCCCTGGCAACTTGTGCTTACGCGCCGGGCAGCATCATGGGCGCGCTTGTTTGTTCAGCATCACGGTGAAGCTCCGGGCAAGTGGATTCCTCCGTGGGCATACCGCGCCGCGAACAAACACGTTGAAGCCTTCTTTTTCACTTCTCAAACCCAGGCACTCCCCTGGCTTCAATCAAAGTCACTGCCCCAACATGCCGTTGTTCACGAAATGATGGAGGTGCCATCCGTATTTGAGGAGTACGCCTCAAACAATCATACTGGCAGACAACCACTTCACTTTCTCTGGATCGGCCGGCTCAACGCCAACAAGGACCCACTTACTCTGGTACGAGGCTTTAAACATTTCATTACACAATCTTCAGGAGCAACACTTGATATCATCTATTCTTCCGAAGAGTTGATGGATGAGGTCAGAAAGGAAACTGGTAAAGAAGCTTCCATCCGACTCATTCCAGGCATGGACCATATGTCGTTGCTCCCTCATCTGCAAAAGGCAAGTTTTATTATTTCCACATCGCACACCGAAGGCAGCGGCATAGCCGTCGCTGAAGCCATGTCGCTCGGGTGCATCCCCGTGCTGACCCGGATTCCATCCTTTCAGTTCATGACCGGTGATGGGCGCGTCGGATTGTTCTTCACACCCGGGGATGCAGCGTCGCTGGCGACAACGCTGTCGCATGCCATCAACCTGGACCGGGAAGAATGGAGGATCAAGGTTCAGCAGCAATATGAAAGCCACCTGTCGGCCACAGCAATATCCTCCAAAATTCTCTCTGTCATAGATCAAGTCCCGACGCCTTGAAGAACCGGTTGCACATTGCATGGATTGTACCTGGTGGCATTGGCACTGGTGCCTTGCAGGAAGGTGTGCCTGTTCTTCAACAAACAGTTACTGCGCTCGCGCAGGAGCACGATGTGAAGGTGTACTCACTGTTCCCTGTAAGCAGCACGTATAAGCCTGCGGGGTTTGGCCTTTGGTCTGCGCCCTATCGGCGCTGGACCTCGGTGCTGCGGCTGCTCTGGCAGGTGCGCAATGACCACCGCAGTCGGCCATTTGATGTGGTTCATGGGTTTTGGATCCGGCCGGGTGGGTTGATGGCTGTTGTGCTTCAGCAATGGTTGCATATTCCGGCGGTTGTAACGGTACAAGGTGGCGATGCGGTGTATTTGCCATCGATTCAATACGGCCAATTGAGCAATAGTCTTTTCCGACAGCTCGCTGCATGGACGCTCACCAAAGCCAGTGCAGCAGTGCTGTTGTCCGGACGACAAGCCGAAACGCTGGCCGGATTTGGCATCCACTGTGCACACCCCGTACAAATTGAGTGGGGTGTTGGCAGTCAATTCACTAAACGTGTCAGAGACTTCCGGTCCACCCTGCGATGTCTTATTGTTGGCAATCAGGTGGCTGTGAAAGATCAGGCGACCGCTCTCCGCACATTCTCCCAACTGCGCGGGCAGGTCGACGCAAGATTGACGCTTGTGGGGGAAGGTCCGCTCCGCAAGGCCCTTCATTCACTCGTTAGTGAATTGGGCCTTGCCGATCATGTAACATGGATCGACAGTGTATCTTCCCATGCAATCGCAGATCTCTATCACTCACATGACATCTTGTTGCACACCTCGCTGTCCGAAGGTCAAAGTCTGGTGGTCACCGAAGCGCTTCATTGCGGGCTGCTGGTGGCCGGTACGCCAGTTGGTCCGTTGGTCGATATTCCTGAAAGTGTTGTGATGGCTGACTTTGGGAATCCCCATGCGCTGAGTCAGCGCATACTGGAAACCATTAATGATACCGGGAAGATAACGAGCCTGTATGAACAAGTGGCTCCCTGGTGCGAGAAGACCTCTCTCGACGTGAGTCTGACAAGACTGATAGCGCTGTACAATTCACTTCACTGAAGAAGGCTGATACTCCAGGGTGAGGATGAGGTGGTCACCCCAGCGGTTGAACGGAAATACACGAGAAATCCGCCGATCGATCTTTTCGAGCCATTGTGCAAGTGCCGGATAGCGGTTGATGAAAGCGGTGGCCGAAGGTGGTGGCGAAATAATGCCAAGGCCTTCACAGCGCACCAGTTTGAAGTGGGGGCCAAATGCGCGGATGATCTCGGCCCGCGAATAGTAGTAAACATTGAAATGGATGCCTTCCACATGACCAGGCGCGCTGTTTCTCCAGCGCCGGAATGCGTGTTTCCATTTTCCCTTGAACAGCCAGAGCATTTCCCAGGGCGCCATGCGTGGCATGATCACCCAGCAAACACGCGCACCCGGCATCAGTAACCCGGGCAGGTGTCGGGTAACTTTGTGCAAGTCATCGCTGCAATTGAGTCCGCCGAAATTGGAGAAGACTGCAGTGAATTGTCCGTCAACCTGATTCAATGATTCGAAAGGAATCAACGCTCCGCTTACGAGGTTAGACAGACCGGCTTGCCCGATCCGTTCCTTCAGCACAGCCATCATTCCGGGTGCCGCATCTGTTGCGAGCACCGTAAATCCGCGCTCTGCAAAATAGGCCGCATCAATACCTGGACCCGCATTCAATTCCAGGAGATTGCCGGAGGGAGGGAAGACTGCCAATGCATGCTTGTAGATTCGCTGACGCCAACCAGGGACCACCGGGTTACGTGCATCCTCCGCAACGAAGACAGCAGACTGCTTTGAAAATGCAGCAGATGCATTCTCTGCCGCCAGCGGCAGTGTTGGGCGCTCCAGATGATTGAGTTGTCTGTGCAACCATGCCTTCCTCAAAATATGATACAGCCGGGAGGCAAATTGCCGCAGCGGCCTTTTCCAGGCAGATTCTCGGCGTGCACGGATCAGCCGGAAATAGCTGTGCACGTAACGATGGAGTGCCTTATAGTAAGCAGTCGAAAACGTGCTTCGATACATCAGTGACAGGTCATCTGAGTCGGACCAGTTCTGCTTCTGCTTCAGTTCACTCTTGACGCGCTCATAAAAAACAGTGCCCGGCAAGGGATACGACACAGAGATGCCAATTTCGTCAGGCTCGAGATCCGAGAGCAGGTCCAATGTTGATTGAATATCCGAACGGGTTTCACCCGGATATCCAAACTGAAGAAAGTAACCCACTCTGATACCACGGCTGCGCAGTTGAATGGTGGATGACCGGATCTGCTCCACAGTAATCCCCTTGTCCATCGCATCCAATACTTTTTGAGAACCTGACTCCGCCCCCATCCAAACAGTTTCGGCACCCGATAAAGCGAGCGCTTCCACGGTCCCTGGTTCTTCCAGCAGGTCAGCACGCGATTGAATTTTGTATCTGAACTTCAGTTTTCTGTCTTCACATGCTTGTTGAAACTGCCGGATCCATCCCGGTTTCAGGCCGAAGATGTCATCGGCCATCCAGAAATGATCGGGTTGAAAGTGGTCGATCAGGTACGCAATTTCCTGAGCGACTTTTTCGGGGCTCCTGGAGTTGTAGCGATTGCCGTAGATGGGTTTCGCGCACCAGTTGCATTTATAGGGGCATCCCCTTGTCGTAGCCAAATTGAGAGAGAAATAACGGTGACTACCAAGCCAGATTTTCCGGTAGGGTGCAATGTCAACAAGGTCCCATGCAGGCATGGGCAAATGGTCCAGGTCACGCATGACCAGTCTGGGTGCAGTCCGATGGATTTTACCATCCCTGACAAAGGAGTGACCTGCGACTGTACCGGCATCAGTGCCGGTTTTCAGACATTGGACAAGTTCCATCAACGTCTGCTCTCCCTCACCATGAATGACATGATCCGCACCCTGACCGAAGTAGAGGGAATCATGGTCTGTTGCATCAGAACTGCACACAATCACAGGTATTCCCATTGCGTGTGCATGACGAATCATGACGAAGGCCGCCTCACGCATCACCGTCAGGCACATTTTTGTCAGATAATTGAATCCGTCATCATAGACCACAAAAATATCAGGGCGGATGGAGTTGAGATCACCAGCAATTTCATTTGGATCCCGGCGCAGGCCGGTGTCATGGAGGCTCACCATCTCCCCTTGATTTCGCAGGACCGCTGCTGCCCACAGTGTTCCGAGTGGGGGATAGGGTTGCGAGGCTGCCCACTGTTTGGGGTCCAGGCGATACCAGTAAGCATTCGCTATCAATACCTTGCTCATGGCACCAAGATCAGCTGATGACGTACTTCAAAACCGGTGATTCTCACCTTCCACTGATCGAGCACTCTCTGTTGGAAGAAACCAGGATGAGCACGTGAAACTGAACGTGTAGAGTCAAATGCTATCCTGAAATCCTGTTGGTTGAGCAGACTGCCATATCGCCTTTGCCAGTACCTGATGGCTCTGTTCATCAGCCAGCCATCCAGGCGGTCGAGACCCCACGGGCGCAGCAGAAATTCTGACAAAGTCCTTATCCATGGTGCACTTGTCAGGACAGCAGGCTGCGGCAGTACCCGGTTTGGAAGAAAATCACGATACCAAATATTGTGCTGCGCGAGTTGCACCGCAGCTACTGATCCTGCTATTGGAATCAAAGTGCTGAATTCCACCGCCGAGAACATGTTGTGTTCCTTCAGGTGAAGGTTGTCTTCCGCGATGAAATAGTTGGTGCAGAAATTACGATGTGAATTGAAGAGGAAAACCCTTCGAAAAACGGCAAGGGCCGTCCTCACAATCCACAATCTTCCGGGTCGCGTTACTACAAAAAAATCCACATCGCTGTCCTGCTCCATGTATTGTTTGGACAGCGACCCGGATACCAGCACACCGCGTACGAATGGAAAGCAGGCGATGAGCTTCCCATATTTTCTGGCATCCTTCATCCGGATCTCGGCCAGTGCGTTACCCTGTCTTCGTCTGACCGCAAGAGCTTCAGGAGGTCGAACACTGAACAGACCGGCCTCCTGAAAGGCGAGCCCGCTGGCTACCAATCCCTCCAGAATTGCCAACGTATCCTCAGGGAGTTTACCGGTTGCAAATTGCCTGACTTCTTCGGCCGTTAACGGATAGTCAAAGACATCGAAGTACAACAAAGCCATCAAACAATGCCGCTCCGGGTCCGTCAACTGATCTCTGCGATGGCCTGTCATGATGATTGCTTTTGGTATGACAGAAGCAACGGCTGAAAAAGGCAAAAGAAGACAATCCCCTTCTGACGGGTCAGCACACTTTCAGCAACGCAAAAGAGTATGATCAACCCTGCCAGCGAAATCTGAAGTGCAGTCAGTGGCCTGAAAACAAGCGGGATTCCCATCATAAACAGGAGGGCCACGATTCCGCCGACACCCACTTCCAACCAGGTTTGCAGGAACTGGTTATGAGCATTGGGATACGGCGGCAACCAGTCAGGTGCTTGTCGCTGATAGGTTTTATTTAATTGCACCTGTGCTCCTTCCACGCCATACCCCCTTACCCATTCTTGTCGGATGGCTGACCAACTGGCCGACCAAGAGAGCAATCTTGAGTCAATGGAGTTCATGACCCTGGAAGCGGAGGGCAGTCCTGGCTCATCCTTGAATCGGAAGCGGGTCAGGTGATTGCTCCAGGCAAGAAGTCCCACTACAAGGATGAACAGGACAGTAGTGCTCATTGCCATCAGCACAGACCGGCGAACTGCCAGTCTGTACATCCAGATGGCAACGAAGACTGTATAAGATAAGAGGCCGATGCGAGAGGATAATAACATGACGCCGACCATCATGAAGATCAGTATCCCAACCTTCCATCTGATGACACCTTCCGTTTTGAAACTATCGAGCAGCCAAACCGATGAAAAGGTAAGGTACAGCGAGAAATACGATGGGTGAAGGTCAACTGATGAAGCCAGGCCGATGTAGCTGATCCGGCTCCACAGACCCTCGGTATCCGGATAGAGTCCGTGAAATGCTGACCGTGTAGGGTAATCAAAATTGGGGACATCCGATGGAAACCAAATCGTCCTGACAATTGCAAGTGCCAGCATGAAAGCGACCGACAAGACGAAACCGTCTCCGAGGCGTCGCAGCGTTTGAGCGGACAGTGCAGGACCGGAAGCCAACATCAGCGGCAATACAAGGAAGGGCAACTGATGAGAGATGGTCGCAAATCCTGTGGAGAATTCTGCCACCAGATAGAAGGTAAAGTAGGCAAAGAAAGGAATACACCAGGGTTGCTGAATCAATCGGTTCCATCTGGCTGCTGCATCACCCATGGCAAGCCAACCGCAGAAGAGCAATCCAATCGCGATGCTGTTGAAGGCCACGGGCCATGGCAGTGTGATCGCCAAAACAATCCAGAGCGCACTGTAAATCCGGCTGCGGTCAGGGAGGTTCATAACCTTGCCTGAACAGTGACAGGATCCTGGTGAACTTTGGAAGGGTGGCTGAAGGTAACCTGCCCCGCTGCGGCATTGATCCGGGTACGCTCGGTATCAAGCCACCAACCCCATTTGTTGAAATACTGAACCACACTCCGGATGAAATAGAGCATCAGCCTCAAATCTCTATGCGATCCCCGGGTGTGTTCATGGTAGATGGACACGAATGGATAAAAGTATGTCTTGCTTACCTTGTGAATCCGCCGGGACAGATCTACGTCCTCTGCATACAAAAAGAAGCGTTCATCAAAGAGTCCAACCTCACGGAGGACCGAATTCCTGATAAACATGAAACATCCCGAAAGGAACGGCACTTCGGCAATCTGATTGTAGCCGGTAAAGTGCATTTCATACCTTTCATTTCTGCGCCTGGTCAGCGCTGGGAAAGGGCTGAATCGTCTGAACAGCAAATCCAGCGGGGAAGGAAGCAACTTGCACAATGGCTGAATCCTTCCGTCGGGATAGAGTACGCGGGGCATCACCAACCCGGCGTGTAAATGCCCATCCATAAATGCTACCAGCTGACTGAGAATTGCTGGATCAAATTCAACATCCGGATTCAGCACAAGATGGTAGCCTGAACCATTCATTACACTTTTCAAAGCAATGTTGTGAGCCTTTCCAAAACCCAGGTTAGACCCTGTACGGATGTACGTAGCATCATATTTATGGCTTAACTCAATGGCCTCAATCTGGTTTGCATTATCGATAATAAACAACTTGCCGGCCAGTGGACTTCCCCGGAAACTGGCCATCGCCCGCTCCAACGTGCGAAGGTCATTGTTGTAAATAACGATAGAAGCGGTCAGTTGCATCATCGTCGGAAGAGGATTTTCATTAAACGAATCCGATT
Source organism: Cyclobacteriaceae bacterium (assembly GCA_019694905.1). Lineage (GTDB taxonomy): Bacteria > Bacteroidota > Bacteroidia > Cytophagales > Cyclobacteriaceae > ELB16-189. The sequence continues at coordinate 7,342 of JAIBBB010000082.1, forward strand.
CATCAATTGCTGCCCGAGCGAGAGCTTGCTGGTCCCGGTGGTACTGGAAAAGTTATTTCCATGCCGCCGGTAGTCCACCAATGCCTCTGCCAGAAATGTGATGGTAAAGTAACGCGCCGCCACCAGACCAAGCCACTGGTCATATATACCACCAAAGGCGGGAAAGGGAAGTGCCTTTTCCAAAACCTTTTTTCTGAATGCCATGCAGCAGCCAGTAAATGAATTTCTCCAGACATTGGCTGCCACGCCCGGACGAGGCGGTCGGATACTGAAGTAAGATGGATAAATGACTGCACCTGCGCTGTCTATAATCCTGCAGTCAGAAACGACAAGGTCAGCCTTCTGCAGCGCCGAAGTCATTCTGGCGCGCTTGTCCGGGTGCCACACATCGTCCTGATCAGCAATAAAGATATAGTCATGCCGGCAGTGACCGAGCAGGTATTCAAAATTATCGTTCGGATTTCCAAAAGTGCGCGCGGGCAACAACCGCAATCTTGCGTCTGAAAATGAAGTAATGATCATCAGGGAACCATCTGTTGATGCATCGTCTGACACGAGGAGTTCATCGGCCGGATCCAATTGTGACAATATGCTGACCATTTGGGTCCGCAGAAACCGCTCGCCGTTATGTACCGCCAGACACACCGAAATACTCATGATTTCCGCTGCTTTAGCACCACCAAAGACATCAGGATCATTGACAACCCAATCGGGTTGTTCATGTATTGGTTGGTAAGTGACTGGAAATAGAAAAAGAGGATGGTAAAAAAGAACACATCATTGATTGCTCCCTGTGCATTAGAACGCCATGTTGAGAAGGCAAAAATAAGCAGGGCACCCCAGGCAGCGAGTCCAGCAAGACCTTGCTTGTGCAGAATCTCCATATATGAAATCTCCATGTGTACTGGCTTTGATTGCGTGCCCATGCCAAATCCATGGCCTTGCAGTATTGAACGCCAGGACAAGGCCTGATAAACCTCATTTACCTGCACAAATCGTTGTCCATCTGAATACGCCCGGTCTCCGAGCCGGTACTTTGGTTCAATATCACGGGAAGGACTCCTGTTCAAGACCGGAGCGCTGATCTCGTTGGTCGACAACATCGTGCTGATTTTTTCAATGGCCTGTCCCCCTGACAGGACAAGCAACAGCGCCAGCACGGACACTGCTATGGCTTTGACATAGTTACCGGAGAGTACCCAGTAGCTCACAAAAGTGAGAAGGAGTGAAAAGACAAATCCTCGTGTAAATGTGAGCAATAGCGCCATTGTCAGCAGCATCACCGCCGCATATTTCCATTTACCACCGGTAAGTACATGGAAAAAGATTCCCAGTGCGAGGAAAACAAAGCCTTTGAAGGTGAATGTGTACTCGCCTCGAAAAAAGAACTCCTCCGTCTGAACAGTCAACTGGTAAAACCTCAGGAACGGCACGGCGCCACTGTGAATGAGAAACAGCATAACAACGAAAGCGATGGCTAGCACAAGCGCAGAACGCCTGATCCATTGGGCAAGAGATTCCGGCGAAGTTTGTGGAAGTGCGAACCAAAAGAACGGAAGCATGAAACCATAGAGGAGTGGACGCAGGTCTTCCCAGATGAGTTTCGGCTGGGCGCCGTGAAGCCAGCCGACCAGTAGCCCGAGCGCGAGGACCGATAGGTAAATCAGCATGAATCGATTGATCCAGGCAGGGGTGCGTGCACCTGTGAAATAGTGCCAAAGAGTCAGGCTCATCGCCAATGCATAAAGCACCATGCGCAGAGAAAGCGGGCCCCAGGCGGTAAGCCGGCCCCCGCCACCCAGACAGAGCTCCAGCACCACCGCAAGCAGCACCCAACGCGTGATGTTACTCAGTGTAGGCTGCCAGCGCAATGCGGAGGAATTTAACGTTGCCATACCTAAGGCTCTGAACAATAGCGCGAATTAAAACGTTCGAAGCCATTTGACACTTGCGGGCTGTAAGGGTGCCAAAACGTAACGCGCCGGTGGCGTAGTGCCGGAATCTGATCAACGCCTGCTCCGGCGGCTGGTGAGCGCTGCCTGATAACCGGTGTTGAGTGGCCGGTGACAGCAATAAAAAATGTGAAGCCTGCTTACCTGCGCGCTCCAAAAATTCGATATCGGAAAAATCCAAAGGCAATTGTTCATTGTACCCGCCGGCTTCTTCAAACAGCTTTGTAGTCACCAGCAATCCACTGTTGATTAATCTGTACTTGCGCAGTGAGCATCGCCCGGGAGGGAGATCGCGTACCCGCCACCCCCTCCCCCACCTGAACAGGAATGGCGAAATTTGCCCCAGTGCATCACAGGCCGGCCACGCCATGATTGCGTACCTTTCATGAATCGGTACATTCGACAAAGCGCCCTCTGGAAAAGAAGTATCCTGATCGGCCAGGAGCAACCACGGGATACCCAGGGCCCTGGCCTGGCGGGATGCAGCGTTATAGGCAGCCGATACACCCAGGTTTTCCGGACAATGCACGTAGTCGATGCGGGCCGTGTCTGGCATCTCCTGGCCCTCCGGGGAATTATCCCAAATAAAAAAGTGAGCAGGCGACTCCAGTCCTCCCAGCGACTGCCAGGAGGCAGCGTCGGCGAGTTTGCACCGGTACAAAACCAGCGCTACCAGAATCTGGGCTGGTTGCAAGGTGGGATGAGATGGTATCTTGCCAGGCAAGCAACAAAATAACGAAATGTCCCGTCACCTTTGTGGTTGACAACAATGGAACTGCAACCGACATTACATCCGAATTGATCCGACTGCCGCTGATAGTGATGGGGTGTCTGTTCATGGGTTGCACTTACCTTCCTGTAGGTCAAACCACTGAATTTGGACGTGAGGTTGCCTGGCCTGATACGGTGCTGGTTGCCGAACCGTTTGTCAACGGGTATATCGAAAACAGCCAGGGCGACAGGGATACCGGATCCGACAAGGTCCTGTCATTGAAGAATCAGGCAGGAAAGCAATACCTCGAAGCCATTCAAAGCACCCTGTCCTCAAAAAGAATTGTGGTGGAACGCTACATACCGGCCCGACGTGAGATTCCCTACCATATCCTCTGGAGAGCCACCCAGGTAAACGAAAGCCCACAGGAGATCAGTCAGACGATCCCCTGGGATGAATTGAAGGATGTGGGCGGCAGATCACTCTTGCTTTCCAGACTTCAGGTTGTGAGAAAAACGAAGATCCTCAGCAAGGGTGGAACTGACACCCGAACGACCATCAACTTTCAGTATTTGCTCATTGTACCACAGCGGCGGGAGGTCATCCGGTACAGAGCAACTGCATGCCCATTCTGCGGCAACTTTTCCGGTGGGCTGGCGGGAGGGCGCACCCACCGCCACGTACTCAAAACACTACCCTGAAGAGATGCCCACCGGGCCCATATCATTTGAATATTAACACAGACTCAGCGATCTTTAATGAATTACTGCAGGCTATGACGTCGATAAAGACTTTCGAGGACTACAAACAGGTGTATCGTTACAGTGTGGAACAACCCGAGGCCTTCTGGTCGGAGGTAGCCACACAGTTTGTGTGGAAGAAAAAGTGGGACCAGGTATTGGAGTGGAATTTTCACAAGCCTGAAGTGAAGTGGTTCATCGGAGGTTCGCTCAATATCACTGAAAATTGCATCGACCGTCACCTGCCACACCGGGCAAGCCAGACCGCGCTGCTTTGGGAAGCCAATGATCCCAACGAACCTTCCCGCCGCATTACCTATCAGGAGTTACACGATGAAGTCTGCAAGGTCGCGAACATGCTCAAGATGCACGGGGTCAAGAAAGGTGACCGCGTATGCATCTACATGCCGATGGTCCCGGAGGCCGCCTACGCCATACTAGGGTGTGCTCGTATAGGGGCAGTGCACTCGGTCGTCTTCGCCGGCTTTTCCGCAGGATCACTTTCGGACCGGATCAACGACAGCAACTGCAAGGCGGTGCTCACCTGCGACGGCAGCTTCCGCGGCGACAAGAAAATCGACCTCAAGGGCATCGTTGATGAGGCCCTCAAAAAGACGCCCTCGGTGGAGAAGGTAATTGTACTTGAAAGAACCCGGGGACCGGTCACGATGACTGAAGGGCGGGACTTCTGGTGGCATACCGAAATGACGAAGGTAAATGCCATCTGCGATGCAGAACCCATGGACAGTGAGGACCTGCTGTTTATCCTGTACACTTCCGGGTCAACAGGTAAGCCAAAAGGGATGGTGCATACCTGTGGTGGTTACATGGTACACATCGGTTACACTTTTCAAACCATCTTTCAATACCGCGAGAAGGAATTGTACTGGTGCACCGCCGATGTGGGTTGGGTCACGGGGCACTCCTATATAGTGTACGGTCCGTTGATGAATGGCGCCACTTCACTGATGTTCGAGGGGATTCCTTCCTGGCCCGACATGGGTAGGTTCTGGCAGGTGATAGAGAAGCACAAGGTGAATATTTTCTACACGGCCCCGACAGCCATCCGTTCCCTGCAAAACGCACCGCTGAGTTTCGTGGAGCGGCATGATCTTTCGTCACTGCGCCTGCTTGGCAGTGTTGGTGAGCCTATCAACGAAGAAGCCTGGCACTGGTATCACGCGAACATTGGCAAAGACCGCTGCGATATTGTAGACACCTGGTGGCAAACCGAGACTGGCGGATTCATGATTTCTCCCATCGCCAACGTTACACCCATGAAACCCGCCTTCGCCTCATTCCCTGTGCCCGGTGTGCAGCCTGCCGTGATGGATGAACATGGTCACGAGATCGAAGGCAACGGCATCGAAGGCAGGCTCACCATCAAATTCCCCTGGCCCAGCATGGCACGCACGATCTACGGAGATCACGGCCGCTTCAGAGACACCTACTTTTCCACCTTCTCAGGCAAGTACTTCACCGGCGATGGTTGCAAGCGCGACCCGGATGGTTACTACCGGATTACCGGCCGCGTGGACGATATCATCATTGTGTCAGGCCACAATCTGGGCACTGCTGAAATTGAGAGCGCCATTGACGAACACCATGATGTTGTCGAGAGCGCGGTGGTGGGCTTCCCCCATGATATCAAAGGGCAAGGGGTTTATGCCTTTGTGATCTGCTATAAGAAACCTGAAAACGAGGACAAGTTGCGCGGAGAAATCCGCGACACCGTTTCCAAAATCATCGGCGCGATTGCCAAACCCGACAAGATTCAGTTTGTAAGCGGGCTGCCGAAGACACGCTCAGGCAAGATCATGCGCCGCATTCTCAGGAAAGTGGCCGAAGGTGACACCACTAATCTTGGAGATACCACGACGTTGCTCGATCCTGGCGTGGTGGACGAGATCAAGAATGGCGCCCTGTAAAAAAGAACTTACTTCCAGACCAGCACCAGAAGACCGGCGAGAATCAATCCGCCGCCCATCAGCACGCGGGTGGTGAGTGGTACTTACAGAGCTTGCTGACTCCGGTAGACTTCGAGACTGTGAACTTGTCGCTGCGTTGCTTTCAGAGCGAGTATACCACACTTCTTCATTCACCATCCAAACGCAGATCATCTGCTTGAACGCCAATCCAGGAGGGATTGAAACTTCACTAACTACGTACGCAGTCCGTGGTATTCAACACAACCCTGAAGGAGTTGAACACTCTGTGAAATTGGCATGGGCTGGTATTCAACTCAAAACTGCAGTCATGCCGCTCCTACGGAGCTCGTTCACCCCGGTGGATTTCGAGACTGCACACATGTCGCTGCGCTGCAGCTCCTGCACAACTAGGAAATCGAACTAGCGTAGAAAACCCAACTCTGCATGGTCAGGCCTCACCCATCGTTCCACCAAAATTCATGGGGAAACGGGGCATGTCATCGGTCTGCTTGATGCTACCGAAAGTGGCCTCGTATTTGGCAATGTTGTCTTTGAGTGCGGCCAGCAAACGCTTTGCGTGCTCGGGTGTAATCACCACACGCGATTTTACTTTCGCTTTCGGCACACCAGGCATCAGCCTGATGAAGTCAATGACAAACTCGCTGTTGGAATGGGCGATCATGGCGAGGTTGGCGTAAACGCCTTCCGCAATTTCCTCCGTCAGTTCAATGTTGATCTGATTCTGGGGGTCCTGGGGTGATTCCTTCTTGTCTGCCATAGGGATAAAAAAAAGGTGGTACCGTTTCAGGTACCACCGTTAGTTATTCAAACTTAAGCCTGGAGTTCCCTTTCCTTGCGGGGAGCGGGGGCTTCCATCATCTTGTCGTACTCTTCTTCCGAGCCTACGATCAGGTCGTTGAAGCGACGCTGGCCGGT
>JAIBBB010000316.1 GCA_019694905.1 Cyclobacteriaceae bacterium
AAGATTCGCACCGAGTGCATGGTCGCCCATGTAAGGGCCGCCAGCGTGGGGGAAGTCTCCGAATCGAATTGTCACCCTTTCCAATACCGGAACTTATTGATGGCCCACAACGGTGGTATTGAACAGTTTCCGCTTGTAAAGAGAAAACTCAGGGAGCCACTGTCTGATGAGTTGTACAACTGGATCAAAGGTCAGACTGACAGCGAGCACATCTTCGCCTACCTGCTCCACACACTTTTCACCCGCCACCAGACGATTAGCCCGGAGGCCGTGGCAGACGCCTTCGAACACACATTCCGCCACATCAAGGAACTGCTGAAAGTGTCAGGCATCAGCGACGCAGCCTACCTCAACATGGTCTTCACCAACGGGCTCTTCATTGTGGCCACCCGATACTGTTCGGATCCAAAGGAGGAGCCGCTTACACTCTATCATTCCGAAGGGAGCCGTTATGTGGTTGAGGACGGGGTTACCAGACTGGAGGCACCGGAAGACGATGACCATGCGGTGCTGGTTGTTTCCGAGAAACTAACCGATGGCAAACAGTGGTCCCTGATCCCGTCCAATCACATGGTCATTGTTGAGCAGTCGCTCAACGTCCGGATCCGGCCGATTCATGATTGAAATTGCCTACCTTTGCAGCTAAATCCTGTCATTTGAAATACGATGTGATTGTAGTTGGCGGAGGCATTGTTGGACTCGCTACCTCACTTCAGTTACTCCGGCAAAGGCCCGGACTCAAGTTGCTGCTCCTTGAGAAGGAAGATGGACCTGCGAGGCACCAGACTGGCAACAACTCCGGTGTCATCCATTCCGGTTTGTACTATAAGCCAGGCAGCCTGAAAGCAACTAACTGCATCAGGGGATACCATTTGTTGATTGACTTTTGCCAGCAGCACAGCATCCCTTACGAACTTTGTGGGAAGATTGTGGTGGCTACCACACCTGAAGAACAACCGCTACTCGAAAATCTGTATCAACGCGGTCAGCAAAATGGTCTGACCGGCCTGCGAAAATTGTCGGCTGGGGAGCTCAAAGAGTATGAGCCTCATGTTGCCGGGCTCGAAGGCATGTTCGTACCCCAAACGGGAATTGTTGATTACACACTGGTTGCCGCCCGGTACGCTTCATTGATCGTCCAGCAAGGTGGTGAAATTCGCTACAACGAACGGGTAACAGCCAGTTCTCAGCGGGCCGCCACTACAGTTATTTCCAGCAAGGGGAGCTACGAATGCAGGTTGGTAGTCAGTTGTGCCGGCTTGTATTCAGACAAAGTGGCGGCGATGACTGTGCCCTCGCTCAATGTGCGGATCATCCCTTTCCGGGGCGAGTACTACAAATTGAAGAAAGAGAAAGAGTCCCTCGTGCGCAATCTGATCTATCCCGTACCCGATCCAAACTTTCCGTTTCTGGGCGTGCACTTTACGCGGATGGCCAAAGGTGGCGTGGAGGCGGGGCCCAATGCAGTACTTGCATTCCGGAGGGAGGGTTACAAGAAGAGTGACATCCATCTCGGCGAACTGGCCGAGTCACTGGCCTGGCCTGGATTTCAGAAGGTTGCATCACGGTATTGGAGAACAGGCATGGGCGAGATGTACAGGTCATTTTCAAAGGCTGCATTCACCAAAGCACTGCAGAAACTCATCCCCGCCATTCAGGAAAGTGATTTGACTGCTGGTGGAGCGGGCGTCCGGGCACAAGCCTGCGACAGAACCGGAGGCCTTGTAGACGACTTTCTGATATTGGAAGAAACTGCAGCTATCCACGTTTGCAATGCACCTTCTCCAGCTGCAACTTCCTCCCTGGCCATTGGAGAAACGATTGCTGCCAGGGCGGAAGCTCATCTTCAGTAAAGCCGGAAGGTCACGCCTGTCTGAATCGCCCAAACAGTAATCGATTCATAGTACTTCTGATAAACTCCACCGAGTATCCATGAAGCATGCCATGCACCGCTTTGGAGAAACTGTCGTTCCAAATGGAGGCTGAATTCCCTTCTGGGTACCATCTGCGTTGTGTGATCCTTTGCATATCTGAATTCTCCGCCTCCACCCCACGGGCTTTGTCGCGGGAAAATCTGCACGCCAGCTGTCCACTCGAGAAAGGACTGGTTGGCACCGAAGCGTTCTCTGAGCACGCCGGCCCCAATCCTGCCGGTCACAGATCGCGTTGTAACCAGATTCAACTCAAGAATCTGCCAGTCAACGGTAGACAAGTCCGACCAGGATCCACCGTTGTCCTGCAAGAGGTAATTGTATCGCACATCGGTAGAAAACAATCCCCAGTTGCCCCTTATCCTTGGCAGCGCCAGATAGTAACTGGACGGCTGTACAGCAATTTGAGGCATCAGTTCTAAAGAGACCATTTGTGGCACAGAATCGCGATGGCTCAGTTTCTCACCTTGCCAGGCGCCAATCAGTTGGAAACTTCTCAGTACAAACCAAAACCCACCGCCATTGCCGCCAGATCCGGATGACCCCTCACCTGAGGAAGAACGGGACCGGGTGGCGTTGGAAGAAGACTGTGATTTGATCTGGTCCACCTGAGCGTGGGATGCGAAGGATAGACCTAGGAGGAATATCAGGAGCCGGGTTTTCATAGTACTGAAACCAAATCAATTTTGAGGCCAAACTCAGCTCCGGGCAGCTGTGAATTCAATTTCAACAAGGTAATCAGGATCAATCAGGGCCGCCACCTGCACCATGCTTGTAACCGGCCTGATCTCTCTGAAGAATTCGCCATGTGCCCTGCCAATCTGTTCCCATTGTTTGATATCTGTCACAAAGATCCTTGTCCGGACCACGTCGCTCAGTGCGAAGCCCGCCTGTTCCAGTACCATTTTCGCCTTGGTGATGATGTAGTGGGTTTGACGATAAGCATCCCCCTTTCCAACCACCCCGTTCTCATCGGTCGAAACTGTCCCTGCTATCTCAATGAGATTGTCAACCACAACAGCGCGGGAATAGCCGACGACAGCCTCCCATTTTGCACCTGAACTAATATTTTTGCGCATGACTTTAGACTGTAACTTGCAGGGAAGTTACCTGATTTGCATCAATTTACCGGATGAACGCTCCCCATTCTGTTGATATTCAGTTCGGCGACGGCCGTTGCTATGAGGCTGACCATTTGAGTACTGATGACATCCGGCTGGCTGGTAGCCCATTCGACCAGACTGTTTTGCAGTTTGCGATGGATTGGTATCAGGGCAAGTCCCTATTTGAACTGAAGACTTCCGGTTCTACCGGTTTGCCTAAAGTCATTCAAGTGAAGCGTTGGCAACTGGAGGCCAGTGCACGAATGACTGCGGCAGCATTTGGGCTGCAAAGGGGGATGTCGGCATTGCTCTGTCTTGATCCACAATTTGTGGCTGGTACGCTGATGATGGTTCGCTGTTTCACTGTAGGGATGAAACTGATTGCCGTGCCCCCCGAAGCGAATCCCCTGGGCAGGATTCCTGACGCGTGCGCGCTTGATTTTGCTGCCTTCGTACCTTATCAGATAGAAAAGGCACTCGAGCATAGCAAGGAAAGGCTGGTGCAGATCCGATGTATACTGGTGGGTGGCGCAGCCATCCCGGCGCCCATTGAATCACGAATCCGTGAATTACCTCACCCGGCATTTGCCACCTATGGGATGACAGAGACACTTACGCATGTCGCCATCCGGCGAATCAATGGTGCTGAGTCCACAGATGTCTTTACCCCGTTGCCGGGAGTAACCTGCGCTTTAGACGGTCGGGGCTGCCTTGTGATCACGGCACCTCACCTGGACGGTGCTGTCGTCACAAACGACTGCGCCAAATTGCTGCCCGATGGGCGCTTCACACTGGAGGGTCGCGTTGATTTTGTGATTAACTCTGGCGGAGTTAAGGTACATCCTGAATCAACCGAGCCGCTTGTGATGCAGGTACTGCACGAACAGGGTTTGCTGGGGAGATTCTATCTGACCGGAGTACCCGACAGGACTTTTGGTGAAAAAGTGGCGATGGTGATTGAAGGCGAGCCTATCGAACCGGCACGGCAGGAGCAGTTGCTCCAATTATTGCAGGCGCGTTTACCCGCCTATCACGGTCCGCGGAAGATATACTTCATGAGTAAATGTGAAGAAA
>JAIBBB010000008.1 GCA_019694905.1 Cyclobacteriaceae bacterium
ATCTTGAACCGGTCTACCTGCATCTTGGCAGTAATTTCCTGCACAATTCCGTCCACTCTCGCCTTCGTGTAGCCCGCTTTTCTTATTTGAACAAAAAGCTCACGGTAATGTCCTTTGCGTCTCTTCACCATCGGGGCCAGAAGGGTGACTTTTTTTCCTTTGAATTTCCTGACAATGGCATCGAGAATCTGGTCTTCACTCTGGCGTTCCATCCGGTGCCCGGACAAGTAGGAATAGGCCTCCCCCGCCCTCGCAAAGAGCAACCGCATGAAATCATAGATTTCTGTGACTGTCCCGACAGTAGACCGCGGATTGCGGGAAGTAGTCTTTTGTTCAATGGAGATTACAGGGCTTAATCCGTTAATCTTGTCAACGTCTGGCCGTTCGAGATTCCCGATGAAACTCCTCGCATAAGCCGAAAAACTCTCCATATACCGACGCTGTCCTTCGGCATACATCGTATCGAAGGCGAGTGATGACTTGCCGCTGCCACTAATCCCAGTTATGACTACAAGCCGGTTCCGTGGAAACGAAATGGAAATATTCTTGAGATTGTGCTCGCGGGCACCAATGATCTCAATTTCCTCTGTCAATCTTGCCGTTGTTTGCTTTTGTGCTGTGCTCTTCGCCATGCAACCCCAAACTTAGTCATCACACCCTCCCTATAAAATTCCGGACTCAAAATAGGTCAAAATCAGGCTAAATCGGGCCATTTCATCATTTATGGCAGGATTTGCGATTTTCAACCTCTTTAAACTATATTTGCATCCCTTTAACAGAAATTGCACATGCTGATTGTAAACCTGAAGGAAAACGAATCCATCGACAAGGCACTGAAGCGCTTCAAGAAGAAGTTTGAGAAAACCGGTGTTCTGAAAGAACTCCGCTCCCGTACTTCATATGAAAAGCCGTCTGTCCGTCGCAGGGGCCAGGTTCTCCGCGCCATCTATCGCCAGAAGCAGTTTGCTTCTGAGAATTACTGAGCGTTTAAGACCATCATCACCTTACGTTATCCCTTCCGGAGGTTTCTTCGGCAGGGATTTTTATTTAATTTGCTTAGGTGCAAAAGGGGAGAAATACCCACAGTGTGGTTGAATCATTTTTGGCAGCTCTGCAACATGAAACCAGGTCGAGCAGGCACACTGTCCATTCTTACCACACAGATCTAGACCAGTTTTCCGTTTTTCTGCAGTCTCAATTCAACATTGACGACCCCGCACAGTCCGACCACGGGATGATCAGGTCCTGGATTGTCTCTTTGGTAGAGTTAGGCCTGGATGCGGTTTCTGTCAATCGAAAAATAGCCTGCCTGCGCAGCTTCTTCAAGTTCCTTCAAAAGCGTGAGCTGGTACTCAGAGATCCTATGAGTCGAATTAAGATCCTGAAGACGAAGAAGAAATTACCCTCCTTTGTGAAGGAACCTGAAATGAAGGGCCTGCTTGATGCCAGCCTCTTTGACAACTCCCACAGTGGCCTTCGAAGCCAATTGGTCATGGAACTTCTTTACGGCACGGGTATTCGTCTGTCAGAACTCACCAGTCTGAAAGAGGCACATGTCAACTTCAAAGACTTAACTATCAAGGTGTTAGGAAAGAGAAACAAAGAAAGGGTCATCCCGTTCAGCCGTTCACTCGTTCCTATACTGAAGGCCTACCTGACAGCCAGGAACCGAGAGATTGTTATGAAAGATCACGAATGCCTGATTGTAACTGACAAAGGAATGCCGCTCTATCCCGTACTTGTCAACCGGATCGTGAAAAGTCATCTGGCCACATTTACCACCGCCGACAAGAAGAGTCCTCATGTACTCAGACACACCTATGCCACTCACCTGCTCGATCACGGCGCCGAAATAAATGCAGTGAAGGAGTTACTGGGTCACAGCAGTTTGGCGGCGACTCAGGTGTATACTCACAATTCGATGGAAAAACTCAAAAAAGTCTTTGACCAGGCACACCCAAAAGCCTGAATTCTGTTTATTCAAATTAATCCCATACTTATGAAAGTCCAGGTCCATTCCATTCACTTCGATGCAGACCAGAAATTGATTGATTTCATCGAAAAGAAGGTGAACAAGCTCGACACATTTTATGACCGGCTAATCGACGGCGAAGTATTCCTTCGTTTGAACAATGAGGGCATTGAAAATAAGACTGTTGAAATTCGGGTCAAGGTCCCTGGTGGTGAACTGTTCGCAAAAGAGCAGGCGAGAACATTTGAAGCGGCAACTGATCAGGCTACCGAAGGGCTGAGGGCTCAACTCCTGAAATACAAGACAAAGCAGCATGAAGGCAGATAGATCAATCTGCGTTGATAAAGCGAAGGGCCCTCAATGTGAGGGCCCTTTTTGCTATTTGATCCTGAACGCCGCTTTCACAGCATTTACATAATCCAATTTCTCCCAGGGGAATAGTTCGACTTTGATCCTCTTTTCATTTCTCTTGCCCTTGTTGAATACCTTCTCAACCGCTTTGGGTTCTCTGCCCATGTGACCATAGGCCGCTGTTTCGGAGTAGATAGGGGTCCGCAGCTTGAATCGCTGTTCAATAAAGTAAGGCCGCATGTCAAAAATCCTGGCAACTTTTTCGGCAATCTCTCCATCGTGCTGCTTCACTTTCGCCGTGCCGAAAGTGTTGACATAGAGACCAACCGGCTTCGCCACGCCGATGGCATAGGCTACCTGGACAAGAACCTCGTCACAAACACCCGCGGCCACCAGATTTTTGGCAATGTGGCGGGTTGCATAAGCGGCCGACCGGTCAACTTTTGAGGGATCCTTTCCAGAAAACGCTCCTCCACCGTGTGCACCTTTGCCCCCATAGGTATCCACAATGATCTTCCTGCCGGTCAATCCTGTATCCCCGTGGGGTCCTCCGATCACAAATTTCCCCGTGGGATTCACATGGTACTTGATTGAATCCACAAAGAGATGCTGAACCCGCTTCGGCAATTTCTTGCGAATCCTTGGGATCAGGATATTCACCACGTCTTCGCGTATCGTCTTCAACATCACACCATCAGATGCAAAGTCATCATGCTGGGTTGATATAACAATCGTATCTATGTGTGTGGGTTTGTGATCATCACTATAGGCAATGGTTACCTGACTCTTTGCGTCTGGTCGGAGATATTTCATGACCTTCCCTTCACGGCGGATGGCTGACAACTCCCGGAGAAGGAGATGGGCTAATTCCAGCGGCAACGGCATCAGGTTATCTGTCTCATTGGTAGCATAACCAAACATCATTCCCTGGTCTCCAGCCCCCTGATCCTCTTTCTTCTTGCGCTCGACCCCTTGATTGATATCTGCAGACTGCTCATGAATCGCAGAAAAGATCCCGCATGAGTTTGCCTCAAACATGTATTCGCTTCGTGTATATCCGATCTTGCGAATCACTTCCCGTGCGATTTCCTGCACATCCAGATACGCCTCTGACTTGACTTCCCCGGCGAGCACAACCTGCCCAGTAGTAACGAGTGTCTCACATGCCACCTTTGAGTTTGGGTCATAGGCCAGAAAAGCGTCAATTAAAGCATCTGAAATCTGATCAGCGACCTTATCGGGGTGTCCTTCGGAAACTGATTCGGAAGTAAATAGGTAGGGCATTTCTATTGATTTTAAGTCGCAAAGATAGGCAATGATTATTACGCTTGAAAAAGGAATACAGCCGGGAGCTTGGGGAGTTCCTGTTGTCCCCAGTCACCAACTTTCCTGCAGATGATCCTCTCCTCTGGTCCTGTAATATCAATAGCCAGGCAGAGTTTGGTTCCAGGGTGAAGGCTCTTGCACAGAGCTTTCAATAGCGAATTCGTTCGATAGGGTGTCTCAATGAAAATCTTCGTTTGCTGATGAAGCCGGGATTCCTGTTCATATTTTGATATCGATCGGGCCAATTGCGCCTGGTCAACGGGTAAGTATCCGTGAAATGAAAAGTTCTGTCCGTTCAATCCCGAAGCCATCAAGGCAAGCAGCAAAGACGAAGGCCCAACCAGTGGAACAACTTGGAATCCATGCTCATGCGCATATTGAACGGCCCGTGCACCGGGATCTGCGACACCGGGGCACCCAGCTTCAGAAAGAATGCCAAGATCGAAACCCTCGTGTAACGGATTCATCAAGTTCCTCAAGTCCGAAACAGGGGTGTCCTTGTCGAGGACCCCTATTGCCAAATGCTCTATTGATGGATACACCTTAAGGCTGCTTAGAAAGCGTCTTGTGGTTCGAAGATTCTCAGCGAGGAAAAACCGGATGGGTGCAATTCGCTCAATCACGCCGGCTGGGATAGTCATGCCGTGTGGTGACTCTGCGATCGGGCATGGAATCAAGAACAGCTTACCCTTCTTCAAATCGGTTGTGATAGTTGGCTAAAGATAAAGGATAAAGCCAGCTATTGCCCCCTCACAAATGAAGCATTCCCACTGATTTTCTTTCCAGCACGGAAAACTCATTGAGGTATTCGTCAACTGCTCTTGCTGCTTCACGGCCTTCCGATATGGCCCACACCACAAGCGATTGACCACGTCGCATGTCTCCTGCGGCAAAGATTCCTGGTATTGACGTCTGGAAGTTCTTACACTTCACATTGCCACGCTCATCATACTCTACCTGCAGCTGGTCCAACAGACCCTGGTGTTGAGGGTGGAGGAAGCCGAGTGCGAGGAGCGCAAGCTCGCAAGGTACTTCGCGCTCTGTACCGGGAATTTCTACAAAACTGGCGGGCTTACCGCCTTCGCCGGGTTTCCATTCAATTTCTACCAGCCTGATAGCCTTCAGACTTTTGTTTGAGTCCCCCAAAAACTCCTTGGTGACTACTGACCACTGTCGCTCGCATCCCTCTTCATGACTGGTGGATGTCCGAAGTATCATGGGCCAGTTAGGCCAGGGCATCTGAGCCGTGCGCTCTTTGGGTGGCTTGGAGAGAATTTCAATCTGTGTCACTGTTGCCGCGCCTTGCCGGTTGGAAGTTCCGACGCAATCTGAACCCGTATCTCCCCCGCCAATGACAAGAACATTCTTGCCGGTGGCCATGATGGGTTCTTCCTCCACAGGCTTGTAGTTGACACGCTTGTTTTGCTGGGTCAGGAAATCCATAGCGAAATGGACCCCCTTGAGATTTCTGCCAGGAATGGAGAGGTCTCTCGGAACTGTGGATCCTCCGCAAAGGACGATCGCGTCGAACTCCTCTCTCAAATGCTGGATGGTAACGGTAACGCCCACGTTTGAATTGGTGAGAAATTTGATCCCCTCTTCCTCCATGAGATTCAGCCTTCGATCCAATATTGCCTTGTCAAGCTTGAAATCCGGAATACCATAGCGGAGCAAACCTCCAATTTCATCAGCGCGTTCGAAGACAGTAACAGCATGGCCAGCTGCGTTGAGTTGAGCGGCTGCCGCCAAGCCAGCTGGGCCTGACCCAACGACTGCAACCTTTCTTCCTGTTCTGAACGAGGGGATCCGGGGCCTGGCATAGCCGAGTTCAAAAGCCTTTTCAATAATTGACTTCTCAATGTACTCAATAGCCACCGCCGGTTTATTTATGCCGAGTACGCACGAAGCCTCGCAAGGTGCCGGGCAAATCCTACCGGTAAATTCAGGAAAATTGTTGGTTGAAATGAGGATCTCGTAAGCCAGTTTCCAATTCTGATGGTAAACTGCATCATTGAATTCAGGAATGATATTACCGAGGGGGCATCCTGAATGGCAGAAAGGAATACCGCAATCCATGCAGCGTGCACTTTGTTTGGCTGTGATTCCATCGTCAGGCTTTGTCTCGATCTCCTTGTAGTCTTTTACCCTTTCACGAGGGTTTCTCTTTTGCGGCAACTCCCTGGAAAATTCCAGAAATCCTGTTGGTTTGGCCATGATTCTACCTTTTTTAATTCTTTCGCTTTCAATTATCCTATGCGGCGCTCACCTTCGCGGCTGCCTTGCGCTTTTGCAGAACAGCCTTGTAATCCATCGGCATCACCTTGACAAATTCAAGGAAAGACCGACTCCAGTTTTTCAGGATTCTTTCAGCCTGGTCACTTCCCGTCAGCTCATGGTGCTGTGAAATCATTGACTTGATCCGTTGCTCATCCTCTTCGTCCAGCGTATCCAGCAGAACCATTTCCATGTTTACGTTGGGAACAAAAGTCTTGTGTTCATCAAAGACATAAGCTACTCCTCCGCTCATTCCTGCGGCAAAGTTTCGACCGGTTTCTCCGAGAATTACCACCGTACCTCCCGTCATGTATTCGCAACCGTGGTCACCCACGCCTTCAACCACCACGCTGACGCCAGAGTTGCGAACAGCGAAACGCTCACCGGCCATTCCACGGATAAACGCTTCTCCGGAAGTGGCGCCGTAGAAGGCGACATTTCCCGCAATGATGTTCTTAGACGGATCATATTGTACTTGTCTGGCAGGGTACAGTACTATTCTGCCACCAGACAATCCCTTGCCAAAATAGTCGTTTGCATCTCCCTGCAATTCAAAGCTCACACCAGCTGCCAGGAAGGCACCGAAACTCTGTCCTGCAGTTCCGTCAAACTTGAAATGAATGGCATTCGATTGCAGACCCTTAGGATGCTTCTTTGAAATTTCATTGGACAACATCGCCCCTACGGCCCGGTCCTGATTGCTGATGTGAAACTCGGCCGACGCAGATTCGCCTTCGTCAATCGCTTTTCTGGCAGCACGAATCAGTGTGCGATCCAATACCGAAGCAATCCCGTGATCCTGCTCTTCCTGTTTGTACAAAGCGGTTTCCAGGCTCATGGGTTCCTTGAACAACACAGGCGCCAGATCAATCTGCTCGTATTTCCAATGGAGATCACTCCCACTGGCCTCCAGTCGCTCAGACTGTCCAACCATTTCAGCGACCGTTCTGTAGCCCAGCTCTGCCATGATTTCTCTCAACTCAGTGGCCAGAAACGTGAACAGGTTCACAACGTGTTCCGGTTTTCCTGTGAACAATGTCCTGAGCTCCTTGTTCTGTGTAGCCACCCCGACAGGGCATGTGTTCAAATGGCACTTCCTCATCATGATACACCCGACCGTCACAAGAGCTGCTGTGGCAACACCCCACTCTTCTGCACCCAGTAATGCAGCGATGGCAAGGTCTCTGCCGGTTCTGATCTGTCCATCTGCCTGTAGGACCACCCTTCCCCTGAGTTTGTTTCTCACCAAGGTTTGATGGGCCTCTGCCAATCCCAGTTCCCACGGCAGTCCAGCGTGCCGTATCGAACTGAGAGGCGATGCGCCTGTTCCTCCGTCGTGTCCTGAAATCAGGATTACATCCGCATGCGCCTTCGCAACACCCGATGCGATCGTACCCACTCCCGCTTCTGAAACAAGCTTGACGCTGATTCTTGCGTCTCTGTTGGCATTCTTCAGGTCAAAAATCAGCTGCGCCAGATCCTCAATTGAATAAATATCATGGTGAGGTGGCGGAGAAATCAGACCCACGCCAGGTGTAGAATGCCTGACACGTCCAATCCAATCGTCAACCTTGTGTCCAGGTAGCTGACCTCCTTCTCCGGGCTTGGCACCCTGAGCCATCTTGATTTGCAGTTCTCTGGCATTCGACAAATAGTAGCTGGTCACCCCGAACCGGCCTGAAGCAACTTGTTTGATGGCGGAGTTCTCCCAGTCTCCATTCTCCTTCCGAACGAAACGAACTTCATCCTCACCACCTTCACCGCTGTTGCTCTTCCCGCCTATTCTGTTCATGGCTACCGCCAGTGTACTGTGGGCCTCATAAGAGATGGACCCGAACGACATCGCTCCGGTCGCGAATCTCTTGAAAATGCTCTCCACGGATTCAACTTCAGTCAGCGGCACGGCTTTCCCCTTTTTGAATTTCAGAAGGCTCCTGAGCGTGATGGACCTTTCCGCTTGCTCGTTGATCAACTGTGAGTATTTCTTGAAGAGCTCATAGCTATTCGTTTTGGTAGACTGCTGAAGCAAATGAATCGTTTGCGGATTAAACAAGTGCGCTTCACCTCGTTGCTTCCATTGGTAAACTCCACCCACCTCCAGTTTGGAAATGGTGTTGGGCGCCTTCGCAAATGCCAGTTGATGCTTGGCCAGAGCTTCCTTTGCAATGCCATCGAGATCCAGGCCGCCGATTCTGGATACTGTTCCGGTAAAGTAGGCATCCACCACTTCTTTGCTTAGACCAAGTGCTTCGAAAATCTGGGCACCATGGTACGACTGAAGTGTGCTCACACCCATTTTGGACATTATCTTCAGCAGTTCGCCACAGACGGCCTTCTTATAGTTGTAAATCGCTTTCTCCTCAGTGATGTCTTCCTTGATCATGCCTCTTTTAACCATGTCGTGAATGGTCTGAAACACGAGGTAGGGGTTTACACCTGAAGCGCCATAGCCTAGAAGTGTGGCAAAATGGTGAGTCTCCCAAACATCACCCGCCTCGACCAGCAACCCGACTTTGCCCCGCAGGCCCTTTCGGATGAGATCCTGATGGACCGCTCCCAATGCCAGGAGCGAGGGAATCTGGGCGTGTCCGCTGTCGAAACTTCTATCAGACAAAATGATAATCGTAAATCCGTCTTCTATCGCATCAGTGACATATTGACAAACCCGGTTAAGGCCCTTCTCAAGCGAACCTGGTTCACCGTCAGCTTTGAAATAAGTGTAGATGGTTTTTGTCTGCAGATGGCGGTGGTCAATGTATCGGATCTTGTCGAGTTCTGTATTGGACAAAATGGGGACCGGCAGTTCAAGCATGATACAGTGGGCCGGTGATTCCTCTAACAGATTGAGCGACCCCCCAACATGAGAGGCAAGCGACATCACAAGTCTTTCGCGTATAGGATCAATCGGTGGATTCGTCACCTGGGCAAACAACTGCTTGAAATAGCTTGAAAGGTGCTGTGCCTGTCGCGATAGAATAGCAAGCGGAATGTCACTCCCCATGGAGCCCAGGGCCTCTTTTCCGGTCTCGCACATCTGGGATAAAATTATGCGAATGTCTTCCGTTGTGTAGCCAAATGCTAGCTGCCGCTTGATGAACGTATTGGGATCGTACTTGTGGAAACTGCCACCAGGTTCAGGCAGTTCATTCAATCGAACCTTGTTCTCAGCCAACCATTTTCCATAGGGTTTCTGAGTGCAGACTGTGTTCTTCAACTCTTCATCTGAAACGATGCGCCCTTGTTCAAGATCCACGATGAACATTTTTCCGGGCTGCAACCGACCCTTTCGAACAACCCTTTCAGGGGCGATATCCAATACGCCCGCTTCAGAGGCCATCACAACCCGGTCATCATCTGTCACCAGAAACCGGGACGGTCTCAAGCCATTCCGGTCAAGGGTTGCGCCAACAATTTTGCCATCTGTGAAGGTAATGGAGGCAGGTCCATCCCAAGGCTCCATCAAATGAGAATGGAATTCATAGAAGTCCTTCTTTTCCTGGCTCATTCGTTCATTGCCATCCCAAGCCTCCGGGATCAACATCATCATAACATGAGGCAGAGACCGGCCCGCATGAACAAGCAACTCAACGACATTGTCAAGGTTAGATGAATCAGACTGTGTGGGATTGCAGATAGGGAGAATCATGTCCAGCTCCTCCCTCGAAAAGTGCTCCGATGCGAAAAATGCCTCCTTGGATTTCAGCCAGTTGATATTTCCGCGAACAGTATTGATCTCTCCATTGTGCGCGATAAACCGAAATGGTTGCGCTAGTCTCCAGGATGGAAATGTATTGGTCGAGAATCTCGAGTGGATAACAGCAAGTGCAGAAACCACCTCTTCATGTTCCAGGTCAGGGAAATAAAACCGGAGCTGATGAGATGTGAGCATCCCCTTGTAGGCAATGGTCTTGTAGGAAAGTGATGAAAAATAGAATTGGTTATTGACCCCCTTCACCGAGTCCGTGATGATCGACGTGGCATATTTGCGGAGGATGAACAGCTTGCGTTCAAAATCATCCGGTTCTGTTATCAGGTCCGGACGCTTGATGAATATCTGCTCCATCACCGGTTCAGCGTTCAGCGCACTGTCCCCCAGATCGTCATGTTGAGTTGGAAGCAGCCGGTAGCCAAGAAGCGTCATTTTCATCTTCTTGATTTGTCGATTAAGCACCGTCCGACATTCTTCGCGCACTTTTCTATCCTTCGGGAAGAACACCAGGCCAACACCATATTCTCCATATGCCGGCAGTCTGAATCCAAGCTTGCTGCATTCGGCAACAAAAAACTCATGGGGAATCTGAATCAGAATTCCAGCTCCGTCACCTGTATTGGGTTCACAACCGCAGGCACCCCGGTGGCTCATTCGCTCGAGCATCGTGAGCGCATCGGTTACAATCTGGTGCGACTTGTTCCCCTTAATGTTGGCTACAAATCCAACACCGCAGGAGTCGTGCTCAAACTCGGGCCGGTACAGGCCCTCTCGGCTTGTTGCTTCCAATTCCGTAAAAATTTGATTTAGAAAAATTTTGAAGGGTAAAAATACGCCTTCGCCAAATTGATTATTAGTCATTTAGCTGGCTATCTTGAAAAAATTTTTGAAAAACAAACTAACGATTAGTAGCGGAAACGGTTGCCCTCTGCCAATTCATTACTTTTGACTTATGAATCGAGTCGCTCTGCTTTGTATGATTGTTGCCTTACCTGGGTTGTCCGGACTCTATGCTCAACAGAAAGGGTGGGGAGTTGAGGCGGGCTACAGTATTACCAACCAACGGACGGTAATGAAAACGCCGTCGTCTGAAAGTATCTCCTTTGGAAGAAATGCTTCCCGGTTTGCTTTAGGCGCCTTCCGTGATTTTTCAATTGGAAAAGGACTTTCTCTCCGTGGAGGGGCAAGGTACACAGCGATGGGCTTTGCAAAGCATGGGTATATCGAGTCGGTTTCAATCAACTATCTGACCCTCCCCGTCTCCCTGCGCTACTTTGCGAGTGATTATCTGAGCATTGGGGCCGGCGTGTACCTGAGCTTTACAGTTGGCGGATCAACCCTGAATGGTCAGGCAATTACACGCACTTATCACAAAAATGACGATGGCGTCTTCTTGCTTGCGGAGTACAAGCTCCCTGCCAACCTGTCCGTGAGCATGCAATACGTCATAGGCCACAAGAATGTGATTCTTGCCGATAGTGATCCCATTCTTCAATTCTCGCAAACAACCACGAACCGGGCCCTTCACTTAATGCTGATCTATCATTTCTCTACCGCACAATAAGATGACAAAGCAGTACATTTCCACCCATCAGGATCGATTTCTTGCCGAACTATTTGAGTTGCTTAGAATTCCTTCGGTAAGCGCCGACAGCCGTCATAAAGATGATGTGAGGAAGGCTGCGGTTTTCCTGGTAGGCAAACTGAAATCCGCTGGCGCCGAAAAAGTTGAATTGGTAGAAACAGCGGGGCATCCGATTGTTTACGGGGAAAAAATTGTCAATCCTGCATTGCCGACCGTCCTTGTCTACGGGCACTACGATGTTCAACCACCGGATCCGCTGAACTTGTGGACTACACCGCCCTTTGAGCCAGTCATTCGAGAGGGTGTTATTTATGCCAGGGGATCTTGCGATGACAAGGGTCAGGTGTACATGCACATAAAAGCCTTCGAGATCCTTTGCGCACAAGGTAATCTCCCCTGCAACATTAAATTCATGATTGAGGGTGAGGAAGAAGTGGGGTCCGATCATCTCGGGACCTTCGTAAAGGAGAATAAAGCACGACTGAAGGCCGACGTGATTCTGATTTCAGATACGGCAATCATCTCACTGGATCATCCTTCTATTACTGTTGGTCTTCGAGGGCTGAGCTACATGGAGGTGGAAGTTACCGGTCCCAATCGTGACCTACATTCTGGTGTGTACGGTGGGGCCGTGGCCAATCCGATCAATGTATTGAGCAGGATGATTGCTTCGCTTCATGATGAGAATGGGAAAGTGACTATTCCGGGATTCTATGATGATGTGATTGAGCTGAGTCCATCCGAAAGAGCCGAGCTAAACAAGGCCCCCTTTGAACTCTCTGAATACAAGAAAGACCTTGATATCGCAGACGTTGCTGGCGAGAAAGGCTATACCACTCTTGAGCGCACGGGCATCAGACCTACGCTTGATGCCAACGGCATCTGGGGAGGTTACACTGGCGAAGGAGCGAAGACGGTGTTGCCGTCGAAGGCACATGCAAAGATCTCCATGCGGCTGGTTCCTAATCAAAGTCCCGCCAGGATCACCGCCCTTTTTACTTCACATTTTCAGTCGTTGGCTCCTTCAACTGTAAAAGTGAAGGTGACGGCACATCATGGCGGCGAACCGGCTGTAACTCCAACCGATAGTGCTGCTTACCAGGCCGCAAGCCGGGCATTCGAACAAGTATGGGGGAAAGTACCCATTCCGACACGGGATGGTGGAAGCATTCCCATCGTGGCTTTGTTCAAGAAGGAACTGGGACTTGACAGCGTTCTCATGGGTTTCGGGCTTGACAGCGACGCCATTCACTCTCCCAATGAGCATTATGGAGTCAGAAATTTTCTGCTTGGGATTGAAACGATTGTTGCCTTTTACGGTCACTATGTCAAGGCCGTTCGATGAGTTTTGTTTTGAGAAACGTTGATGTGTAGCCTTTCGTCTGACTGGCCATGGCCTCAGGCGTGCCTTCAAATACGAGCAGTCCCCCATCTTTCTCCCCGCCCTCCGGTCCCAGGTCGATGATCCAGTCTGCGCATTTGATCACTTCCAGATTGTGCTCAATAACAACAACGGTGTTCCCTTCATCTACGAGCGCATTCATGGCCTTCAGGAGCTTTGAAATGTCATGGAAATGAAGGCCGGTTGTAGGCTCGTCAAAGATGAACAGAACATGTTCTTTGCCGTCTGCCCCGCCTTTGCCCAGGAAGGAAGCAAGTTTCACGCGCTGCGCTTCTCCTCCACTCAGGGAATTTGAAGATTGTCCCAGCTTGACATACCCCAATCCGACTTCATTTAACGGAAGCAGTTTATCATAAATGGGCTTCTTGTCGCGGAAGAAAGCAAGTGAATCTTCCACTGTCATGTCCAGGATATCCGCAATAGTCTTACCCTCATACTCTACTTCCAAGATCTCCTGCTTAAAGCGCTTTCCTCCGCAAGATTCGCACCGCAGAAAGATGTCCGCCATGAATTGCATCTCAATCTTCACTTCGCCTTCTCCCTCGCACGTCTCACACCGACCTCCCTCCACGTTGAACGAAAAATGAGAAGGTTTGTATCCTCTCTGTTTGGAAAGAGGCTGATCAGCATATAATTGTCTGATCGTATCATATGCCTTGACATAGCTCACCGGATTGGAACGTGAGCTTTTACCTATAGGGTTCTGGTCAACAAATTCAACCTGCGTGATTCTTTGGTAGTCACCCTCCAGACTGTCAAACTTTCCGGGCGCATCTGAGACAGATCCATGAAGCCGGCCAATAGCAGGATAGAGTATCTTGCTTACCAGCGTCGATTTGCCGGAACCGCTGACTCCGGTGACCACAGTCAGAGTTTCTAGCGGAAATCGGACCGTCAGGTTTTTCAAATTGTTCTCTCTGGCCCCCTTGATGACAATGCTGTCTTTCCATGACCGCCTTCTGGACGGAGTAGGAATCTTGTCTCTTCCTGTTAGATAATCGACCGTGTGAGATTGGCTCACACCCTTCATTTCAGTTATCACTCCCTGAAATACCAGTTCTCCGCCGTGGGCTCCTGCGTCAGGTCCGATATCAATTATCTGATCTGCGGCACGCATGATCTCTTCTTCATGTTCTACCACAATCACAGTATTGCCAAGGCGCTTCAGCGATTGCAGAACCTCGACCATTCTGGCCGTATCACGAGGATGCAAGCCAATGCTGGGCTCATCGAGAATATACATGGATCCAACCAGCGCACTACCCAGCGAAGTGGCCAGTTTAATGCGCTGATATTCGCCGCCGGAAAGCGTGTTAGTGAGCCTGTTAAGTGTGAGATAGCCAAGACCTACCTTAGCCATGTACTCCAATCGCGTCTTGATTTCGGTGAGCAAGCGATCAGATACTTTAGCTTCAAATGCTGTGAGTCTTAGCCCTTGAAAGAACGCTAATACCTCCTCGATTGGCAGCAGCACGAGATCTGTAATTGAAGTGCCCGCTATTTTAACATAAGATGCGTCCTTCCTCAACCGCGTCCCTCTGCAGTCCGGACAGGTTGTACGTCCCCTGTATCTCGAGAGCATGACACGATATTGAATCTTGTGCATCTTCGATTCAACATAACGGAAGAAATCATGTATACCATCCAACTCTTCGTTTCCGTCCCAAAGGAATTGTTGTTGAGCACGCGTTAATTCATGATAGGGCCGATGGATGGGGAAATCGTGCTTGATGCCGTAACGCAGCCACGGCTTCAGCCACTCACTCATCACTTCACTCCGCCAGGGGGCCACAGCCCCTTCATAGACTGACAGCGACTTGTCGGGTATGACCAGATCGTCATCAATACCCAGGATTTTGCCAAATCCTTCACAGGTGGTGCAGGCCCCAAACGGGTTGTTGAAACTGAAGAAGTTAACGGTAGGCTCTGTGAAAGTAATCCCGTCCAGTTCAAATCGATCCGTAAATCGTCGAGATGGCTTTCCATCGATATGGACTATGCAATCTCCGTGACCTTCGTAAAATGCTGTCTGCACTGAATCAGACAATCGGAATACCAGATCCTCGTCTTCCGGATTGATGGCTGCCCTGTCAATCAAAATCTCCAGTGTCACCGAAGCCGACTTTTTCTTCTTTGTTTTGGATTCCTGCTCCAGCCACTCCTCTATAAATACGGGTGTATCTCCCTGCAATACCCTTGTGAATCCTTTGCTCAACAGTACTTTGAGCTCATCCTCAGGCTTTCGCCCTTTGCTCACATGCATGGGCGCAGCTATCATGATCCTTGTTCCCAGCGGAAGTTGATTCAACTGCTCAACCACCGAAGTAACAGAATCCCGCCTTACTTCCTGATTGCTGACAGGCGACATTGTCTTGCCAATCCTTGCAAAAAGCAGCTTCAGGTAGTCATAGATTTCTGTAGAGGTTCCAACCGTCGACCGGGGGTTTCTGGTATTTACCTTTTGCTCAATTGAGATAGCCGGTGATACCCCTCTGATGTAGTCTACATCCGGTTTTTCCATTCTGCCAAGAAATTGTCGCGCATACGCACTGAGACTTTCCACATACATTCTCTGGCCCTCCGCAAACAATGTGTCGAAAGCAAGTGACGATTTCCCGGATCCCGAAAGACCCGTTATCACAACCAATTGGTTTCTTGGTATCGCAACACTCAGATTCTTCAGATTGTTGACCCGCGCTCGCTTGATGATGATGTGATCTCTCGGATCAAGTGAATCGAGATACTCATCCGGTTGGGAAACAGTCTTCATTGGAGGTAAAAATAGAACCTGGCTGCTAAACCACCAGCCTGAAACAAAAACACCGTTGCAATCAACGGTGGCTGGCATTTCAAAGGTCTCTTGCTAATTGTCAAAATCAGGCTCGTAGCTGGGGTCTTTCCCGCGGCCGCCTCCTTCTTCATCATAGTCTTCATCCGAGTTATCAAAATCGTCGCCACTGCCCTCATTTGAAAACTCGTCTGATTCACCGGGTGTCGGTCCTTCTGCCTCTGGCTCCTTGCCAAAGTCTACGTCGTATTCTCCTTCAGAGTTCTTGGTGGCTGGAACCTTGATCAGATAGATGGCATCATCCGTTTCCAGTGGGAACACGAATATGTGCTCCTTCTTGGCGTTGATAATCCGGGTAATACTAGCCTCGAAGCCATTTGGATATTGCTTCTTGAGTAGTTCTTTCAGGTCCTCGGAAAGTGTTTCAAGGCTCTTGATTACCCGCTTCTTAGTGTCAGCCATTGTAGGTCGAATCGCAAAAAATCTTGCGGCAAAGAGGAAAAGAATTTTCCGTGTAGGCAAGATTTTTGTAAAAATTTTTTGGCCTTTTCTTCAATCTTTCTACCTTTTCGATCTCAAACATCATTACAACACCAAACCAGCACACTATAGACTATACTTCTACGTTACCTAAACGTGAGACAGAATGGTAGACAAGAAGATCAGCGACAGCCAGTTGGTGTCGCTCTATCAACAAGGTAACGAGGAGGCTTTTGAAGTGCTGCTCCATCGTCACAAATCCAGAGTTTATACAGCGATATACCTGATCGTTAAGGACAGGTACGTGGCAGAAGATCTGCTTCAGGAAAGTTTCATTAAAGCTATTAACACCATCCGGGGTGGGCGCTATAATGAAGAAGGCAAATTTTTGCCCTGGATCTGCAGGATCGCCCACAATCTTGCAATTGACTACTTCCGTAAGGACCGTCGCTATCCGGAAGTGACTTTGCAGGACGGAAGCCCGGTGTACAATTCGCTTCGATTCGCTGAGGCTTCAACAGAATCCATGCAAATGGACAAGGATAGCCGAAACTTACTCAGATCCTTTATTAAGGATCTACCTGATGAACAAAAGCAGGTATTGATCATGCGCCATTATATGGACATGAGTTTTCAGGAAATCGCCACCCGGACAAATGTCAGTATCAACACTGCGCTCGGGAGAATGCGGTACGCGCTGATCAACCTGCGCAAGAAGATGATGAAATCACAGATTGCCTATGATAAAAACCTTTACACAAGACGACCTGATGAGGTTTCACTACCAGGAGACCTCGGAGGAGGAACACCAGGAGATTAGCCGGGCACTTGAAAGCGATCAAGAGTTACAGTTCCAGTATCAGGAATTGACCAGCCAGGTGCGTCAACTCGACGAAGTTGCCTTGAATCCGGGCAAAGATGCTATTGCCCGCATCCTTGCCGCATCGAGAAGTGCGGTGCGGAAGGATGTTCCGTGAACCGCCCCGGAACTAGATTGACTTGATGGCAAGGTTCCGCCAACGAACCCGAACGCCACCTCCGTCGTGAATTTGCAATGCTATCCGGCCGGGAATACTCCCTATTTTCGCGTCCGTCAGTCTGATCATTTCTGTTCCGTTGAGCCACGTCACGACGGTATTCTCATTGACATAAACCTTCATGGTATTCCATTCTCCAACCTTCAGTGCCGCCTCTTTTGAAGGATCCGGTTGGATAAGCCATCCTCTGCCGTAGGATTCATAGATACCCCCGCTGTGATGTCCGAGGGGTGCCACCTCGGCTTGCCATCCGGAGACTTTGGTCCCCTCTACCTGCGAATGAAAAAAAACGCCACTGTTGCCATTGGACTCCTGGAAGAATTCCAAAGTCAGTTCAAAATTCTTGTACTCCCCTTCCGTCGAAAGATATCCATACTGCTTGTCCGGGCCACTTTCGCAAACCAATTCACCTTTTTCCACATACCATCGCTCCGTTCCGTGGACACGCCATCCCGAAAGATCCTTGCCATTAAAGATGGACACTGGTTGAGCAATCGACAGCGTGCTGACCAGCAATAAAATGACAAGAGTAGTTGTTTTCATAAATTGAAAATTTGTTGGGCAAAAGGTACTATTTCTTGACTAATTGTCCGTCCCTGTATTCATATTGGATGGTCACATTCCCCTCCTGATCATACCATTTGGAAACTCCGTCTCTGAGGCCATTCTTGTAGTTTCCCTCTTCCACAATCTTTCCATTATCATAAAAGACCCGTACCCTTCCTTCGATCTTGCCAAATACATAGTTGCGTTCTTCTTTCAGGTTAGCATAGTTGTATTCGCGATAAGCTCCATGTCGCATATCCTGATGGTACCAAATGCGTTTGATAACCTGGCCACCGTCATTAAATTCAACAGAAGGGCCTTCACGCTTTCCATTGTAGTACGGGGTAATTGACTGAACGGCTCCAGTTGAAAAGTAGGTTATCCATGTTCCGGTCTTCACACCATTGACCAAGTGCCCCTCCGAACCATCTGGAAGGGTAACCCGTTCCAACTCCTTAGTGTCTGCGAATGATTCTCGTTTGGTTGCTGCCGGCAAGATCATTCTGTTTGCGCTGGAATCTGCAATGGTATTGGCGGCACCCTCGGAATTAGTTTCTTCGGGGGACGCTGTACACGCTGCCAGGACAATCATGATCAGGTATCCATGTCTCTTCATGACAATATGCTATTGGGTTCCAGCGCTAATTTATAGCAGAGGCGTATTTTTGCCCAAATAATACTCCATGGAAGCAAGACCTCCTCAAGTTTCGGGTACCGTTCAGATTAAGCCAGAGCGGGAACAATCACTGAGAAGGAAGCATCCGTGGATATTTTCAGGATCTGTACTTCATGCTTCTCCTGGAATTCAGGACGGTGATTGGGTAGCCATTACCAACACCAGGAATGAGCGGCTTGCCTATGGCCATTTTCAAAAGGGCTCCATCACCATAAGGGTATTGTCTTTCGGGCCCGAGGCCCCTTCAGCCTCCTTCTGGGAGGATCGTCTTCGGATGGCGCAAGGCCATCGGGATCTTCTTGGGTTTCATAAATCTTCAACGAATGCATACCGGTTGATCCATGGCGAAGGCGATGGTTTGCCTGGGCTAATCATAGACTTCTACAATGGAGTTTTTGTGGTGCAATCCCATTCTGTGGGCATGCACCGGGACAGGCAGGACATCGCAACCGCGCTCAAAAGGCACTTTGGTGATTCTTTGAAGGCCATTTACTACAAATCCACTCTCGACCAGTCACAGGAAGAGTATCTGGCAGGTCTTTCTGCATCTCCCCACATTATTGAAGAATATGGCAACCGGTTTCTGGTAGATTGGGAGCAAGGACAGAAGACCGGATTCTTCCTTGATCAGCGCGAAAACCGCAGACTGCTTGGATCCTTTGCCGCTGGCAAAAGGGTCCTGAATACATTTTGCTATAGTGGTGGATTCTCTGTGTATGCCTTGAATCAGGGGGCTACCCTGGTGGAATCCGTCGATGCTTCGGAGGGGGCCATTGAACTCACCCGAAGGAATCTCGAACTGAACGGACACTCGGCTGAGCAGCATGGGTGCTTTGCCGAAGACACTTTCAAGTTTCTGGAGCTCCGGAAGGCATCACATGATGTAATTGTCCTTGACCCACCGGCTTTTGCAAAACACAAAGACGCCCGACATCAGGCAGTAAAGGGATATCAGCGACTGAACACTGCCGCCATGAAGAGCATCAATCCCAACGGAATCCTGTTCACCTTTTCATGTTCTCAGGTCGTCGACCGCCAGTTATTTTATGACACAATTGTCTCTGCGGCTCATCAGTCGGGTCGTACGATTAGGTGTTTGTACCATCTTTCGCAGCCTCCCGATCACCCTGTATCGCTTTTTCATCCAGAAGGGGAATATCTGAAAGGGCTTGTTTTGCTGGTGGAGTGAGAAAAATTGGCATTCTTCGGCGACCAGCCGTTATGGGCATACTTATTTTCTAGAATACCATTAATGGCATACTTTTGGGTGCATATTGGACCTATGAAACACATTTGGCTGGTAGGACTCCTGTTTTTGTTCATCGGCACTACGGCTGCTGCACAAGCAGACATCTTTAATCCTATGCGCGATGCCATCAAGGCGGGGAATGCTAAAGAACTGGCAAAGCACTTTAATCAATCAGTCGATCTTAATCTGGAGGGCAACACCAGCATTTACAGCAAGACCCAGGCTGAGATAGTTATCAGGGACTTCTTTCAAAAACATCCCAAGTCAGATTTCGCAATCGTTCATACCGGTTCCTCCAAAGGTGGGCTTCAATTCGCAATCGGTCGGTTTGTCAGTGGGGGCCAAAACTATTCGGTCTTGATGAGGGTGCGCCAGGTGGGGGAAGTGTTCCTCATACATGAAATCAGTTTTGTCAAGGAGTGATCGGAATGCTCCTTCCGTCGCTTCCCTACCTCACTGAGAAGAGAATCCGTGATTTTATTGAGACTGCTTTGCGCGAAGACCTTGGCGAGGGTGACTTTTCAACGCTTTCTGTTGCTCCGCACAAACGTATTTGTCGGGCACGTCTGCTGGTAAAAGACAGCGGTGTGCTTGCCGGCGTAGCGCTCGCCGAGAGAATCTTCCACTTTTTGGACAGTACATTAGACTGTAAGTTTCTGATTCCGGATGGTGCTTGTGTCAATCCTGGTGATGTAGCATTCGAAGTGACCGGTAACTTCCAGACCATTCTTTCAGCAGAGAGGCTGGTGCTGAACTGCATGCAGCGCATGAGTGGAATCGCAACACGTACCGCTACTCTGAAGAAGCTGCTGGAAGGCACCAAAGCTCAACTATTGGATACGCGGAAGACCACCCCTAATTTCAGACTCGCAGAAAAGTGGGCCGTTCACATTGGTGGTGGTATGAATCATCGTTATTGTCTGGATGACATGATCATGCTGAAAGACAATCATGTCGATATTGCCGGTGGCATTTCAGCGGCTGTGCAGGCTGCTGCACAGTACCGCCAAATCCACAACCTTCCCCTGCGCATTGAAGTAGAAACCCGCAATCTTCGTGAAGTTAGGGAGGCTCTTTCCACAGGCGTGGTGGACGTGATTATGCTCGACAATATGACGGTGGAAATGATGAGGGAAGCCGTTGCGATAGTGGGTCACGCTTGTGAGACTGAAGCAAGTGGAGGCATCACAGAAGGCAATATACGGGCAGTAGCGGAAACCGGCGTTACCTACATTTCCGTCGGCGCGCTGACCCATTCCTTTCAAAGCCTGGATATGAGCCTGAAAGTCTTCTAGTTCGCGTTTTTGGTTTATTTTTGCCGACCAAACTGTACTACCATGATTGTCAAAACCCGTAACTATCGAATGGAGAAAAAGGATTACATCCGGCTGGCCCTCCGCAACGTTCTTCGCCAGCAATGGTGGGCCGGACTGATTGCCTTAGCCATTTGTCTCGGGTTCATATGGATTGCAAGTTTCTGGTGGATTGTAGGGGCCATCGTGGCCTATGGTTTATTTGTGCTCTTTTGGTGGATCCAGTTTTATGGCGTTACTCAACTCGAACAAGGCAAAATGCTCTTCGAGAAATTCGCCTATGAAATCACCAGCCAGCAAATCCTTATGAAAATAAATGCCCGCGAAGGGATGCCACTCAAATGGGATCAAATCAAGCGAGCTCAAATTGGCAAGGACCATTTCCTGCTTTTCGTGAATAAGGCTCAATTGATTCATTGGCCCTTCAAGATCTTTGCCACCGAGAACGAGCGAAAGTTCGTGATCAGCATTTTGAAAACTAAAGGTTTGCTCTAGAGAGGTTATCTCAACAACGCATGCAATCAGTCGGACGCACTGCTCTCGCTCAGAAAATCCGGCATTTCTGCGCATTCCAGGAACGGTCCCACAGTGAGGTAAGAAAGAAGTTGCTTAACCTGGGGGCAAAAGGCGATACCCTCGAAGAGATTATCGTTGAGTTGATTGCAGACGGGTTTCTCAACGAAGAGCGGTTCGCCAAAGCATATGCCGGAGGAAAATTCCGGATGAAGCACTGGGGCCGTATCAAGATTGAGAGAGGATTGCAGAACCATGGCGTATCTGCCCGATGCATTGCCACTGGAATGAAAGAGATTCCCGAGGACGATTATCTCAACGTAGTTCGGCGGCTGATTGAGCAAAAGATGTCTGAAGAGACCGAACAGGACCTGTTCATTCGCAGGGACAAAGTCTCCCGATTTTTGATTGGCCGGGGGTTTGAACCCGACCTGGTGTGGGAACAACTAAAGAGGGAATTCGGGAGTATTCCGCGGTCATGAATTGTCTCGCTTTCTGTAAAAAATTCATGCAATGATCGGCCGGGCCTGGAGGATTTGGTGGATCAAATTGCTTCATTGGGAGTTTTGGCCCTTTGGCATTGTCCAGCTACCGGCATTTCTTTATTGGCTATGGCTTTCCTTTCGTGCCCGGTCCTTCTTTTTCTTTTCAGCGTCCAATCCTTCAATTCTTTCGGGTGGAATGCTGGGTGAATCTAAGTATGATGCTTTGCTTCTCGTCCCCGAACGAGTGCGCCCAAGAATGCTTCTGATCACTCCTCCGGCAAGCCCGTCGGAAGTTGATGAATTGATTCAGCAGCATGGTCTTCGCTATCCACTTATTTTCAAACCAGATATTGGAGAGCGCGGGTGGATGGTTCGTCGTATCAATGGGCCAAATGACATTGCCGCCTACCTTTCCCTCATCCGCATCCCCTTTATTGTTCAGGACTTTGTCGACCTCCCAAATGAATTTGGTGTCTTTTACACACGTTATCCACAAGAAAGTGATGGTCTTGTCACTTCAATTACAGGCAAGAAGATGCTGTCTGTTGTGGGTAATGGCAAGTTGTCCCTGGGTTCCTTGATTAGCATGAACCCCCGGGCATTGCTCCAGTGGGAAAAACTGACAGCTACCTATGCCCATCAATGGGACGATATCATTGAAGACAGCCGTGAGATTGAACTTGTTTCCATAGGAAACCACTGTCTGGGAACGACCTTCCTGAATGCCAATCATCTGATAACGGAGAAAATGAATCAGTCCTTCACAACAATCTGTGAAGAGATTCCGGGTTTCTACTTCGGTCGCTTTGATTTGCGCTGCGCTTCGGAGTCGGCGCTGGAGCAGGGTGATGTAATGATCCTTGAATTGAATGGCTGTGGTGCCGAGCCCGCGCATATTTATCATCCGGGTGCCTCATTTTTTCAGGGCGTAAGGACGATCCTTTTGCATTGGAAAACCCTTTATAA
The DNA here is from genome assembly GCA_019694905.1 of Cyclobacteriaceae bacterium. Classification (GTDB taxonomy): domain Bacteria; phylum Bacteroidota; class Bacteroidia; order Cytophagales; family Cyclobacteriaceae; genus ELB16-189. Next base: position 22,673 of record JAIBBB010000008.1, read on the forward strand.
AATCAGTGAGCAAAACCACCGCAAAGGCGTCCCTTACATGACCTTCTCGGAAGCCAGAAGTGCATACCGACGGTTTGCTTCCCGGAAGTAGCAGAGAAGTTCTACCCGCAACCCAGGTTTTTCTTGAGATCTCTGGCAGGAAAACCACCATACTTGTTCTCGTCGGGCTCTGCGGGCCAAGTTGTCTTCCTTAATGCATCTGGAATCGGATCAGTTTTTGCCTTTTGTACGGACTTTGACTTCTTCTTGCGTTTCATGGTCTTCAAGTTACAGAAAGGCATTAAGCAATAGCCGATTCGCACCGAGCATGGTTTTTGCTATCTTTGTTTTGACCGATGAAGCGCTTTCTGGCAATAGGATTCTTGCTTTTGTACGCCAACTCATTCACTGAAATGCATGAGTTTTTGCGGCTTCCTGTACTGTATGCCCATTTTGAAGAGCACAAACAGCTCGTCAATGACCTGACTTTGTGGGAGTTTTTAACCCTGCACTATCAGTCCGATGGTGCTAATCACGACCCGGAAGACAGCCGGCTCCCATTTAAAGATCCACGACATTCATTTACCGTACCGGCTGTGGCCTTGCCCTTTCAACGAATCACTCTTGCTGACTTTGTCTCTCCCTTTGTTGTTATTCACTACTCAACCTATTCTGAGGCTTTCGTATCGTCACCCTTGAAAGACATTTTTCAGCCCCCCAGAGCCTGACATTACATATTGTCAGTTCAGTTTTTTCTCTTCTCAATCCATACTTTAAACAGTACTTACCATGCTAAATGGTATTATTGATTTTTCCATCCGGAACAAATTCATCGTGGCTATGTGCACCCTGGCTCTTATTGGCTGGGGCTCCTATTCGGTGACAAAATTGCCCATTGATGCTGTTCCTGATATCACAAACAACCAGGTTCAGATCTTGACCGTTTCGCCGTCCCTGGCCGCTTCGGAAATTGAGCGCCTGGTGACTTTTCCGGTCGAGCAGACCATGGCAACCATACCCGAGATTTCCGAAATGAGGTCATTCTCGCGTTTTGGCTTATCCGTAGTCACTATCGTTTTTTCTGAGGATACCGATATCTACTGGGCCCGTCAACAGGTAAATGAGCGCCTTGGTGTTGCCAAATCTCTCATCCCTCCAGGATCTGGTACCCCTGAATTGGCGCCGTTGTCGACCGGGTTAAGTGAAATCTATCAGTATGTACTTCGGCCGCTCCCCGGATTTGAAGACCGGTACTCGGCCATGGATCTTCGCACTGTTCAGGATTGGATCGTGAGAAGACAACTGCTCGGCACGCCCGGGGTGGCAGACGTTAGTTCCTGGGGTGGCATGCTCAAACAATACGAAGTGGCTGTTGATCCAAATCGACTCAAGAGCATGGGAGTCGGTGTAAATGAGATTTTTGACGCGCTCCAGCGGAATAATCAAAATACCGGAGGTGCTTACATCGAACAAAAGCCCTACGCCTTCTTCATTCGCAGCGAGGGACTCGCTGAAGGAATTTCCGATATCGAGCGGATTGTTATTCGTGCCGGGAGTAATGGGACTCCTGTGCTCGTACGGGATGTGGCAAAAGTTCAATTAGGACATGCGATTCGCTACGGTGCGATGACGAACGCAGATCAAGGAGAAGTGGTTGGTGCTGTCGTGCTGATGTTGAAGGGTGCAAACTCTTCTACCGTTATCACTGCTGTAAAAGAGCGCATTGAACAGATCAAGAAGACACTCCCGGAAGGAATCGAGATCTACCCTTACCTCGACCGGACCAAACTTGTCAATAACGCGATTAGCACCGTCACCAAAAACCTGGCAGAGGGAGCACTTATTGTGATTTTTGTTTTGGTCCTTATGCTTGGGAATATTCGAGCTGGGCTGGTTGTGGCATCGGTCATCCCATTGTCGATGTTGTTTGCCATCAGCATGATGAATCTCTTTGGTGTCTCTGGAAATCTGATGAGTCTTGGGGCCATTGATTTTGGGCTTATAGTTGACGGTGCCGTTATCATTGTTGAGGCCACCATGCATCACCTTGGAGCGGCCACCTTTGGTAGGCGGTTGACACAGCAGGAAATGGATCTCGAGGTAAAAGGTTCTGCTCAAACAATGATGCAGTCCGCCGCCTTCGGACAACTCATTATCCTGATAGTATACCTACCCATACTTAGCCTCGTGGGTATCGAGGGAAAAATGTTCAGGCCAATGGCTCAAACCGTTGCCTTTGCCATTGTGGGTGCCTTGATTCTCTCCCTTACATATGTGCCGGTTCTGTCCTCGGTGTTTCTGAGCAAGACAACGGGCACTAAAAAGAACATTTCTGACAGGCTTATTGCATTCTTTCATCGCATTTATGAGCCGGTCATCGAGTATGCGCTCCAGCAACGTCCATTGATCGTGAGCCTCTCCATAGGCGCGTTTGTGATCAGTGTCATTCTTTTCACACTCATGGGGGGCGAATTTATCCCCACGCTTGATGAGGGTGATTTCGCTGTAGAGACCCGAATACTGACGGGCAGTTCGCTGTCTCAAATGGTTGAAACCATGGAGAAGAGCTCCCGTGTGTTGATCGATAAATTTCCGGAGGTTGAAAACGTAATCTCAAAGATTGGCACTTCTGAAATTCCAACGGATCCCATGCCTATTGAAAATGGTGACCTGATTGTTGTTCTGAAAGACCGAAGTGAATGGACAAGTGCCTCTGGTCGCGAGGAGCTCGCCAACAAAATGGCTGCAGAACTGGAGAGTGCCATGCCCGGCGTCATGTATGGATTTCAACAACCGATTCAAATGCGCTTTAATGAACTTATGACGGGCGCCCGCCAGGATGTGGTTATCAAAATATATGGTGAAGACCTGGACCTGCTGGTGCATTATGCCGATGAAGTTGGCAAGATCGCCAGTACGGTTACTGGTGCAGAAGACATCTACATTGAACCCGTTGGCGGCCTTCCTCAGATTGTAGTAAAATTCAACAGAAGCAGGCTGGCTATGTACGGATTGAGCGTGGAGGATGTGAATCGGGTTCTAAGAACTGGCTTTGCCGGTGAATCTGCTGGCTTGGTCTATGAAAAAGAGCGTCGGTTTGATCTGGTGGTACGTCTTGGTTCCGAAAGCCGGCGCCAAATTGAGGATATCCGTGGTCTGTTTGTCACAGCCGGCAATGGCGTACAGGTTCCCCTTGAGCAGGTTGCCTCTGTTGGGTTGATTTCTGGTGTCAATCAGATTCAACGTGATGATGCAAAGCGGAGAATTGCAATAGGATTCAACGTACGGGGTCGTGATGTAGAGAGCATTGTCACCGAACTGAATCACAAGTTGGCCGGGGGCCTGAAGCTTGAGCCTGGCTATTATCTGAAGTACGGTGGGGCATTCAAAAATCTCGAAGAAGCCAAAAAGAGACTCATGGTCGCGGTACCCGTAGCACTCTTGCTCATTTTCGTACTGCTCTATTTTACATTCAATTCCATACGAGAATCTCTGCTCATTTTCAGCTCAATCCCCCTTGCCTCTATTGGTGGCGTTCTTGCTCTCTGGGGCCGCGGTATGCCATTCAGCATTTCGGCCGGCGTCGGCTTTATTGCCCTCTTTGGTGTAGCCGTGTTGAATGGCATTGTACTCATTGCTGAATTTAACCGAATAAAAAGGTCTGAAGATCTCTATCTGTTCGACATTGTTCGAAAAGGAACCAGGGCGAGGTTGCGTCCTGTGCTTATGACTGCACTCGTTGCCTCGCTTGGCTTTCTCCCGATGGCTCTCTCAACAACTTCTGGCGCTGAGGTACAGAGACCTCTGGCCACTGTGGTCATTGGAGGTCTTATTACCGCCACGCTGCTGACCCTGGTTTTGCTTCCGGTTCTATATACCTATTTCGAAAATCCCATCCGCAAAGAAACCGCCTGAAAGAAATGACTATCCGGTTCACTACCCCGCTCCTTTTGACCTGTCTTTGGCTGCCAGGTACTCTGGTCGCGCAGCAGGCTCGTGGTCTCACGCTTGAGGAGTGCGTTGCCCTCGCACAACAAAACAATGCACGAATTAAGTCTTCTCAGTATCAGATTGAGTTTTCCCGCGAAAGCCGGAAGGCTGCCAGTGATCTGGGGCGCGCATCGGCTACGTTGATGAGGGGTCAGTACAATTCACTCTATACAGACAACAACCTGACGGTGGGGCAGAGCATTCCCTTCCCAACCACAATTATCAGGCAATTCCAATTGGGCGCTGAACAAATACTGGGCGCTGAACAGTTTCTGAAAGTTCAACAAAACTCGCTTGTGTATGAGGTTCGCTCCGCCTATTATCATCTGCTTTACTTGGAGGCTCAGTCGAAGTTACTGGTGGCACAGGATTCCCTCTACGAGAACTTTTTTCGGGTCGCATCCGCCAGGTTCAGGACCGGCGAAAGTACTTTGCTTGAACGAACTTCTGCTGAGTCCCAATGGCTTGAAATAAAGAATCAGGTCCGCGTAAATGCCAGCGATATTGCGATTGCCGAAAATCAACTGCGTGTTCTCTTGCAGATTGATGAACGTGTCCATGCATCTGAGGTGCTTCACAAACGTCAATTCGCACTTTTGAGTGACACTGCACTTTCTCAGAATCCGGAAATTCAATGGTGGGCCCAGCAAGTGAAGATCTCGGCTGCCTCCCACAAGGTTGAGCGCAGCAAAATAATGCCGGATTTGATGGTCGGCGGATTTGTCCAGAGCCTTACCGGTGTTCAGAACATCAACGGCATTGACACCTTCTTTCCGTCGTCCAGAAAATTCACTGGGTTTCAGTTTGGCTTGAGTATCCCGCTATGGATTAGACCGCAAATAGCGCGTGCGCGTTCGGCCGCGATTCAGGAGAAAATCGCTTCTACTAATGCCAATCATTTCTACGTGGTCCTCCGCGGCACATTCGAACAAGGGCTTCAGGAAACAGCAAAGAACAATGCTTCTTTGGCGTATTTTGAAGAAAGCGCGCTTGTAAACGCAGCCCTTTTGCTTGATCAGGCCATGAAATCATTTCAAAAGGGAGAAATAGAGTATTTTGAATACCTCCAGGCTTTACGACAGTCTTTTGGTATTCGTTCAGGGCATCTGCTGGCCCTCAATCTGTATAACCAATCTGTTATCAAACTAGAATTTATTGCGGGTAGCTTTTGACCCATTCTGCCATGAAACCAACATCGACCCAGTTTTTTTCTTCTATCTTGTTTTTGTTTCAACTGCTGCTTGTTAGCTGTGGCTCCAAAGAGCAATCTGAAGGTCCTCCCCAGACGGCTACCACCAACAATGAAGTAGCATTGACAGCGGCCCAGTACGGAGTCTTACACCTCGAATTGGGAGGTGTCACTAAGCATAATCTAAGTGCCAGTATTCAGGCAACTGGAATGCTGGATGTTCCGCCGAAAAACCTTGTGTCCATCTCGGCCCCGCTTGGTGGATTTGTAAAGAGGACTGAACTTTTACAGGGTATGAAAGTGCAAAGGGGCCAGATTCTGATTACGCTCGAACATCCTGACTATATTCAATTGCAACAAGATTATCTGGACGGAAAGAGTCAACTTCTGTTCAGCGAGCTGGAATTCCACCGCCAGGAAGAACTCGCCCGTGAAAACATCAATGCACAGAAAACTCTTCAACAATCCAAATCCAGATTTTTGAGTCTTAAGGCACAAGTAGAAGGACTCGCCGCAAAACTTGCCATGATTCACATTGATCCTGCTTCTCTCTCCGATGGAGTCATTCAGAATGAAGTTAATATTCCTTCTCCCATCGATGGCTATGTGAGTCAGATAAGTGTGAATATCGGCATGCATGTCACGCCGAATGATGTGATGCTCAAAATTGTTGATACTCAGCACCTGCATGCAGAGGTGCAAGTCTATGAAAAGGATGTCCCCCGCATCAGAGTCGGACAGAAGGCGGTAATTCGACTGTCGAGCGATGCGAAAGAGAGAATGGCCACCGTTTACCTGATCGGGAAAGAGTTTTCAGCCGATCGTACTGTGCGTGTTCATTGTCACCTGGATCAGGAAGACGCCAGTCTCATTCCCGGAAGCTATTTCAATGCCAGTATAGAAACTGGTTCTGAGCTTGTAGCCACGCTTCCCGTTAACGCTATCGTCAACTACGCTGGAAAGCAGTTTGTTTTCTGGGAAAAAGATTCCGGAAACAAACGCTACCAGTTGGTTCCTGTTAGCACATCGACCAGAAAGGATGACTTCGTGGCTGTGAATTTTGGGGACAGTCTTTTGCTTAAGGACATTGACGGAAAGATCGTCATCAATGGGTCTTACGACCTGCTGAACCTTCTCCGCAACATCGAGTGACTAGTTTGGCTTATCCGCGAAGTCTCCCCGCAGCGCACGATATCGCTTTCTCGCTTCAGCCGCAAAGACACTGCCTGGGTATTGATCAAGGAAAGTCCGATATAGTTCCATAGCCTTTGACGAAGATCCTTTCTGCCTCTCCCATATTTCTGCTGTCAGAAACAGCGCGTCATCTGCCAGCACATCCTGACCAAATTCATCGAGAATCTTCTGTAGTGTTTTGAGTGCGTCGTCCGTTTTTCCCATCCTCAGTTGGAGTCCCGCCAGCTTCCAGTATACATCGTCAAGAATGGTTGGAGTCTGATTGAATGCCGGGATGTCAAGCGTGACAGAGTCGGTCCTGATACTTGAGTCGGTCTTTGTTCCCCGTTCGAGGGCATCCACAGCGCTGATCGTTACTTGCTTTGGTTCCGTGAAGTGTACGAGCCGTTTATACGCTTCTGCCGTTTTATTCTGATACAGAAGCAATTCTATTTGTGCAAATTCGCGAAGCGCCGCACCGGTAGTGTCAAAAGTTGCATTTTCCTTGATTCGCATGCTGAGTTCCATTGCGTCATTGGCGATTTCTCTGGATGTTGCTTCTTTCAGGATATCCAGATGTTGTTGTGCGAGTCTGAAATCCCCTTTGTAATAAGAAAGTTTCGCATTGCGCAGTTTGGCTTCGTATCCAAGCGGGGATTCCTTCTGCGTTTTTTCGACCTGGGCGTAAAGCAAGGTCGCCTCCCATGGTTGATTGACAAGTAGGTAGATATCTCCCAGCTCAAGTCTCGATCTGGATTTCAGTGGCAGTGATACTTTGGGGTTGTTGATCAACTTTTGCAATTGACTAATTGCCGAATCTTTCTGCGACAGATAAGTTGCAAAAAGCTGCGCCCTGCTGATGGTTGCTTCAAATGCGCTGCTGTTGTCAGGGTAGCGGAGTATGAAAGATTGATATTCACCGGTTAACTGCCGGACTGAATCCGTGCTCACTGGATAGCTGCGCTTGATTTTACCCTCGCTGGCTTTAATGAGGCCAAGTCTCGAGGGCAACACCTCTTCAGTATTTGGAAATTCCTTTAATATGTAAGAAAAGCACCGGGTCGCATTCTCATAGTCTCCGTTGTTCAGCGAAATCTGGCCTATTTCAAAGGATCTGGTATTGGGTTTTCGATATCTCTTGTCATAGGCCCGAGCCTGAATATAAGCCGCATAGAAGTTTTTTTGCTGCAAATGTGTCCAGATCAGAAGGTCCGCATAAAGCTCTGTGTCCGGATACTCCTGGATGCGCTGGTAGAGAAGTTTTTCCAGCGCCTCCAGCTCGTCCGGCCGGGTTAACAGGGCCTGCAGCAGATTCTTGGTGTAATTGACATTGCCCGGGGTTTGTGAGACATATCCAAGGTATTCTGCAACCATTTCATTTTTCTTGCCTTGAAGTCGATAGATGTTTGCCAGCTCCAGAGTGAATAGCGTCTGGTTCTTATGATATTCTCTTGCTGCCACATAGGCCTGCTGCGCATATTCGATTAATCCATGCTGCGCCATGTAATCGCAAAATTGCCTGATCTTATACGGTTCATCGAGCAAAGTCCGTGAGAGCGACTTAAGATACTTATCCGCTTTGGGGAGATCTGCCTGCTTGATATAGATCATTCCCTTGTCCAGCCGATATTGCAAATTATTGGGATCTCTCTTACTCATTCGATCAACAAGATCCTCAGCATCTTTGTATTTTGACTGATCAATAAGCAACGCAAAATAGTTGGCATAAATCGACGGCGCTGCTACTGAATTCTTGCTTAAGTCCTTGTACAGCTCCAGGGCCTTTTCTCGCTCACCGCGCAGAAAATAATCATTTGCAACTTGCACATCCTGCTCCGTTTGCGCCATCACACTAGTAGTCATCCACAATAGGTGGAAGACTACTGGTATTAAGTAAATTTTAAATAGATACTTAGTACTCATTATTAGGCGTGTAGAATTGTGGAAATGTCAGCTGATGTGGATTTGTTGAGAAATTGTGGGTGAATATGTTTGCGAGTAGCAACAATTATAGGGATTGGACAAGTTATAAACGAATGGCGGATGGATTTCGTTGAGCGGTTTTACGTGTAGAACTTGTTTATGAGTTGTTAACTAGTTTTGCTTTTTCGGCTTTCGTGGTGTTCTGATCCTGGTTTGTGTGGTTTGTGGAAGGTTGTCCACATTCGATCTAGAATTCAAAGGAGATTTCAACTTCCCAATTGGCCCTGAGTGGGATATCTTGTTGTCTGTCTGAGTTGTAATAGTAGATGAATCTTTCTGGGGGAATTCGGAATGGGTAACTACCTGGGTCCCATTTGCCATTTTTGTTTTCGTCTATTAGTGCGCGCAATTTGTAGGTCGTTGCCGGTAAGTTGGTGACTAGGCCACCCTTGAAGTCGGGCATTGAGCGGATGATCTTGCCGGTTCCGTCTATTAGCTGGACAATGTAATTGGTTCTTTTTGTTGCCAGTTTAAGGTCGAGTGCAGCAATGTTGTCTGGTTGTATGAGTACAGGTTTTGTTTGTAGTAGTGCACTGGTGTCGCCTGTGTGACTAAGCAGGAATCCTTGCCTTACTGAAAATGATGCATTCTTCCAGTTGATACTGTCCTTTTTATATGAGGTGAGATCTTTCTTAAGCCGAATAAGCTTCGAAAGTGTGTCAATGGAAATGATGGCGTTATGGTAGCCAATAGTGATAGTTGAGTCAATTTCGAGTTTAACGCTGTCTGTGTTTATGCTGCGAATGGGTTGATTGCTGGATAGGATGATGTCATGGCTTTGGGTGATGAGATTAAGGTCGTTTTGCTCCACCTTAAGTTTGAGTTTTTCTGGTGCCCGTTGGGTTTTGGAGATTTTGACATAAAAGGTAGTGTCAATCTTTTGTTGGATGCTATCAGTTGCGGTGAGGGATACCTGCACGCTGTCTGTCAAATTGTTGGCTACGAAGATGTCGATTTGGGTGTGGTCTTCGCCGAATGAGTTGATGAATTTGGTTTGACTTTGAATCGAGTATGAGGTGATATTCTTTTTAAAGCGAATCTTGTTGACGGGCCCATTTGATTTGATACTTGAGATTTCGATGGGTCTGGAGTCTATGGCCAGGATGGGGATATCAATAGTTTGGTGAGTGTGAGTGAGGTCGATCGAGTCTTCATAGAAGCCAAATTTCTCAGTTTGTGTGTCAGCTTTGAAGTTTTTATTCTTATCGTCAAAGCAATAGAGGTGGTATTTACCGGGTTTGAGGTTTCTGATGAAATAGATTCCCTGTTCATTGGTTTTGGCAAAGTACTCGGGGCTGTGCCTGAATACGTTGAATGTGTCTGATGAATATATTCCTACAGTAATTTTGTCCCCCGGTTTGTCAGTAAGGAGGTGAGTGACCTTGCCAGATATGGTCATGGTGTCGATGACGGGTCCGGTGGAAAATGCAAGCTGGATGTCTTCAGCCGTGTTTCCTTCAGTAATGTCCTGGACGGCTTTCCGCAGGGATATGGTGTACGTCGTGTTGGTGGACCAGGGCGCATCCGGTTCAATGTACAACCGGTTATTTCTTAATCTGTAGTTGTTTTTTTTGCCTGTTCTGGGAGTGATAATGACTTCTTCTTGAGGGTTGTTGAGTTTCAACATTTCGTTGAATTCGAAGAGTATTTCTTTGCCGTTATAGTTGGTAGCCTGTGAATTGGGTAGCGACAATAATAATTGGGGGGGAATTGTGTCTCGTGGTCCACCCTGTGGGCTATTTTGAATTGCACAGGAATTCAGTAGAATGAGGAATGCTAGGTACGGCAGGAACTTCATTTTTGAAAAATGTAAATGAGCGAAGAATATTGTCCTGTTTGTCGTGCTTTCATGTTGGAGACTAAACCCTGGTAGGCGCCAGATAGCATGCGCCTTGCTGTGCTTTTCTGTGGATGCAGGTATTTCTCACTGAGGAGGCTCACATAATAGGAATCGAAGTACATCGGTACTATCTGCTGAACCTTGAGTTGATAACTTTCGGCGAGTTGTATCATGGACTGTTGGCTGAAATGCCAGCAGTGTCGTGGGACGTCATACGCCGCCCAGTAGGACTTGTATTTTCTGGCGTCTGCAGATTGGTAATTGGGAACGGCTATAATGAGCGTTCCGCTGGAAGACAGTTTTCCTGTAATGATATCGAGGTTGTGTCGTAGTTGGGGCAAATGTTCTAGCACATGCCACAGGGTGATCACGTCCTGTTGCTGTGTAAGATCTTCAATACTATGATAGATGCGTTGTTGGAGAATGGATTCGGCTTTTGCCCTCGCGCCGGTATTGGGTTCTACGCCAGTAATTTGTATACCGGCTTTCTGGCAGATAGAAAGGAATGCTCCGGTTCCGCAGCCCACGTCTGCCAGATGTGTGGGATTGAATTGTCGTACAAGTTTGAGTTTCTGTTTGAGGGTGTGGTTCCTTACAAGCAGATAGAGTTGGTTCAGTAGAGTGTTGCCGTTATTTGTATGAGAAATGTAGTCGGAAGATTCGTAATAGCGGTCTAACTCACTTTCATCAGGTCTTGGTGACGTTACTAAGAGTTGACACTGAGGACATTCGATGAGAGAGAAGAGTTCTTGTGAGACGGTATGGTCCTTTGGTTGAAGACTTGTGTCTACAAGGTCGTTCTTGCAGATAGGGCATTTAAGCGTTTCTTCCATGACAATTAGCGCCCAAGATAGATAGTGAGTACAGAAACGTCAGCGGGTGATACGCCAGAGATTCGGGACATTTGACCAATGGTTTCTGGTTTGATTCTCTTAAGTTTTTCACGTGCCTCAGATGAGAGGGCAGGGATTTTATCGTAATTGAAGTTTGTTGGAATCCGGTGTTCTTCCAGGCCTTCTATTTTCTCAGCCAGTTTTTTCTCGCGGTCGAGGTAGGTTTCATACTTGATGAGATTTTCAGCCTGTTCGAGTATATCGGGTTTCAGCTGAAGGATTGCATTTTGCAGGTCGGGGTGCATGGTGGCGACTTGCCGGATGTTCATTTCCGGCCGTCTAAGGATGTGAGCAGCGGCAACCTTTTCTCGCAACGCGGCTGATCCAAGAGTGGCTAAGGCCTCATTGGCTTCATTGGGTTCTACTCTGGTTTTTTTGAGAAGATCGACGAGTGAATGAGTCTGGTTGCTTTTCTCTTGGGTTCGATCATACCGCTCCTGGCTGGCGAGTCCAATTTGGTAGGACCTGGGTGTGAGCCGCAGATCTGCATTATCCTGTCGAAGCAGGACTCTGTATTCTGCGCGAGAGGTGAACATTCGGTAAGGTTCCTGGGTGCCCTTGTTCACAAGATCATCGATCAGTACCCCGATGTAGGCTTCAGATCTTTTTAGAATGAAGGGTTCACGGCCGTTTATTTTAAGGTGCGCGTTAATGCCGGCCATGAGGCCTTGAGCGGCGGCTTCTTCATATCCGGTTGTTCCATTGATTTGGCCAGCAAAGTACAGATTATCAATGAGTTGTGTCTCCAAGCTTGTTTTTAACTGGGTAGGTGGGAAGTAATCGTATTCTATGGCATAGCCTGGTCTGAACATTTTAACATTCTCAAATCCGGGTACGAGTCTGAGGGCTTCATATTGGATATTTTCTGGCAAGGAGGTAGAGAATCCATTGACATAGATCTCCACTGTGTTCCATCCTTCAGGTTCAACGAAAATTTGGTGTCTGTCTCTTTCCGCGAATCGATTGATCTTGTCTTCAACGGAGGGGCAGTACCGAGGGCCGAGCCCCTTGATGCGGCCTTGAAACATGGGAGATTGTTCAAAGCCCTCCCTGAGTTTTTCGTGGACCTTTGGATTGGTGTATGTGATCCAGCAGCTTTTCTGAGTCGAGGGCGGGTTGGTATCCATGTATGAGAATTTCCCAGGAGAATCATCTCCTGGTTGTTCTTCCATGTTGTTGTAGTTGAGCGTTCTGCCATCTACGCGTGGCGGAGTCCCTGTCTTCATCCTGCCGGATTCAAATCCGAGCGACACTAGTTGTTCAGTAATGCCGTGGGCTGCCCTTTCCGCTGCTCTACCTCCTCCAAAGTTCTTTTCGCCAATATGGATGATACCATTGAGGAAGGTTCCATTGGTTAAGATGACGCTCTTGCTGTGTATCTCCAGGCCGAGAGCCGTCTTGACTCCTTGTACCCGATTGTTCTTAATGAGAAGAGCGGGGATCATCTCTTGCCAGAAATCAACATTGGGAGTTTGCTCAAGAAGGTGGCGCCATTCTTCAGAGAAGCGCTGGCGGTCATTTTGCGTTCGTGGGCTCCACATCGCTGGCCCTTTAGACTTGTTCAGCATTCTAAACTGTATCATGGAGCGGTCAGATACCAAGCCGGAGTATCCGCCAAGGGCATCGATTTCTCTTACAATTTGTCCTTTTGCAACACCCCCCATTGCAGGGTTGCAAGACATCTGTGCAATGGTTCCCATGTTCATGGTAACAAGAAGCACGCGTGAGCCCATGTTGGCGGCTGCAGCTGCCGCCTCACAACCGGCATGGCCGGCACCTACAACAATGACATCGTATTCTGGAAACATAGGAACATGTTCCACGTGAAACGGTTATTTGGAATTTCTGGTTGTTTCACGTGAAACCTATCGCAAAGATAGGTAAGCATCCTCTTTCTTGCGCATGATGCTCTTCTGTCGGGTGGTCTTGTCGGTGTAGCCAAGAAGATGGAGGACACCGTGAATCATGACCCTGTGTAATTCTTCATCAAGGGTGACACTGAACTTTTTCGCGTTTTCACGGATTCTTGGGATGCTGATATAAAGCTCACCGTCTATTTGCAGGCCCTCTGAATAGTCGAATGTAATAATATCTGTTAGAGTGTTGTGATGGAGAAAGGTCTTGTTGATCTTCAAAAGGTACTTGTCGTTGCAAAACACTATTTGTAATGAACGGAGTCTTTTCCCTTCTTTCTTGACGGCGTTGGCGATCCAGCGTGCCGAACCTGACGGATCGGAGAGTTTGAGTGGATTGGATTGGTTATGAAACTCGACAGCAGTCACGTCAGGCATTCATATAGAAACTCAATTCCACAACGCGTCCCCCGTCCCGGAAGGTTACCTCATCCGACAGGTGCTTCATTAGGAATATGCCCCTTCCTCCAGGTTTCTCCAGGTTCTCCGGGGCGGTTGGATCTGGTAAGTGTGCGAAGTCAAAACCCTTTCCTTCGTCTTCGATGATAAATTTCAGCAGAGAATCGTCCAGCGTAAGAACCAATGAGACGTTTTTTGAAGAATCGGCCTGATTCCCGTGCCGAATGGCATTATTGACTGCTTCTGTGACCGCAATCATGATGTTTCCATACAGGTCTTCATCCAAATGGAAGCGTTCCTTCGCGTTGTCGATAAAACTCTCAATCATCCTGATGTTGTCGGAGATAGAGGGAATATCAATGCTAATCTTCTTCATGCTAATGGTTCGGGCCAATTCTATTGAAATACTCGTTCACTTCCTTCTTATAATAGGGAAACAGCCTCGGAGGAACTGTCCTCAACAATTCTAGTTCTTTTTCCTTTAACCGTAAATAGTCTGAGAATGCCTTAGGAATCTGCTTCTCATATTCTTTGGCCGTTTCGCCTTTGCGCTCTTCGTCCTCATCTTGCTCCCTCGCGGATTTCTCTGCCTCCAGCAAACGAGTCAGAATCTCCTTCTGTCTTTTAATGGTTTCTTCTGTAATACGCTTGTTGACCAGATCAAGTTCTGTTTCCTCCATCTTACCGCTCAAATCACCACCAGGCAACTTCCCTCCTTGTTGCTCCATCTTCTCCTGTAACTCCTGGAGCGCCCTGCGAATTCTCTCCTGCTCCGCAGCCATCCTGGCCATCTGCTCAGAAAACTCTCTACCCCCAGGCTTGGATCCATTCTTCATCTGCTCAATCTGTTGGTTCAGCATTTGTTGCATTTTGGATAGTGATTGTCCCTTGTCCTTTCCTTTCTTCATGCCAGGACGCCCCTTTGAAATCATGTCCATCATCATATCGAAATGATCATTCAGCATCAGGGCCAGATCATTGATACTGGTCATGGCCATTTGCATTTCAGAACCTGCGTTTGCTCGCTTCCTGTCCTTCACAAATTCAGCCGTGCGATCCAGGTGATTGTTAAGTTCTCCAACTTCCCGCGTCACCATTGACCCCATCATGGGATCCTTTTTGGATAGGCTTAATAGACTGTCTTCCAGCACTTTAGCATCATCCTGAATCTTTAATTGCGACTGGGACAAGGTGACATTTCTCGGGTCTGCTGCATTCAAAGGAATATAGTCCTTCATGGTGCGCTCCTGATCAAAGGAAAGCTTGATAAGCCCATGAAGAATTTGACGGAGACTTTCCAAATTGGCCATATCAATGTTCATCTGCATGGCAGATCGCTCAGAGGCCAGCGCATTCTTCATCTGCTTCATCTTTTCAATACTGCGCTGTTGAGACTGCGATGATTTTTCTGGCTTGCCTTGCTCCAGGTCGTTCTTACTATCTTCCTGATCCTCTTCGACTTCTTTGAGGTCTTCTTCACCAGGCAACGATTCTTCTTCTTCCAGTTTCTTCTGAAGATCTTTCAGTTCGCGCAATGCATCCATCCTTTCAGAGCTCTGTTTGAGGAGCTCCTCTTGCCTCTTTGAAAGATCCTTCAACTGATCACTCTTGTCTGGCCGATCAGATTTATTCAGCTCGTCTGTCTCAGACTTCAGTTGCTCCTGCTTTTCAATGGCTTGATCTAGTTCTTCTTCGAACTGTTCCAACTTTGTATCAAACTTGAATTGTTCAAAGATCTGCTTCATTCGATCAAGCTCTTTCTCAAGATTCAACTCCTTTCGGTCCAGCTTTTCGAGAAGTTTATTGAGTTGATCCGGATCGGCCTTTTCGCGCATCAGATCCTCCAACTGCCTGAACAATTTCCTGGTCTCCTCGTCAAGGAGTTCATCCATGAGTTTCTGGATCTGCTGGGCTTTTTCCTTCATTCGTTCGTCGTGTTCAGAGAGTCCTTCTCGCTGTG
>JAIBBB010000083.1 GCA_019694905.1 Cyclobacteriaceae bacterium
ATATGAAAACATCGAAGGTCGGCTTCGTCAACTGGGCGCACAGATTGCCCGGGCCTGATACTAGCCGGCCGGATCGATTTTTACACCCAGGTTTTCTCCAAGCAGCACAAATTGCGCCAACCATTCCTGGTTCACCTCATCCGCAGGCCTGGCCTTGTTCTCCACCGCTATTTCGAAATACTGGTTCTGTGACCTCGACAGGTTGGGTTCAATATTGAATTTCTCCAGCAAAGGGAATAGCTTGTTAAACCGCTGCACCCGGCGCACATTTTCACGTTCCGCCCCTACCCGGCGCAACTCCTTGAAAATGCTCTCACCGGCAATCCGGGCAAGTTTGACGGGGTCCTCAATCTTCAGCTTCCAGCGCTCAAGTTCAGCTATGACCCTTTGAAGCGTCTTGATATTGATCTTTTCAGGCTGGAAACAATTCAGCAAGTCCGCATTGAGTATGTATTCGAAGGTAGTCCGGTATGCATTAGGTATCGGGATCCGGTTGTTAGAAAGCGCATTGACAAGCGGGTAGTCGCGGTCGTAGGTACGTCGCAGTGAGTCTTCCAGATCGCGCAGGCTCCGGTTGGCAATCAATTCAAGGATCTTGCGTTTCTCATCCTGAAACAGGTGCCAGATGGTGTATTTGGTTGGCCCAAAGTAGGTCTGCATCAGCTCGATGATTTCTCCGAGCCTGCCATTTTCGAATGCATTTACCATCCTGAACTGCATGCTGGCAAACCGATCAGGTTCCATGTCAATCTTAAGGTTGCCAATCAGGTCGTGCTTGCCCAGATAAATCACAGCAAAGGCGAAATTCTTTTCTGAACGCGTCACGAGCGACTGCACTTTGGTAATTCCCAATGCCAGCTTTTGTTCACCTGCTTCTTTCTTGAGGAAGACCTCATTGGTAGCCTTATAATTGAATAGCGGCAGGGTCTCGGGCTCGTCTTCAAATATGGATGATACAGCATAGTGCATTCCAACGCGCTGCAGGTTGGTCTTGGAGGGCAACACCTGCTGCAGGTATACATTCCCGGCATGACCATAGGTTGCCACATTGCTGCTGGCCTTTGACAATCGCTCAAGGAATTCAGCCTCGATATCCTGCGCCGTCAACTGCCGTGAGAGTTGTATCGCCCGGCAGGCGTACTGAAGAATTTGCGCAGTTTCAATACCCGACACCTCATCAAAGAACCACCCACAACTCGTGTACATGAGCATCGCGTGACGCTGCATCTCCAACATCCGGAGAATCTTGTTTGCATTCACCTCTTCCCCCTGTCGCGCGTGTTGCTTGAGGAATCGGTCGGTATTGGCATCACTCCGTTTCAGGATAACCTTGATATAATCGTTTCGGGCATCCCACGGGTTCTCCAGGTGCGGAAGAGCTTCGCGCTCAAAAATTCCTCCAAGGATGTCACGAAGCCAGTCCAACGTCTCACGCAATGGCTTGCGCCATTCCTGATTCCAGTTGCCATGACCTCCCGTATTACAACCGCAGTTGTTGCGCCACCGCTCCACGCCGTGTACGCAGCTCCAGGAGCTGTTTTCAATAATCCGAACCTCATACTCCGGCGGATACAGTTCAAGGAACTGACCATAGTTGATCAGGTCGACCCGTTTGTTCTTTTCAATGTAGTCGAGACAGAAGGCAAGCGCCATGTCACCATGGTGATGATGGTGTCCGTAGGTTTCACCGTCGGTGGCGATATGCACCAGTTGCGCTCCACTGTCTTGTTCATCAAACGATTTCGACAGACGCTCGGCGAAGTTTCTGCCGTCGTTGAGAAGACCATTGAAGGCCACTCCCTGTGCGATGTCTCCATTGTAAAAGAACAGGTCGACATGTTTGCCCGAGGGAAGATTGCACCGGTAAGATTTCAGAGTATTGACCGTGTGGTCATTCACAGGTTGCCAATTCGTATCGCCGATCTTTCTGACTTCCATTGCCTGCCTGGGCGCAAGCACGGTGAAGTTGATCTCATTCGCGGCAAGGACCTCAAGTGTCTCAGTATCCACTGCAGTCTCTGCGAGCCACATGCCTTCCGGCTTGCGCTTGAACCGCGCCTCAAAATCCCTGATCCCCCAGATCACCTGCGTTTCCTTGTCTCGGAAATTAGCCAACGGCATGATCATGTGATTGTACACCTGCGCCATCGCTGAGCCATGTCCACCAAACCGTTTGATGCTGTCCTTGTCAGCTTCGAGAATGGCTTCATAAGTTTCAAGATCATACCGCTCCATCCACGAAAGCAGGGTGGGCCCGATGTTGAAACTGATTTTGGAATAGTTATTCTGAATCTTTGTGATTACGTCGTCGTCGCCAAGAATCCTTGAAGCCGTATTCGGGCCGTAGCATTCCGCAGAGATCCGCTCATTCCAATCATGGAAAGGGTGAGCAGAGTCCTGCAGTTCAATGACCTCCAGCCATGCGTTTTCCCGAGGTGGCTGGTAAAAGTGGCCGTGGATACAGATGAATCGCTTCGGTTTTGTCATGATCCTAGTTCAAATTCAATTTGAGCCTGTGACAACTTGAGAACTGTAATCGCCATTGGTGGAATGGTGATAGCTATCGAGTAATCCTGATTGTGGTACTTGACAGGAAGTGTTGCAAGGGACCCCTGATTGAGCACGCCTGTACCGCCGTATTGCGGGTGATCGGAATTGAAGATTTCCTGGTACATCCCGCGTTGCGGAACGCCCAGACGGTAACCATATCTCACTTCAGGAGTAAAGTTGCAAACCACCAGCAACGTATCTGCCACGTCTTCTGTCTTCCTCGCGTAGATAATGATCGAATTCTCCCTGTCAGAATAGTCAACCCACTCAAATCCTTTATGGTCAAACCCAAACCAGTAGAGGGCACGCTCCTGTTTGTACAGCGCATTCAGATGCTTCATCAGCAGCTGCACCCCAGCGTGAGGGGCATATTGAAGCAGGTGCCAGTCAAGGCTGCGCTCGTGGTTCCATTCGGCCGTCTGGCCAAACTCGCCACCCATGAACAGCAACTTGGTGCCTGGATGTGTAAACATGTAAGAAAACATGAGCCTAAGGTTCGCAAACCGGCGCCACTCATCACCCGGCATTCGCCCGATCAAGGAACCCTTTCCGTGAACAACTTCATCGTGCGACAAGGGCAGCATGAAGTTCTCCGTAAACGCGTACATGATTGAAAACGTGATATCGTTTTGATGGTACTTGCGGTGAACCGGATCCTTCTTAAAATAATGAAGTGTGTCATGCATCCAGCCCATCATCCACTTCTGGCCAAAGCCGAGTCCGCCGATATAAGTGGGCCGTGATACACCAGGCCATGCCGTGGATTCCTCCGCGATGGTGACTGCATCAGGGAAGGAGCCATATACTGTCTCGTTAAATTCCTTCAGGAAGCTGATGGCCTCAATATTCTCGTTGCCTCCGTACTGGTTAGGGATCCACTCCCCTGCTTTCCTGGAATAATCCAGATACAGCATTGAAGCCACTGCATCCACGCGCAATCCATCAATATGAAAGCGGTCCAGCCAGAAGATTGCATTGCTGATCAGGAACGATCGAACTTCATTGCGCCCATAGTTAAAAATATAACTACTCCAGTCCGGATGAAAGCCCTTGCGTGGATCCGCATGTTCATAAAGATGGGTGCCGTCAAATTTGTACAATCCATGGGCATCGCCCGGAAAATGTGAAGGCACCCAATCCAGGATGACGCCAATACCCGCCTGGTGAAACTGATCAATCAGGTACATAAAATCCTGCGGCTGACCATAGCGACTGGTAGGCGCAAAATATCCTGTAAGCTGGTAGCCCCAGGAGCCATAAAAGGGATGCTCCATCAAGGGCAGAAACTCAACATGGGTAAATCCCATGTCCTTCACATAGGAGACCAACTCCTGTGCCATCTCACCATAAGTCAACGAGCGGTTCTCTGCTTCCGTCTTGCGGCGCCAGCTGCCGAAGTGCACCTCGTAGACGGCATAGGGTTTCGGTTTGCCGGCCTGTGCTCTTCTTTGCGTCAGCCATTCCTGATCATGCCACTCATAGGTGTGGTCCCACGATATCGACGCAGTCTTGGGCGGCAACTCTGCATAGTAACCCATTGGATCAGCCTTCTCCAGAAAATCACCCGTATTGCTGTGGATAGCATACTTGTAGGCCTCGCCCTTCTTCATACCCGGAAAGAATCCTTCCCAGATGCCGGACTCATCCCAACGCGGGTTGAGTTTGTGAACACCCGATTGCCAGTGATTGAAATAGCCAATCACCGAAACAGCCCTGGCATTGGGTGCCCAGACGGCAAAGTAGGTGCCAGCCACGCCGCCAAACTCAACTTCGTGGGCACCCAGCTTTTCATACAACCGGTAGTGCTTGCCTGAACGAAACAGGTGAATGTCAAAATCGGTCAATAGCGAAGTCTGCTCAGGTTCCGGTTTACTCTTCTTTGCCATGGTTCGTTGTGTTGCGTTATTTCTTCTTGCTTGTGGTCTGAGCGATTTTTCCCTTTCGCTCATCGCGTTGCTGGGCATACCGCTTCATATGATAGTGTATACCCCGCAAAGGAATAATCACCCAGTCGGGTCGGCCGTTCAGTTCATAACCCAGTTCATAGATCGCCTTCTCTATCAGGAACGTGCTAATGAGAATGTCGTGCTCAAAATTCATCCCTCCTGCGGTTCCCAGTCTCTCGAAATAGGCACCCAGAAAGAACCGGCTCACGTAATGCTGCCACTGCTCACCCCACTGTTCGATCCACTGGCGATCCTGTTCCCGATAGTTCTCATTAAGCAGAATCTTGCCAAAAGCTGCATAGTGAAATGATCGCATCATGCCTGCAACATCTTTGAAGGGGCTTTTCTTGAGTCTTCTCTCGCTGAACGAAAAACCTGGCTCCCCTTCAAAATCAATGATGACAAAGTCCTTTCCTGTAAACAGTACCTGCCCAAGGTGGTAATCTCCATGAATCCTCGTCTTATTTGCATGGATTCTCACCTGGTAAATCTCACTGAAGCACTCCAGAATATCATCCTCCATGGCCAGCACCTCTTTTGCAAATACCCGGGTATCTACTGGCAGTCTGTCGAGTGATTGACGAAGGAGTTTGAAACGATCCTTCAGCAGTTTGCGTAGTGAAGAATAAAGGGACCGCTGATACAATCCCGTAAATTCTTCAGGTGCGAATGATTCATTGTCGGTGTCAGAAGCCAGTGCGAGGTGCATTTCAGCGGTTCTTTGCGCCAACCGAACTACGCGTTCATAAAAGCCCAGGCCGATGAGCTCCTGAATATCTTCCGGCGCCTCTTCGAACTTCAATGCGGCGCGGTTCACAAGTTTGGGCAACTTGTCCTTCTTTCCGGACGTCATCACCCGCTCATAAAAGCGTCCGACCGAATCGATGGTCATATTCCATGCGTCACCCTGATTCTCTACTTTCTCCTGCAAAAGACCGAAGACCGTGGTCTTGCCTTCGAGGTCCCTAAACTCCACACTGCCAGCGTACTTGGGAGAGTTTTTGAATGACGTACTCTCCGACAGGAAGCGAACAATCTCGAGGTCGGGATTGATTTCCCTTTCAATCTTCCGGTAAAACTTGAAGAAGTATCGGTCGTTGTAAATGATGGCCGTGTTGCTTTGATCCGCCTTCAGAATTTTGGACTCCACATTGTCTGGATCCAGTTTGGCATACAGGCCCTGATTAAACTCCAGCACACCCTCCTCGGTCTTGAGCCGGGTATCTCTTGCCATACACTCAAACAAGTAGTCCCTGAATGCACGGTCGTAACTGCTGTCCATCAGAAATCCAATCTTGTCCTGAATCTCAGCCTTGCAGATCACGCTCTGAGCGCTTACCTCCACCCGATCCATAAAATCCTCGCCGGCAACAAAAGTGATGGGGAGAAAATACAATTCAGGCAATCGCTGCACATAGTGCACCTCAATAATGGTGAGAAAGTGCATCTGCCCCTCCACCTTCAGCGGGATAGCCCGGGTGATGTTCACTTTCGAGATTGTGCGTGCCTTCCCTCCAAACCACCGGCTTTTGCGCATAAACGGAGGGAGTACCTTTCGCTCCAGGAACCGCGATTCGTTGTAGTCGTTGAAGGCCTTGTCCCAGGCAAGATCAAAACGAAAGACTGTTGATTCCTGGGTACCATCTGCCTTGTCCTTCTTGTCGGCTTTGTCGACCTGAAACCAGAAGTATCCATAGGGACCAATCGTGATGGGATACTCACCCTTGTCCACACTGTTGAACCGGTTCTGGGAAAATACCTCGGTCACATCCGCGTCCTTGAAAGCAGTCAGATCAAGCGTTGTAGCCTGCGAGAACTGAGAGAAATTCGCCACTATGATTACCCGCTGTTTTTCATAGCTCCTCACAAAACACAACACCTTGGAATTGGAACTATCAATAAACTGCATATCGCCCCTGCCAAAGACGTTCAGACGTTTGCGCATGGATACTGCGTTCTTGATCCACCATACCAACGAGGAGGGGTTGGCCTCCTGCATGGCCACATTCACAGATTCATACCTGTAGACCGGGTCTGTGATCACGGGCAGAAAAAGTTGCTGGGGATTGGCCGTGGAGAATCCAGCATTGATGTTCATGTTCCATTGCATCGGTGTGCGCACGCCGTGTCGGTCTCCGAGATAAATATTATCTCCCATACCGATTTCGTCTCCATAGTAAAGTGACGGGGTGCCAGGCATGGAGAACAGGATGGCATACAGCAACTCTATCTTGCGCCGGTCATTGTTCAACAGTGGTGCCAGGCGGCGGCGAATCCCCAGATTATGCTTGGTATGGGGGTCTGCCGCGTAAGCTTTGAACAAGTAGTCCTTCTCTTCCTCGGTCACCATGTCAAGTCCCAACTCGTCGTGATTGCGAAGGAATATAGCCCACTGGCAGTTAGGTGGTGTCTCGGGCGTCTGCTCGATAATGTCCACCACCGGATAGGTGTCCTCCGTCCGCAACGCAAGAAACAACCGGGGCATGAGCGGATAGTTGAAGTTTACGTGACATTCATCACCCTGACCAAAGTAAGAGGCGGCATCCTCAGGCCACAGGTTAGCTTCTGCCACCAGGATCCTCTCGTTGTAGTACTTGTCAACGTGCGACCTCAGCTTCTTCAGGAAGTTGTGTGTCTTGGCAAGGTTCTCGCAATTGGTACCTTCTTCTTCATACAAAAACGGAACCGACGGAAGCCGAAACCCGTCTACACCCAACTTCAGCCAGAAGTCGGCCACTTTGATCATTTCAAGCTGAACTTCCGGATGCTCATAGTTGAGATCGGGTTGATGCCGGTAGAACCGGTGCCAGTAGTATTCTTTGCGGTCCTGATCCCAGGTCCAGTTACTGGTTTCTTCGCTGGGAAACATGATGCGCGCTTCGGCGTATTTGTCCGGGTCGTCGCTCCACACATAGTAGTTCTCATACCGTGATCCCTTGCGCGCACGTCGCGAACGCTGGAACCATGGATGTTGATCAGAAGTGTGGTTAAGAATCAGTTCCGTAATTACGCGGATACCGCGGCTGTGTGCGTCCTTCAGAAATTGTTTGAAGTCGGACAGGGTCCCCAGATCGGGGTGTATGTCACAGTATTCTGTTACATCATACCCGTCATCCTTGAGAGGCGATGGATAGAATGGCAACAGCCAAAGTGTATTGATGCCAAGGTCCTCCAGGTAGTCCAGTTTCTGGATCAGTCCCTGAAAATCACCGATGCCATCACTGTTACTATCATAGAAAGCACGGACACTGATCTCATAAATGATGGCATCCTTAAACCATTGGGGGTCGTTGTTTTTCTGAAGTGCCATTCGTATCAATTAGATATACAGCGTCTACATTTGAGATTCGTGAATCCGTACATGGAAAACATGGAACGGAAGCTTGTAGGGATTGAGTTCTACATAGTTCCATTCCTGCGTCCAGGTATAATGCTCTTGTGTCATCAGATCGGTGAGCTTCAGATTGATTTTATCTGAAAGTTTCAACCGTGACCTGGGCACCTGCACATAGCCTGACTGAGGCGTATGCGGGTCCAGATTCACCACAACCAGGATAACATCCGACAGGTCGTCCGTTGTCTTGATGAAGGCGAGCAGATGCGGGTTTTCAATCGGACAGAATTGGAGATTCCATGTTGATTGAAGGGCCGGGTGCTCGCGCCGTGCGCGGTTGATCATTGTCAGCAGATCGGTCATCCGGTTGGTGCGCTTCCAGTCGTAATGCTTGATCTCGTACTTCTCTGAATTGACATACTCTTCCTTGCCCTCCACCGGTTGGTTTTCAAAAAACTCAAACGGTGGGCCATAGATTCCATAGCTGGCCGACATCGTTGCTGCCAACGCTGCACGGATGATGAATATGTTCTCACCCTGATGCTGCAGGTGATAAGGAAGAATATCGGGCGTATTGGGCCAAAAGTTCGGTCGGAAATAATTGCGACTGGGGCCGTGAACCAGTTCGTTCATGTACTCCATGATCTCCTGCTTGGTGTTGCGCCAGGTGAAATAGGTGTAGGACTGAGTGAATCCCACCTTGGCGAGTGAAGCCATGACTTTGGGGCGTGTGAAGGCCTCTGAAAGGAAGATTACTTCCGGGTGTTTGCTTCGGATTTCGCCAATCACCCATTCCCAGAACCGGATAGGTTTGGTGTGTGGGTTGTCCACTCTGAAGATGGTTACCCCCTGTTCCACCCAATAAAGAAAAACAGACCGGAGTTCTTCCCATAATCCCTTCCAGTCTGCTGATTCAAAATTGAAAGGATAGATATCCTGGTATTTTTTGGGTGGGTTTTCCGCGTACTGAATGGATCCATCAGGTCGCTGGCGGAACCAATCCGGATGATCTTTGACGTACGGGTGATCTGGCGCACACTGAAACGCAATGTCCATCGCAATAGCGATTTGTAGTTTGCGGGCCTCGGTTACCAGTTTATGGAAATCAGCCAGCGTACCCAGTTCCGGATGGAGTGCCTTATGACCACCTTCATCACTGCCGATGGCCCAAGGCGATCCTGGCTCTCCGGCTTTTGCTGTAACACTGTTATTCTTACCCTTGCGGTTGACTTTTCCGATTGGATGTATCGGCGGTAAATAAAGGACATCAAAGCCCATTGTTGCAATGCGCGGAAGAAGCTTGACTGTGTCGAGGAAAGTACCATGACGTCCACCCTCCAGCGCACTGCTTCGCGGAAACAACTCATACCATGTGCTGTATAAAGCACGGCGCCCTTCAACCAATACCCGCAGCGGATCGCCAGAAGTTGTGACAAACTGAACAGCAGGATGTCGTTCAACAATGGCGGCAAATTCCGCCGACAAAACTACGCCAATACTCTCTTTGTAGCGGGCCGGATCCCTGAATCGGGTTGCCATTGCTGACAAAGAGGCCTCAGTGGCAGAGGCCCCATCCAGAAAGATAGCTCCCTCCAACAGCTCAAGTTTCACATCAACGCCGGCAAGGGCCTTCTTGCGAAATCCATCGTACCAGGTTTCGAAATGATCGATCCATGCCTCCACAAAGAAGAGATAACTCCCCTCCTCTTCCGCATAGAACGATGCAGCCCACTCGTCATTTCCCCGGTCCGTCATCCATGCCTGACTCCATTCAGCCGAAGAGGCCTTTCGAAAACTGACCCTCGCGCGAATGTGATCATGACCATCACCAAACAAGTTGGCTGTTACATCTACTCTCTCGCCAACAGTTCGTTTGGCAGGATAACGCCCGCCATCTACCGCTGGCTGAACATTTTCAATTACTACCCGTGATTGTCCGTCCTTACTCATTAGTTTTTAAGAATTGCAGTCGACAAGGCCGGCATGACAATTTCGTCATCCAGCAGTTCCGTACCTGGCTTGGTATAGAAATCAAGGTGATACAACTGGTCCAGGTCACCCAATTGAACCGTCACCTCCACATCAGAAATATTATGAAAAACAAGCACCTTGTCATCACCGTAAGTACGGGAAAATGAAATGATCTCAGATCCGTTGTAAGGAGTCATCGCAATGTCCCCATACGTCATTGCTTCTGTGCGGTTTCTGAATGCGATCCACTTGCGATAAAAGTGGAGCATGGAATTTGGATCTTGCTCCTGCAGCGCTACAGGTTTGACTTTTTCATCAGTCGAGTACACGGCTGCTTCCCACCGGGTTTGCATTGGGTCCTGCCCTTCGGGTGCCCAGCGGAATGGCTCTCTGATCAGTTCGTCGGGCTTGCGGCCTTTCATGCCTATCTCCTCTCCATAGTACACGTAGGGTGTGCCGGGCAAGGTAAAAAGAAGCGATGCTGCCATTCTCGCCTTTTGCTCATCATCACCCAGTGTGGTTAAGATCCGGTTCTGATCGTGATTGTTGATGATGGTTGCATCGAAGTAATCCGGGCGAACGGAACGATATAATTCAGTTATCTCAAGGTACTTTTTGACAAGACCGGAAGTGTCGCGGCCCAACTGAATTGTATTTGCGATGGCAAAGCCCATGTCAAAATTGAACAACGCAGGCAGCCCATTAAGGAAAGGAGCAACCTCCTGACCAGCACCTGTTACCTCGCCCACGAGATACACATCCGGTTTCATCTTGATCAATTCTTCTCTGAACCAGGACCAGAACGCATGACTATCTCTGCGTCGGTCGTCAGGGTAAATGTGGCGGGCCGCATCCAGCCTGAATCCATCTACCTTCATTTCCGTCAGCCAGAATCTGGCGATCTCAACAAACTCCTGACGCACTTTCGGATTGTCGAAATTCAGGTCTGGCATATGGCTGCTGAAAAAGCCGTAGTAGTGTTCGGCGAGACTGTCGCCGTCCACCGCATGCCACTGCCTGATGTTGTCTGAATCGTAAGAGAGCATTTTTTTGTCCAACTGAGACTTGATGGAATCCCTTTTGCCCCACACGTAGTAGTTACGGTAAGGATTGCTCTTTCC
This sequence comes from Cyclobacteriaceae bacterium, assembly GCA_019694905.1. Taxonomy (GTDB): domain Bacteria; phylum Bacteroidota; class Bacteroidia; order Cytophagales; family Cyclobacteriaceae; genus ELB16-189. Next base: position 10,923 of record JAIBBB010000083.1, read on the forward strand.
TTTGCTCGCCTCCAGAAACCAGGGATGCTTCTTACTGGTGTGATTCAGCACCATGTCAATCACGACGTGAATATTGCGTTGATGAGCCTGCTCGACGAAGTTTCTGAAGTCGTCTTTGGTGCCATAAACCGAATCAATACCAGTGTAATCGGTCACATCATATTTGTGGTAGCTGGGTGAAGGGCTGATCGGCATGAGCCAGACACCGTTCACTCCAAGTTGATCCAGGTAGTCCAACCTGGCTGTCAAGCCTTTCAGGTCGCCCTTTCCGTCTCCATCATTGTCGGCAAATGCCAACACGAATATTTCGTAATTGACTCCCTGGGGCCATTTGGGCAACACTTTGCCGGTTTTGCAACCCCCAACCAGCAACAAGATGAGGAGGGCCGGCAACAAACGCTTGATCATGCACGTCATTTAAACTTGAATATATAGTAGCCGAATGGCTGTACATCCACCTCAAATACAAAATCTTTGCTAAGTGCTACATCGGTACCGCTGCCCAGCAGGTCGCGGCCATTCCACGTATTGTCTCCCAGGAGGCCCATTTTTTCCGCCAGGGCCGGCGGTATTGCGATGCGAAGGTGGGCTGGCTTGTCAGAGAACGAACTGACAATCACCAGGCGGTCGCTCTCAAAATACCTGGCAAATACCTGTACCCGGTCATCCTGGATGGCGCCGGTTTTTCTCAACTCTGAAGTAAGATCTTCGTAGGCACCCTGAGCGATAGCCGGGCTGGTCCTGGCGAGGTTCAGCAAGTCACTGTAGAATATCCTTAACTGCTTCTGCTCCAGGCTGAGTCCCCCACCGTCATAGGCATGGTTGTTGACCCACTTCTGGTGCTCCGGCACACCCCAGTAATCAAACATGGTGGTTCTGCCGTCGTCTTGTCCAAAACCCTCCGATCCCGCACCCGGCTCACCAACTTCCTGACCAAAATAAACCATGACAGCCCCCCGGTCGATGGTAGCACTCACCACCATGGCTGGGCACGCCTTCCACGGATCGCCCAAAAGCTGCGGGGATGCCAGTCGTTGCTCATCATGATTTTCCATGAAATGCACCAGGTGTCTGTCAATATCCGCGAGCTCTTGTTGAATGTGATGGATGTATGCAGCAGAACCGTGTTGCCTGAGCAGATCACGCAGCGTATCATACAACTGTACCTTGTCATAAAGAAAATCAAATCGTCCCTGGTCAATATAACGCCGGTATTCCCGGGGATTGTAGATTTCAGCAATGAATAGCACGTCAGGATACAACGCCCGTACCTGAGGGATTACCCAATTCCAGAATTCGACCGGCACCATTTCAGCCATGTCGCAGCGGAATCCGTCCACTCCCTTTCCCGACCAGAAGATCAGAATGTCTTTCATCTTACCCCATGTGTCTGGCACCGGCTCGAAGTAGGTCTTCCTACCGCCCTGGATGTCAACACCATAATTCAGCTTTACAGTTTCATACCACTCATAAACCGAAGGATTGGGAACAAACTGATCATTACCTGTGACCTTTGCCGGGAATTCTTCATATGCCTTTCCATTGGAAGGGAAAGGATTGGCGGCACCGAGGCTCGTGTAGTTGGAGGGTGATTGAAAACGCTGACCAGGCAGGTAATAGAAATTGTTGGAGGGAGAAAACGGCCTGGAAACATCATCGTTCTCGCCAAGGTCGGCCACGCCAACAGGCTTGAGATCGGAGCGATAGGATCGCGCGACATGATTCGGAACAAAGTCAATAATCGCCTTCAGGCCGGCATCATGGGTCCTCCGGATAAGGTCTTCAAATTCCTTCATCCGCTGGCCAGGCTGATCGGCGAGATCAGGGTCTATGTCGTAGTAATCCCTGATCGCATACGGTGATCCGGCCCGCCCCTTGACAATATCAGGATGGTCCGCAGGAATACCCATCGCACTGTAGTCTGAAAGGGTTGCGTGCTCCAGCACACCGGTATACCAGATGTGGGTTACTCCCAGTTCACGGATGCCCGAGAGTGCCGTTTCGTTGATATGACTGAATTTTCCAACGCCGTTCACTTCGCGTGTGCCATACGGCTGATTGGCTGTCTGCGTGTTTCCAAACAACCTTGTCATCAACTGATACACTACTACTTTTCCAGAAGGTTGCTGGGTCATGGCAGTTTCGGGAATCCGGTCCCGGGTTTGGGTACAACCTGCCAAAAGCAGGATACAAATAGAGGCAATGCACTTACTCATAATGGTAGAACCAAGGGTGTACAAGTTAGCCATTCTGCCAGTGAGGTACCATCAGAAGTTTGGCAGAATTGCGAATATTAGCGCAAACGATTGTATTTTGGCATTGGCGCAACCCGCGACCCTACACCCCGACCTGAATGCTCGTAAGGCCCCTTCTATTGCTCTTGCTGCTGGCATCCAGCGGCCTGGTGCACGCCCAGATGGGGGACTCCCGTCTGCTGCGTCACTTCAGGATCAGCAGCAATTTCACTACTACGCTTAACCCACCCCAGCTCACCTATTTTCCCCTAAACAACCTTTCCCTCCACACAGCACCACCTTT
>JAIBBB010000317.1 GCA_019694905.1 Cyclobacteriaceae bacterium
CGCAGGGGTCACCCTCGCCAATCACCTTGCCGCAATAGCCGCACGTGATGCCTTCTTTGGCGAGAAAAGGGCTCTGTGTAGCACAGGTGCCGCGGAATTCACCGTTCTTGATAAACAGCAGGCGAACCGACATCAGGGCGAAAAACAAACCAAAAACGACGAGTGTGACCAGAAAAACAGCCATGGGCTTGTGCGTTAAGAATCGTTGAAATGACGATTTTGCAATGCAATATTACAACATCACCCCGGCAATATTAGTTTACTCCGCATGAAAAAACCGCTCTCAGCACCCGATGCCAACCGGCAGGCCAAACTGGAGGCATTTGACCGCCTGCTCACCATCATGGACGAGCTGCGTGAAAACTGCCCGTGGGACAAAAAACAGACGATCGAATCCATCCGCCACCTCACCATCGAAGAGACCTATGAACTCTCCGACGCCATCCTCGAAGGCGACCTGAAGGAAGTCCGCAAGGAACTGGGCGATCTCATGCTGCACAATGTGTTCTATGCGCGCATCGCCAGCGAAACCGGGGCCTTTGACATGGCTGATGTGCTCAACGGCATATGCGACAAACTTATCGAGCGGCACCCGCATGTGTATGGTGATGTGGTGGCCGAAGACGAGAATAAGGTGAAGGAGAACTGGGAGAAGATCAAACTGAAAACCGGCAACAAATCCGTACTGGAAGGTGTCCCCAAGTCTCTCCCTGCTCTGGTGAAGGCCATCCGCATCCAGGACAAGGCACGTGGCGTTGGCTTCGACTGGGAACGCAAGGAGCAGGTGTGGGAAAAGGTGGAAGAAGAGATGCAGGAATTCAAACAGGAGATGAAAGATTCATCAGCCGGTCAGGTCAACAAGGAGAAAGCGCTTGCAGAATTTGGAGACCTGCTCTTCTCGCTGGTCAACTATGCGCGCTTCATCGACATTGATCCGGAGGAAGCACTGGAACGGACCAACAAGAAATTTATCAAGCGATTCAAATACCTCGAAACCGAATCAGCGCGGGATGGGAAGAAGATGGGTGAAATGACATTGGCCGAGATGGACGAATACTGGAATCGCGCCAAGACACTCTGACACCTTTTCCATTCTACCAATGATCAGGAGACCTGGGCTGACCACCAGCCAATTCTGGAACACGTTGTTTGCCTTCTTGCTGACAGGCGCTGCCTTCAGTGTCTTTTTCCAGCAATCACCCGGAGGCTGCGGCGACTATCCGCAAAATTTCGAAGTCTTGTACCTCGGCCTCGGCGCCGGTGCATTCCTGTTTGTAATCTACTGGCTGCTGTGGCGGTTGATTCCACACGCCGGCTGGGCATTGCCGGTACTTGATGTCACCATCCGTTTCTACCTGGCCTCCGTCATTCTCGGCTATGGTTTCGCCAAAGTCTTCGTCTCGCAGTTTCCGCACCTCATGGCAAACATGGATGCGCGCTTCACCGAACTCTCGCCGATGCGGGTGGCGTGGGCGTTCTTCGGTTACTCGCGCGGCTATCAGATGTTTCTCGGCTGGGGTGAAGTGATCCCCGCCCTGCTCTTGTTATTCCGCCGCACATCCCTGCTCGGTGCACTCCTCATGCTGGTGGTGATGCTGAATGTCTTCCTCATCAACATCTTTTTTGACGTATGTGTCAAACTGAACAGCGGGCTCTACACAGTACTGTCACTGTTCATCCTTCTGCAGCACACGCCACGCCTCTGGAACTTCTTTATTGCCAACCGGATGACACCACCCACGATGGCCGACGTGTGGGCGGGGCCTCGCTGGGTTTTATGGACCGGACGTGTGGTAAAATATGCCGCCCTGGCATGGATACTCTGGACCAACGGTCAAGCCGCGGTCAACATGATGCAGTACGCGCAATCGCACGTGGCACAAACCCCTGTGCAGGGTGCGTGGCGTGCCTTTGAGGTGCGCCGCCAGCAAGACAGCGTGTGGACGGCCATGGACCCGAATGATTCGCTCTATGCGGGAAAGATCTTCTTCGACGGCTACAACGGCGTCATCCGCAGCGAATGGATCCGTGACAGATTCCGCTTCAGCCTGGATTCCGCCAGCAGTTCCCTCACGGTCAACTTCACCAACGCCCGCAATGAGTGGAACATTGCGCCTGAACAGTGGGTGTACCAGGTAGTTGCCGCAGACACGCTGAGTCTGACCACCGTCTGGCGGGGTTCTACCATAGCCGTCAAGGCCGTGCGCCGCAAGGAGAAACTGACGCGCTACTGATCGGGCCAGTCGAAGGTGTCATTCTGGTCGACTTCCAGTTCCTTTTGCTTCTTCTTCCCTTTCAGCCGAAAGGCGTCTTTGAGTTCCTTGACTTCGCGCTTCAGGTCGGCGGCAATTTTCTTTTTCACCGCTTCAAGGTCATACGATACTTTGTAGTTGTCGGTGGTGCCCGTGATCTTCAGATAGATCTTGGACCTGCCGGCGTTGTCCTGCTCGAAGGCACCACCCGCTTCTTCAACGTTGATTTTCCGGTTGTTGCGCAGCGGCGCCACGACCCGGTAGTCGATTTGCTGGTCAAATGTGTGCCGGCCCGATAACTTGATGGAAGTGACGTTGGAGCGTATTTCCATTTCCGGTATGAAGACCGTCTTGTTCTCAACATGGATTTCGTTGCGCAGGTCTGCAAAGCGCAGTTTGTTCAAACCTTCGTCGTCGAGGTATTTGTTCAGCGCCTTTAGCGGCGCGAAATCATTGAGTTCCCCGTTGCGGATTGTTGCACTGACGTCTGCTACGAGGGTCTCCGGGTAGAAGTGCAGACTCTCATCCCAGGTGGCCTCCAGGCTCACGTCCGCAGTGGCGCGCCCCTTCAGGTGTTTCGATTCAATGAAGGTCTGTCGGAAATTTTCGAACACAAAAAACAGGCTGTCGATCATCACATCCTTGAGATTGAAGCCTGTGACAAGGTCAATGGCCTTGGGATTGCGCGCATCGACGATGCCGTTGAGGACGAGACTGCCGCCCATCGATTCAAAGGAAAGCTTGCGTGATACCGCCACCTGGTTGCGCACGAGCAAATCCCCCCTCAGGTTGGTGGCATGAAAGCGCTTGTAGCGTGTGCGACCTATGTTGCAATTGAAATTGAGATGCAGGTTGGGGGAGATGGAAAACTTCAACTTGCCGCTTTGCTCCACGCCAAAACCGGCGGCGATCATCCGGTCGAGGTCCAGCCACCGCGAGGTGAGATCCGTTTCGATGCCGATGGGTTGATTTTCGAACAAGAGAAAAGTAATCACGTTCTTGAAGTTGCCGTTGAGGCGGAAGTCGCTGCCCTCAAAGACACCGCTCACATTCTGCAACCCCAGGTCATTGTGATTGAACTGCAGACTGCCGTTGAGGCTGTCGAGTTGCAGGTGCCTGTCGCCTATGCGGGCAGTCAGATTCAGCAGTGTGATGGAGCCATCGGCCTTCACCTGCTGTGCCGTTGCCTTGTGCTTTAACTTTTCAATCTCCCCCTCGAAATTGATGTCGCCCGAGACTTCTCCGGCGACTTCACTGAGCCCTTCGATGGGTATGAAATTCAGCAGGGCACCCGCTTCCACGGCGCCGTGAAAGTCGCAAGTGACAAAAGGGTTGTCGAAATTTGTCAGATTGAAGTTGGCAGTGAACTTTTTCTCGTTGAGCTCGCCCTCCATGTTGCGCAGCATCAACACGGCCTCATCAAGTCTTGAGAAAGAAGGCGTGGCAAACGAGCCCTCGAGATTGGTGTGCTTGAGGCGGAATTTGGAATCGGGATGGAAGAGGGTGGCGTCCTTGCAACCAAACCCAATCGACAGCAGCGGATCTTTGGTCTTGCTGATCACTCCCTTCAGGGTGAGATCAAAGAATACTTCACCCTGGCTTTCGTACCGCTCAAAGGGTTTCGAGAAGGAGGCTGGCAGCAGTGACAGGATTGTCTGGATGTCGGTTTCTTTACCGGCGACGGTGAGGTCGATGACGCCCGGATCGAGATTCTTGTAGGAACCGCTGACATCAAAATCAGCGTCATCAAGTTTCAGTGAGGATGGCTTGAAAGTAACTGTCTTGTCTTCCGGGTTGTAGTCGAGCTTCGCATC
>JAIBBB010000084.1 GCA_019694905.1 Cyclobacteriaceae bacterium
TGGGTTTCAGTTGGCTTGATTGAAAGTAAGGAAAGATTACCGGGATGCCGGAATCATTTCTTTGAATGGGCCATACTTGTGCCGGGCTTCATCAAAAGTGTCGGCAAATGGTCCAAACGGGTAGTCTACCGGCTTGGTGGCGATGTCGGGCCAGTCATTGGTGAAGACCTTCTTTCTCCGTGGCATTGACTCCAGATACGCGGCAATGTCCCATGCCTCTTCGTCGGTGAGCCCGGGCCGGCGCCAGGTGGTGCCGAGTGGCATATTGGTGCGGATGTATCGGGCCATCATGGAAATCCGGTGCAGGCCGGCGGCAGTGGTGAAACTGGCGGTGCCCCACACGGGCGGATAGTAGTATTCCCGACCGTTCGGGTGCCGGGTGCCTTGTCCATCACGCCCGTGGCAAGTCTGGCATTTCTGCAGGTAGAGTTTTTTGCCGGCCACGGTGTCGGCTGCGCGGCCGAGCCAATCCATTTTGAAGAGCCCGGAACCAGCTGCGACCTGCCCTTTGGGAACATTGCTACCAACCCACAGGATGTAGGACACCATGGCGCGCATTTCCCTCGAAAGGGAATCGATAGGGTCGCCGCCGAGACTTCGCTGCAAGCAATCGTTGATGCGCTTTTCAATACTTTCCTTTGTTCCGGAGCGCGCCCGGAATTTGGGGTACTGCGAAGCTACAGAGCCGTAGTTGTTTCCAAACGGACGAGTGCCTGCATCGAGGTGGCAGTTCTGGCAGTTCATCCCATTCGCCTTTTTGCTTACTGTGCCAGCGGGACCGATGTACACGGCTGTATGAGCAATCAACTCTCTGCCATATCGGATTTCTTTTGCTGCAGGCTCTGCCTTCCATAGAGCCGTGTCGGGAGCCACCCACAGTGAATCCTTCAGCGCCGTGGGCGCCTGCGACTGCTGAGCCGGGCCACAACCGATGCAAAGCCAGGCGCAAAGAATCACACAGGTGGAGCGAAAGACAATCATTCCCTGCCAATATACTCGTCAGGCCGTAGGCAACAAAGATTGGGGAACATTACCCATGGATTTTCTGGTCGTCGTCGCGCTAATATTGAGTACAACGACGAGGCGATGGCGACCAACCGAAAATGTCCGGAATGCGGTGCTGTGATCAACGGCCGCACCGACAAGAAATTCTGCTCAGACAGTTGCAGGAGCACGCACAACAACCGCGAAAACAGCGACCGGTTCAATCTGATGCGCAACGTGAATCATGCACTGCGCAAAAACCGTCGGATTCTCGAGGAACTGAATCCAAAAGGCAAGGTCACCCTGCCACGGCAAAAGCTGGAAGAACGAGGGTTCAATTTCAAGTACTTCACCAACATGTACCGTACCCGGCAGGGACTCGTGTATTTGTATTGCTATGAACATGGCTACCTGCCACTCGAGAAGGACTACATTCTGCTGGTGCGCTGGCGGGACTGGCCGCATCCCTGAGCGGGATTGCTATCTTTGCATTGCAAAAACTCAATGGTATGCTGGACATGATGAAAATGATGGGCAAAGTGAAAGAGATGCAGGAGCGGATGAAAGTCGCCCAGGAAAACCTTGCCGGGTTGCGCGCCACCGGCGAGTCGGGTGCCGGGTTAGTGAAAGCAATGGTAAGCGGCAAGAAGACACTTGTATCGCTGGAAATTGATCCTTCCCTGTTGCGGAAGGAGGACCAGACGATTCTGCAAGACCTCATCATCGCTGCAGTGAACCGCGCAAATGAGCAAGCCGAACTCATGGCAAGGGAAGAGATGAAGAAGACCACGGATGGCATTTTGCCGAACATCCCGGGACTGGACCTCAATGGCCTGATGGGATGAAGTCCGTTGCAGTGGCCATCCTGAATTACAATGGCAGCGCACTGCTCAGGAATCTCTTGCCGCTGGTGGTGGCTCACAGCCCCCGTGCACGGGTGGTAGTGGTGGACAATGGTTCCACCGATGACTCTCAGCAAATAGTCCAGGGTACAGAAGGCGCCGAATGGCTGGCCGTGGGCAGCAACCTGGGTTACTGTGGCGGATACAATTTTGCATTGTCGCGGTTGGAAGAGCCATTTGTGGTTTTGCTCAATTCGGATGTGGAAGTAACGGCGGGCTGGCTGGATGGGCCCCTGGAACTACTTCAGAAAGACACGCGGGTGGCAGCAGTTCAACCCAAGATAAAATCCTGGCATCACCGCGAGCAATTCGAATACGCCGGCGCAGCAGGTGGGCACATCGATGTGCTCGGCTATCCCTTCTGCCGGGGCCGGATGTTCGACACGCTCGAGAAAGATGAGGGTCAGTTTGATGATCGTCAGGCGATATCTTGGGCCACCGGCGCGTGCATGTTCGTGCGCAGAAGTGCATTTCTGGAGGTAGGCGGATTGGACGAGTCCTTCTTCGCCCATATGGAGGAGATCGACCTTTGCTGGCGCTTCAGCAGAGCAGGATACAGCGTGTACTATGAAGGGGCGTCCACCGTCTTTCACATGGGCGGCGCAACTCTGGATGCCAGCCACCCCAACAAGACGTATTTCAACTTCAGAAACGGGCTGGCGATGTTGGTGAAGAACCTGCCTGCCAGCACGCTTGGATGGCTGCTGCCGCTGCGCCTGTTCCTGGATTGGCTGGCGGCGATGCGATTTGCAAGTCAGGGCAAATGGTCGCATGCCGTTGCGGTGTTTCGCGCCCATGGATCCCTGGTTGGCAGACTGCCCGCGATCCTGAGCAAACGGAGAAAAAGTTCCTGGGCACAGGCACCCATTGCCCATACTTATCAGGGCTCGGTAGTTTACCAGTACTTCATCAAGGGAAAGAAAACATTCGGCTCACTGCCGAAGCCAGCCTGAAATCAGAAGTCCCAGATGGTGTGGTGACGACGGCGCAGGTGCTTGCGGAAATTCATGATGAACGCAAGGGCCAGGTATACAATTACCGGCGAGCCGAAAGTGAGAAAGGAGGCATAGATAAAAAACAGGCGAATGGCGCTGATGGACATACCCAGTTTCTCGCCCAGCCGGGTACACACACCGAAAGCATTTTGCTCGAAGAAATCCTGAATTCTTTTCACCATCACATTTTGCGCGTTTAACCGTTCAAATTGACCATTGGTCGGTACTGCCTCCAACCCACAAATATAACGCTGTTTGGAGGGCAAAATTGAGGCCCAAATCACTTAATTTTGTCTATTATTGCAAAAAAAGGCTATACAATAGTAGCTTTGCGGTCCTCATTACAACCTTTTAATACCTAAATATCCATGAGAAAACTAGTTTACTCCCTTCTGATGGTCGGCGCCTTCACCCTCGGGAGTTGCACGCTTCCCCAGATGATCAAGCTGGCCAAGCAGCAACAGCTGACTGTTACCCCCAATCCGCTCGAAGTGCACAAGGATTCTGTAGCATTTGATATTGCTGCCAATCTGCCCGCCAAGATGCTGAAGAAAGGATTTGTCTATACAGTGAACTCGTTTTACAAGTACGGTGACAAGGAAACTGCACTGGAACCCATGGTTTTCAAGGGTGACGACTTCCCGAATGCCGCAACCCAGCAGCCCAAATTGACCAAGAGCTTCGTATTTGGCTACCAGCCTGCGATGAAATCTGGCACGCTGCAGGTAGAAGGCGTGGCTTCCAAGGGCCCCAAGTCAAAGACTACTCCCCGCATGGACATCGCAGTAGGCGTCATCACCACTTCCAAACTGGTGCAGAAGTCTTACTACGCTGCCTTTGCAGACCACGGATATAACAATGCCGAAGAAATTATCCCTGTGATCATCCCTGACTTCATTTTCGAGCAAGGTCGTTCTGTGCTGCGCAAGTCAGAAACCAGCAGCGAAAAGGGCAAACAACTCGATGCCTTCATCGCAGCCAAGAATATCACCAAGACGGTTAGCATCATCGGTACACACTCCCCCGAAGGTCGTGAACGTATCAACAGCAAACTGTCTGAAGAGCGTGCCGCAGCGATTGAGAAATTCTATCGCGCAGAGATGAAGAAATATGATTACAAAGGCGAAGCCGATGCCATCAAATTCATCCTCAAGCCTGTTGTAGATGACTGGAATGGTCTGAAGGCTGCTCTGGCTTCCTACACCGGCATCTCTGCCGATGAAAAGGCTGCCATCCTCAACGTAATCAATGGTGGTGGATCTTTCGAAGAACAGGAGAAATCCATCAGCAAACTGGCTGGATACAAGAAGGTGCTGAAGGATGTGTACCCCACCCTCCGTACAGCCAAGACTGAAATCCTGACTATCAAGAAAAAGAAGACTGACGCTGAAATCAGCGTATTGGCAAAGCAGATCGTGAAAGGCGAAGCAGCTGCCGATGCCCTCAGCTTCGAAGAACTGATGTACTCTGCTACCCTCACTCCTTCACTGGATGAGAAAGCTGCCATCTACGGCGCGGCTACCAAGCGCGGCAACAACTGGACAGCCTACAACAACCTCGGTGCTACTTACCTCGCACTCGGTATTGAAAACCCTTCCAAACTGAACGACTATGCTGACCAGGCTGCTGCCCAGTTGGATATCGCCCAGAAGATCAAAGAAACTCCCGAAGTGCTCGCCAACCTGGCTACTGTTGCCCTCATCAAAGGCAACGCCTACAAAGCAGCCAGCCTGTCCGCTCGTTCACTCAACGGTGCCAACAACGATGTGGCCCGCGGTGTGAATGGTGTAAAAGGTGCCAGCGAGATCTTTATCGCCAAGTATGATGCAGCTGTTCGCTCTACTTCTGCGGCCACTGCAACAGACGTGAACCTCTTCAACAAAGGCCTCGCTCAGTTGCTGAGCAAAGATTATGCGAACGCTTCAGCCTCTTTCGGCGAAGCTACCCGCAAGAACCCCAACCTGGCCCTTGGCTTCTACGGCGCTGCCGTGGCTGCTGCCCGGACTGGCAACGCAGATGGTGTGATCAATAACCTGACCAGCGCAGTGAAAGTTGATCCCAGCCTGAAGGCTGCTGCTCTGTCTGACCTCGAGTTCAGCAAGTGGTTTACCAACGACGCGTTCCGCAACGCGCTCAAGTAAGCCTCAGATACCTCATTCATGGATAGACGGTCCCGCACTTGCGGGACCGTTTCTTTTTAAGCCCCGCCAAATAAATCGGGGTTTATTTTAATCCTTGGGCCCTGCCCCTTATTTTTACGATCCTTTAGCTAAACAAGCGTTAGTATGAGAGAAATTCAGTTCCGCGAGGCTCTTCGGGAGGCCATGAACGAGGAAATGCGCCGTGACAAGCGCGTATTCCTGATGGGCGAAGAGGTGGCAGAGTACAATGGCGCCTACAAGGTCAGCCAGGGCATGCTGGACGAATTTGGTCCGGATCGCGTGCTGGATACCCCTATTTCTGAACTTGGATTTGGCGGCATTGCCGTCGGTGCTGCCACCAACGGCGTGCGCCCCATCGTTGAATTCATGACTTTCAACTTCTCGCTGGTCGCCATTGACACCATCATCAACGCTGCGGCGAAGATCTATTCCATGTCCGGCGGACAGTTTAACGTCCCCATCGTGTTTCGTGGCCCCACCGGCAATGCAGGCCAACTGGGTGCACAACACTCCCAGAACTTTGAGAACTGGTTTGCCAATACCCCCGGCCTCAAGGTGGTCGTTCCCTCCAACCCCTACGACGCCAAAGGACTGCTGAAGGCATCCATCCGCGATGACGATCCCGTCATCTTCATGGAAAGTGAATTGATGTATGGCGACAAGGGCCCAGTCCCCGAAGAAGAATACCTCATTCCCCTCGGCGTTGCTGACATCAAACGCGCCGGCACGGACGTAACCATCGTCTCCTTTGGCAAGATCATGAAGGTGGCGCTGGCTGCCGCTCAGGAACTTGAAAAGGATGGCATCTCAGCGGAAGTCATTGACCTGCGCACAGTACGCCCCATCGACTACGCAACTGTTGTCGAGTCTGTCAGGAAAACCAACCGTCTTGTGGTGGTAGAAGAAGCCTGGCCTTTGTCGTCCATTGCTACCGAAATCACCTACCACGTTCAGAAGCACGCCTTTGACTACCTGGATGCACCCGTGCAACGCGTCAACAGCCTCGACGTCCCGCTGCCCTATGCGCCCACACTGATCCAGGCAATTCTCCCCAACGTGGAGAAGACGATCAAGGCTGTGAAAGCGGTCATGTACAAGGACTAACTGGCGATAGCACAAAAAAGCAAAAGGACCGTCACTGGTCCTTTTTTTATTGCTTCATGGCCACCGCCGCGTCGCAGCGTGGACTGCAGGACGTTGACTTTTCAGCAGCGAACGATCGAAGTCAAAGATTCAACGCACCCGCAATGTCTTTACCATCGCCCGTGCGGTTTCCTGCCAGTCCTGGCGCTGGTCCTTCGGACAATTGAAAGAGAAAACCAGCGTGCGTCCGCGCTCCACAAGATAAAGTATGTAAGTGTAGCGCTCCACCGCTTCCTGCGTCCCGAGCTGCTTGCGGTCGCCATTTACTTTGGATTCGAATTCGAAATAGATGAACCGCTTGTGGTGAATCTCCTGAATACCTTCACCAATCATATCAACACGATTGTAGAGATTGTACACGCCGGACTTGAAGAACTTCTGCGCCAGCTCAATATCGGCGTCAGGCCATTGTGTGGCAGAAATGTTCACACTGAAGTCCACCATGCGCTCCTGGTTGGTGTAGGCGCCCAACGGAGCACGCACAGACGGGTACCGCTGTGCGATGTCCTCAGGCATCATCGGCACAAAGTCGGCAGGCAAGGAGATCGAAATGCCATCGGCGATCTTCGTCTTCACCAACCTGGACGTTGCCGCAATCAACAAACCTGCAAGCAGCAGCACTGCAATTCTCATGGCTCGTTTGTGGTTACCCCGCCTGCTCATTCCAGATCACCCAGGCCTTCTCAGCCTGAATCTGAAGCATCTCCAAACCGTTCTTGATGGTGGCGCCATGCATTTCGGCCTTTTGGAGAAACATCGTGCGGGCCGGATTGTAAATCAGGTCATACACATAGTGCTCCGGAGTCAGCTGGTCGTATTTGATGGGCGGCATGGCCGCTGTGTTCGGCGACATGCCGAGCGGCGTTGTATTGATCAGTAGCTTAGCGTGACCGAGCACAGCTGGATTCTTTTCCAGATCCTCATAAGTGAAGTCACCCTTGCCCTTCTCCCGCGATACAGTTTTATAGGGAATTTTCAGTTTGCGCAAAGCTTCCTGCACCGCTTTCGATGATCCGCCAGTGCCCAGCACGATCGCATTGGAATCCGCAGTGATCGGGTACCAGCGTTCAAGTGTCTCACAGAAAGCGTCGCTGTCCGTGTTGTATCCCTTCAGCTGACTGCCCTGGACGCGGATCACATTGACCGCACCAATTCGACGAGCAGCGGGGTCTATGTCAGACAAAAATGGCAGCACCGACTCCTTGTAAGGGATCGTCACATTCAATCCACAGAGCTCGGGGTTGTCGGCCAGCAACTTGGTCAATTCTTCAATTTTGCTGAGCGGATACAAATCATAGTGATAGTCGCGCAGTCCTTCCCGAAAGAACTTCTCATCGAAATAGTTCTTGGAGAACGAGTGACTGACCGTAAGGCCTATCAGGCCAAATTTCTTTTCCATGTTCAGGATTTACTTTTCAACATTAGAGCCCACTTCTCAATCGCAACCACCAGCAGTACGCCGATCACTGCGAAGAGAATTGCCTGGGCAATCAGCGGGGACTGGCCTGTGACTTCGGCGAATCGTCCAGGCAATACACTTTTGTCAAATGCGGGGACCTGGGCACCGAGGTGATCCAGCCTCCATTCAACAACTTCCTTCCACGGCCACACTTTGTTGAGTGAGCCGATCATAAATCCCGCCAGCAGCGCCAATGCCGGGTAGCGGTAGTTCGCAAGCAACCAGGTCAGAAAATGGGAAAAACCCAGCAGCCCGAAAAAACAACCCGTTACAAACACGAGGATCACGGGAATATCGAAGGAAATCAGCGACCGGATCATGAACTCATACTTTCCGATCAGCAGCAATATGAATGCACCCGAAATACCAGGCAGGATCATGGCACAAATCGCCAATGCGCCACAGAAAAGAATAAAGGGATAATTGGTCGGCGTCTGTGTGGGTGACAGCACAGTGATCACATACGCAATCACAATTCCAATGATGCCCGCAATTACAGTACCCAAATCCCATTTCCGGATATCCCTGAGAATCATGGGTGCAGAAACAAGAATAAGCCCGAAAAAGAATGACCACACCTGGATAGGATAGTGTTCCAGCAGCCACGTCATCAGTCGCGACAATGAGAGCAAACTGGTAACGATACCACCGAGGACGCTCAAAAGAAATCCAGCGTTGATTTTTGTCCAAAGTGCTCGGATTTCAAACTTCAGCAACAATTTGAACGCTGCGAGATCAATGGATTTGATTGAGCGCAACAGTTCCTCGTAAATACCGGTAATGAAAGCGACCGTACCACCCGATACACCAGGGATCACGTCAGCGACGCCCATGCTCAGGCCCTTGACATAGAGCAACAGATAATCTTTAGGTCGTCTCACGATTGAATGGCGATGGGTGAGAGGTTTCGCTAGTCAGCCTCAAACGGAGGAGTGGATGTATCTTTCTTGCGCTCAAGCCCAAGAAAATGAAGGAACGTATCCCCCCGCAGTCCGAGGCGGATTGTTTCCAGCGGAATGACTTCGTTAGGCGCTATGTTGCCGAGGTTCACATTGGCACCCAGCAACTTGATAAACCAAACCTGCTGCGCCTTCTGCGGAGCCTCCCACACGATTTTTTCAAAAGGGATCTTGGTCAGAATCTCCTGCACGAGTCCGGAGCGAACTTCTCCCGTAGAACGGAACAGACCCACATTTCCGCCTTCACGTGCTTCACCAATTACTTTCCAGGCACCTGCGTCAAGTTCCTTCTGCATCAGATTGATCCATTGATAGGGCGGGATAATCTTGTCGGCATCTTTGGAGCCGACTTCCGACAGCACAGTCACCTGTTTGGACAAGATCTCGATGTATTTACATTTCTTGTCGTGATCCAGGTCTATGGATCCATCCGACACCTCGGCGTACTCGAGGCCGAATTCATCAATGACACGGCGGTAGTCATCAAACTGATCGCGGATAATGAAAGCCTCAAACAATGTACCTCCAAAGTAACATGGCACACCTGCATCCTTGTAGACCTTGATTTTCTCCTTCAACCGGGGTGTCACATAGCTTGTGCCCCATCCCAGTTTGACAATATCCACGTGGTCCGCGCTGTTGCTCATGAAATCCTCCGACTCACGGACACTCATGCCCTTGTCCATGGCCATTGTGAAACCTACCGTACGCGGTTTCTGGGCCCGCTCAGGTAAATTTTTTAACGAATAATTCATCCCTGATTCTCTTTTCTGAACTGTTCAATAATCCGATAGAGTGCTTTCTGTGTTTCCACTTTGGGGAAGAAATCAAACAGCACCCGATGTCCTTCAAAATTCAAAAGTAAGGCATTTTCAAGAAAGGAGAAGGCCTCCTTCAAACGGCCACCCTCAATCATATACACGGTCATGCGGTAATACAGATCTGCGTCATCTGCCAATTCCACAATTCCCTGCTCCAGGAGCTGGATCGCCTTGTCGTAAGCACCCTGCTCGAAGTATATGTACGACCAATCAAGCCATACCTCTTTGTCGGCCGGATCCAAAGCACTCGCTTCTTCATAGGCACTGATGGCAGAAATGGTGTTCCCGATTTTGTACTCAGTGTATGCAGCAGCCTTCCAGTATTCAGGATTGATGGAGTTCAACTTCACGGCCTTGTTAAAGAAATGCAAGGCCTGGTACCACTTCTCCTGCTTCTGCAGGCAAGACCCTGCACCAAACCAGGCCTCGTCATACATCGTGTCGAGCTTGGATGACTTCTGATAGTACTTTAATCCCAGGTCATACTGCTCAAGTGATTCATAGGCGGCTCCCATGCAGCAATATACTTCCGGGCTTGGGCCTTCAATCTCAATGGTCTTTCTGAACTCGTCGAGGGCCTTCGTGTACAATTCAAGATTCATGAGCGTATTGCCCATGTTAAAGTGAGCAGAAGCAAAGGAGTCATCCAGTGCGATGGCGTATTCATAAGCTTCCAGTGCTTCCTTATACTGCTCCAGTTTGTTGCTCACAATCCCCAGATTGTACCACGCCGCCGCGGAGAATGGATCTTCGTCAATAAATTTCCGATAGTAAGCAAGGCTGTTTTCGAGTTGACCCACGACATCCAGACAATAGGCCAGTTCATAGAGTGCACCTTCGTGATTGATGTTCTCATCAACCGCCAGCTTGTACTGCTGAATAGCCAACTCATATTGCTCCTGGCTTTGGTAAGCCAGGCCAAGATTGTAGTAGATTTCATCTCTGCCTTCCTGAGCAATCTCAAGCGCCTGCTCATACACAACGATTGCCTGATCAAAACGCGACTGCAGGGAATAGATGGATCCCCGGCTCAGCATGATATCGATGTCGGCTGGATGAAGCGATTGCGCTTTTTCAAGCAGCTCCAGAGCTTCGTCGTATTGCTGGAGATTGGTGAGGACTTGCGCTTTCACCGAGAATAATTCGGTGGAGTATGGATGCTGCTCCATGGCCATGTTGACCGCGCGCAAAGCCTTCTTGCTTTTGCCGTGGAGGAGATAATAATCCACAATGGTCTCGTAAGCCTCGATATCAAAGAACTCGTGTGTACGTCGTTTGATGGTTTCCTCATAGCGCTTGATCAACTCCTCTTCCTCTCTCTTATGGGGTTCTCTTGCCATGGTACTGGGTTTAACGTAAGCAGGCTACAGGCCTGCGTTGTCCGGAAACATACCGAAACAAAAGTGACGAGAGGAAAAAACCTGTACAACTTTTAATTTCGGAATGTTTCATTTATTATTCAGAAAGTGCCTTTTGATCCAGCAGTGTTTTGCAACACCATGCTATTGATTCACTGATGGTTCTGAATTGAACACCCAATTCAACGCTCGCGCGCCGATTCGAGTATAGAAAAGCAGTAGAGGCCATTTCGGCAGTTTCTTTCGTGACCAATGGTTCGCGGCCCGTCAGGCGTGACCGAAATGCTTCAACCCACACCGCTACACGAATCCAGCCCGCAGTGACCTTCCAACGCGGCGGCCGTTTGCCAAAATGGCCGGCAATTTCCTCGAACAGGTGTTTCCACGTCAACTGCCCTCCTGATGCAATGAAGCGACCTGCAGTTTCCGGACGCTGTACGACCTTTGTCACCACGTCACAAACATCGCGCACATCCACAAAATTGCCTGTTCCCGGAGTGTAGAATTTCGCACCGTCCCACACGTACCTGAAAATCCTGCCGCTGCTGCGATCGGGTGATGGTGCCAGGATGACAGACGGATTGACTATCGCCACCGACAAACCTTCTTCCTGACCGCGCAACGCTTCCAGTTCTGCCTTATGCTTCGACTGTCCATAGAACGTATTCAATTCACTGCCGGTCCATTTTGCACTTTCATCGATCACGGTTTGTCCGGGTTGCCGGCCCAGCGCAGCTACACTGCTTATCAGCACCAATCTCCTGACACCCACTGCCAGACATGCATCTACCACGTTGGCTGTTCCCTCCACATTGGTGTTGAACATTTCGTGCCTGTGTTTGGGTGAGAAGGAAACTACTGCAGCTGCGTGTACCACCGTGTGGCACCCCTCAAACGCCGCCATCAGTGACATCGGATCCTGAAGTGAGCCGGTCATCCACTGTACACCTGAGTGCGTATCCACTGTCGGCTCCCCGCGTGTCAGTATCTTTACGCTGTCCAGTTCAATCAAACGAGGGAGCAGGAACTTTCCCAGCAATCCACTGGCACCGGTCAATGCAATCATACAAGCGTGCGGTTGAGCAGTGGAAGATCGAGTGCCTTCTTGAAGTGTCGGTCGCGCGCAACATCTGCGAGACCTTTCGCATGCAACGGCGTATGGCAATCACTTCCAAGAAAACTCACCCACTCTTTCTCGATGAGCGTGCGAGCCAACTTTTCGGCGGCCTTTCCATAGGCGCCAAGCAGCGAGAGTGAGTTAATTTGAAACAGAACGCCACGGTCGCGGAGTTCCTCCACTTTGGCAAAGTCCTGATGCAGATACTCATAACGCTCCGGATGAGCCAGCACGGGGCGGATACTCTCCACGCTCAACTTGAAAATAAATTCATTCATTGTCAGCGGCTGACTGAACATATTCGTCTCAAACAAAAAGTACCGGTCACCCAGAAAAAGCAGCTGATCAGGCTTCTCAATCATCTTCATCAGCGCCTCATCCAGATAATACTCTGCGGCTGCCTGCACACGCACTGTCAGGCCGACCGTTTTCAGGTGTTCTTGCAGTCGTTCCAGAGCAGGGAAAATGGTGTCACGATTGTTGCGATAATAATCGCTCATGATGTGGGGTGTGGTCACAAAACCCGTGTAACCAAGATCCAGCATCAGGCGGATCATCTCCTCTGA
This sequence comes from Cyclobacteriaceae bacterium, assembly GCA_019694905.1. Classification (GTDB taxonomy): domain Bacteria; phylum Bacteroidota; class Bacteroidia; order Cytophagales; family Cyclobacteriaceae; genus ELB16-189. The sequence goes on from JAIBBB010000084.1 coordinate 12,467, forward strand.
TTGCTCCAATGATTTCGAACCGTCGTCAAGGCCTGCCAGCAGGTGTGAATGGATATCCGGAAAGCCGGTCTTGAGGATGGGGGTCCTCCTAAAAATATTCAACAACACTCAGGATTTAGGTTTTTGCCAGATCTTCTTGGATTTGCGCTCCTCTTCGTAGTAGCCATATCCATAACGGTTGGCAGACACGGAGTAAGCATTCAATACCACTGCCAGCCGCTCAATTTTGTTCATTTGTATAATCCGCCTCAACTGATTGAGGAATTCTCTGTGAGAGTAGTTCGCGCGGAATACGTATATGGCCAGGTCGGCCTTCTTCATCGACATGATACCATCTGTAACCAGCCCAACAGGAGGATTGTCAAGAATAATGAAGTCATAATGCTCACGCATTTCCGTGAGCATCTGATCAAATTCGTCGTGCAGCAGCAACTCAGAAGGATTAGGAGGTACCGGACCCGAGGGCAGGTAGTCCAGATATTCCAGCGGCGTTTGTACCACACATTCCTTCCATCCATGCTTGCGTATAAGCACCGTGCTCATTCCCTTGCTGATGTCCAGCGACTGCACCGGATAGGCGTCCTTGTGCTTGCGCATGTCCAGATCCACGAGTATAACTTTCTTGCGTGACAATGCCAGGACGGCTCCAAGGTTAAGCGACAAGAACGATTTGCCTTCACCGGAGATAGTAGATGAAATGGCAACCACCTTGTGATCAGAATCCGTGGTGAAGAAATCAAGGTTGGTACGCAACAACCGGATGGCTTCGCTTACACGCGACTTTGGATTGTCAGCCACGTACAGGGTGCCCGTACGGTTCTTGTTGGTAATTGGGATGACGCCCAACACAGGAACGGAAAGTGCATGCTCAATTTCCCGCACGCTTGTAATCTTGTTGTTGGCTAGATACAGGATACCGATGAGAAAAAAGT
>JAIBBB010000318.1 GCA_019694905.1 Cyclobacteriaceae bacterium
TCCATTCCGGTCTTTCGCGTAAGCCTCCAGATGCTCGAACGATCGCCAGTATTGCACGATCAACGGTGGCATCCCGCCGTGCGCCTGAAATCCCAGGAAGCCGCTCTCCGGCTTTTGCGAAAGCTCCATCAGCATCCCCCGCATGGCCTTCGCCACGGGCAGCCACTTGTGAATCTTCCAAAGCCGGTTGATGCGCATCCCGATGAGGAAGACGACAAAGTCGCCTTCAAATTCCACCGTCATTCTTTGGTTGATGGTTTGTGCCATACACAATAGGATTTGATGAACCCGGCGCGCCGGAAGTTGAATGTACAAAAATGAGTGCGCGCATTCAAAGCCGGGCGCTCCTGTTGCCGCAGCGGACTATAGCCTTTGATTATCCCTCACGTTTTCAAACCCGATCAAATTCGTCGGGGTATCTGACGGTACCCTGGACCCGCTCCAGTCCGCCGACCACAAGTTCAAGTCCCATAAATGCTTCTTCGGGTACATCGAAGGGCGGTTTGATATTCCATCTAATGGTTGGAATGAACCCAAACCTGGGATAATAGCCTGGGTGCCCCAGCACAATAACTGATTTGAAATTCAATTCCCTTGCTTTGTCCAGACCCGCCCTGACCAGCTGACTTCCGATCCCTTTTCCTTGAGCGGCCGGGATCACTCCCATTGGCGCCAATGCCAGACTGTCATACACAAGTTGATGATCGAATTCAATCTTCACCCTGGTCAATAAGATGTGTCCTACGATCTTGTTGTCCAGCGTCGCTACCAATGAAAGTTGAGGCACAAAGGCACTCGCATTACGTCTCAAGGCATCAACCAATTTCGCCTCATTTTCCCGTCCAAAGGCAATCTCGTTCACCGCATGAATTGCGCCGTAATCCTCTGATTGCTCTTCCCTGATATAAATATCCATTCTGCTTGCGCTGTTGTGGTATTAAACACGACTGCGGCGAAACTTCAGCTACCAATAGTTCTTCATCAACTCCGACACCCAGGCGGGTTGCTGCAGTGAACCCTGCGGCTGGAATTCTCTGAACACTGGCTTGATGTCCAGCACCGGCGTGCCATCGATGGCATCAAGAAACTGCACGGTGAGGGTCCGGCCGCGGTGCTCCAGCAACTTCACCGTGCAAAGTCCAATCCGGTTGGGCCGGTCCTTCTTGCGCTGGGCGAAGATGCCCATCACGGGATAGTCGGGGTTGCCCCGGGGGCGACCCGAATAAACAACGTCTTTGCTGTTGACCTTGTCGAAGCAATAGATGATTTCCAGATGCGAGAACATCCCGATGTTTTCAAACGCCTCGGTGGGCACACCCTCCAGCAATTCAATTTCCGAAATCACCGGCTCCCAATAGTCGTCGGTCGCCGACTTCCGTGTGTTTTTGACGATTGCCACCGACTTCATGCTGATTTCCATATCTTTTTTGTCTATTAATGACTTACAACGCCGCACTCACTCATATTTAATCTCACGCACTTTCCATGATATCTGTAGCTGTCTTGTTTCCAAGTTGTTCAGCCAACCCGATGAGAAGTCCTTCTGTCCCCCGAATGTAGCAGAGGCGATACACGTTCCCAAACTGAACCACTTCTCCCACCAGTTGCGCGCCTCGTTTCTTCAGCCGCGTCAACAACTCATCCAGGTTGTCCACCCTGAACATCACGCGGAGGTAGCCCAGTGAGTTTACCGGTGCTGTCCTGTGATCTGAAATGGTGTGCGGTGAATGAAATTGCGAAAGTTCAAGTCGGCTGTGTCCGTCAGGAGTCACCATCATGGCTACTTCCACCGACTGATTGCCAAGTCCTGTTACTTGCCCAGCCCATTCGCCTTCTACCATCATCCGCCCTTCCAGTGTCAGTCCGATTTCCGCAAAAAAAGAAACAGCCTCATCCAGCGATTCAACAACGATGCCTACGTTGTGCATCTCCATTACTTTGCTTTTGGTCATGACAGTTTTCGTTTGGTTTCACTCTACTCTTTCACTTAAGTTAACTACTAAAATTTCCACAGAAGCACAATTCTAATCGCAGAACAGTTTCCCCCCAGTGTCTCCCGTCAGGGGACGCTGGGGATAGGATGCTCGGTTCAGGAAGCATGGTATGTTTCTCTGGCGATCCGTCAACTTCAGGCCGTTTGTCCCTTTCTTTGCTATAGGTTACGCGTTACAAAAGCGCAGAGTCCCCTGCCCTGCAGGACTGATATCCTGCAGGGCGACTCTGCCAGGAATGCTGTCAGCGGCAAGAGTTCCCGACCAAAGAAATTTCTCAGAAGTACAAGTCCAAAAGCAGCACCCTTCCCCCCAGTGTCTCCCGTCAGGGGACGCTGGGGATAGAATGCTCAATCCAAAAGCGCAGAGAAGCCAGCTCGGATCCTTGCAAACGGATCATTTTCGTATAAATACAGATCATTTCGTATCATTTGATCTGAAATTGGCAGTTTTCGTATATTTACGTATCAATACGTATCAAAATGAGTAGCCTTATCCACACAGTGATTCTTAGCCCCGACTGGAAACTGATTAACGAGCTTAGTCAGATTGACAAGTTTGGGGGTTCCTGGACAGCTATTGAAAAACGGGAAGGCCAGAGCCTGAAGCAGCTTAAGTCGATCGCTACCGTACGCAGCGTGGGAGCCTCCACGCGAATTGAAGGCTCAAAAATGACTGATGATGAGGTAGAGAGACTGATCAAAAACCTCGCGGTAGCCAAACTTGAGGAGCGTGATGCTCAGGAGGTTGCCGGATACTATGAGACGCTGGATATCATCTCCGAATCTTTCCGCGACATCGATATTACCGAGAACAACCTGAAAATGCTTCACAACATTTTGATGAAGCACAGTGAAAAAGATGCCTGGCACCGGGGCAACTATAAACAACACAGCAATGTGGTAGAAGCAACACAAGCAGACGGAACCAGACAGGTTGTTTTTCAAACTGCGGATCCAGGCTTCGCTACCGACGATGCAATGCGTGACTTGGTAGCCTGGTACAACAGTGATCGTACGTCACCTCCCATTATCAGAGTAGCAATTTTCGTCTATGACTTTTTAAGTATACATCCATTTCAGGATGGAAATGGACGATTGAGTCGTCTCCTCGCAACGCTGCTGATGCTTCGTCAGGGATATTCATGGATTCAGTATGTAAGTTTTGAGCACGAGATTGAAAGCCGAAAGGGAGAATATTACGCTGTATTAATGCAGTGTCAGCGCCAGCGTCCTGGAGAAGATGTGTATGCCTGGGTAACATTCTTTCTCAATTGCCTCTCAAACATTCAACAACAGTTGATGGACAAGTTGCAGACCAGTAGCAATCTTTCCAAAATATCGCCAAGGGAGAAAAAGATATATACCTTCATCGAAAATCATCCCGGCTGCCAATCCGGTGAGATATCCGAAAAACTTGACATCCCCTTACCAACCGTAAAACGTATCCTTATGGAAATGGTTGAAAGAAAACTTCTCGTGAAACATGGTATCGGAAAGGGAACAAACTATACGGTAGAGACACTACAGAAAACGAAGCAAGATCTGATGTTTACCCTGACCCCTACTAACCGCAGACAGGAATTTCTGTTGATGAATTCTATCTCACTGATCGAGATTAAGAAAATCTTGCTTGTGCCCCTATTCGAATGGAAAGACCCCTCTGAGTGGGGAACACCGCTGGCGTCTCAGAACATAGGATTTAAAGTCACCTGTACAAACAATGCTGGAGGCACAAACGAATTTCCACCACGATTCTTTGTCGGTCTGATTAGTCTATATCATTTCAAACCCGTCGTCACACTTAGTCAACCAATAACTCTTTCAGGAGAGAGCATTTGGGAACGATCATTAAGAAGCAATGAGTATCCAATAAAGGTCGTCATCGAGATTGTCAGTAAGGGGGACATGACGTTCGATGTTCGCTTTGTTTATGATGCGGTGATTGATTGAGAATATGAAATGGAAAATACAAACGCCTGCATTGGTGAAGGAAAATCGCCCGACCAAAATCCTATCATTGCTCCTGGTTTTTGCATTTCCAACCTTCGCTCAAGC
>JAIBBB010000085.1 GCA_019694905.1 Cyclobacteriaceae bacterium
TACGATGATATTGGCTTTGCTGAAATCATAAGAAGGAATGAAGTCGGCACCGAAAGACTCCCGGTTGCCTTTCACCATTCCATAGTTGGAGTTCGGATCGTACTGCACATGTTGTGCAGTAGGATATTTGCTGAGGAATTTGGCGATGGTCTCGTGCGTGCTTGGGCTCAGAACAGTGTTGCTCACCAACCTGATTTGGCCTCCTTTGGCAGCAATTTCACCGAGCTTTCCGATGATCTGCTGGTCTACATCCTGCCAGGCGGCGTTCTTCGTGTCACCCACCTTGGGGCCGCGAAGGCGATAGTTGTCATACAAAGAGAGCACTGACGCCTCTACCTGTGCGTTGGTACCTCCCTTTGTAATGCTGGACAAGCTATTACCTTCTACTTTGATCGGGCGACCTTCACGGGTCTTAACCACAATAGAGCAATAGTTGCCACCGCTTGTATAGGTGGAAGCGTAGTAATTGGCCACGCTGGGGTCCACATCAACGGGCTTGTTGACATAGGGAAGTGCCTTGCGGATCGGCGCTTCACAGGCAGCCAGTGAAACAGCGGCCACAGAGAAGCCCATCATCTTGAGGAAGTCACGCCGTGAATGGCCCAAATCCATCTCTTCTGCGGGCGGAGTAAACTCACCATGCGCATTCTTGACAAATGCAGGATCATTCTTCAGTTGCTCCAGACCCTTCCAGTAGACCTTTTTATTTTCACTCATAGGTTATTGTCCTAAATCGTCGTGGTAAAAATTAATAGTGACACTTGCCGCACTCCAGGCCGCCGATGTCTTCAACTTTCATGTTGCCCTTGTCCTTCTTGCCGGATTTGATTTGTGCCTGATGCACTTCTTCCAGCTTGTCATAGTAGGCGTTGCCCTTGGAGTTTACATCCGTCTTGCGGTGGCAATCGATGCACCAGCCCATGGTGAGCAGTGAATACTGCTTCACGACATCCATTTCCTGTACAGGGCCATGGCATTTCTGGCATTCGATGTTGCCCACCACCACGTGCTGCTGGTGATTGAAGTAGGCCAGGTCAGGCAGGTTGTGAATGCGAACCCACTCGATCGGCTTGTTGTTCTGCACGGCTGCATAAATCTTGGCGATCTCGCCCTCGCCTGTATTGGTGCCAGTTCTGATCTGAGAGTGGCAGTTCATACAAATGTTGGGTGAAGGGATATTGGCACTTTTGCCTTTGGTCACGCCGGTATGGCAATACTTGCAATCAATATCGTATTGGCCGGCGTGAATTTTATGAGAGAATGCAATGGGTTGCTTGGGCTGATAGCCCTTCTGCACACCAATGGTATACAGGCCATCTATCACTGTCTTGAAACCAATCGCGATGACCACAAAAGCTACTACAAAGAGGAAGCCTTTGCTTTGGAGCAGGCCGCCGAAGGTATAGCCACTGTCAACCACTTCGCGGTCTTCTTCAGAAAGCTCCTTCTGTCCCAGGAAACGCTTGAGGCCTGAAACGATAAAGCCGAGTACCACGAGGAGCAGGATCAGCACGATGAGGAGCCCGACCATGATGACTGTGAGGTAGGATGAAGGTACCCCGCCTTGTTCGCCACCCTGTGCACCACCCGCAGGTGTAGTGGCAGCTACTTCCACTTTCTCTGCTTCTGACTTCACATAGGCAAGAATGGACAAGATCTGATCGTCCTTGAGAGAAGTGAAGGCCGTCATCTGGCTCTTGCCGTTTTCCTCGTATATCTTCACTGCATAAGCGTCGCCACTGGCAATCACCTTTGCGGAGTTCTTCACCCAATTGTTGATCCAGTCAATGGAAGGAGCGCGTTTTTCGATTCCTGCCAAGGCAGGTCCTACACTTTTCTCCTTGACCTTGTGGCAGGTCTTGCAATTCAGTTTGAAGAGCGCCTCACCGGCGCTGATGGAAGCCGGATCGGTGGGAATATCCTGCGCCTGGCTGTACAGACTGATGCTGATCAATAGGACAAGCGAAGAAATTCTGGCCAGTCCCGGGATTCGGTACTTCATCATGATGGTTTAGGTATCCGATTTTATTAAGAATGCCACAAATCTACACTTGCATGCCGTTTTTTCAAATATATTTTCCGAAGGCAGCCAATTATTTGATGCATGTTCTAAGGTGATTTTTGTCTTGTCACTTCATGTCTGCCAACGTCAACTTTTTTCAGAAAAAACTCTTAACCCCATGTAGTCACATGCATGGCTGGCAGTGAGTCAGTTGTCGCCCGACGATGCACGTGACGCATCCAGTCAGGCAGCGGCTCGGCAACGTTGAACAATAGTTCTCCGACACTTTATATATAGAGTGCAGAATCGTTATTTAGAACGAGTTTAAATTGAATTCGCCCGAATCTGGCCATTTAACCCTAATTTGGAGTTGTGAATCCATTCGAATACGTATCAGTTCTGATCTCGATAATCCTGGGAATGGGAATCACCCAGATCGCCACAGCCTTTGCTGATCTGGTGCAACACCGCGAGCGGGTCAAACTCTTCTGGCCCCACCTGGCGTGGCTGTTCTTCATCTTTTTCCTCCATCTGCAGGAATGGTGGTTGATTTACACGCTCAACGGCGTCTCCCAATGGCGTCTGCCCAGCTTCATCCTGATCTCGCTGTATCCACTCAACCTGTTTGTGCTGGCTCGGTTGCTCTCACCGACTATCAACTCTACCGGCACAATAGATCTGAGAGTGATATACACCCAACATTGTCACAAATTGTTCTTCTGGACCCTGGCTTCAGCCATCCTGGCGATGATTGACAACCTGGTATTTCACGGTGAAAGTCTGACAGAACAGCTGCCTCAGCTGGCGCTGTGTGGCATACTTGCTGCAATGCTGATCTCCCGTCGCGAGGTAATCTGGTTGCATCAACTGCTCGCCTTCCTCCTGCTCTTGTTCGTCATCGGAAGTATGGTGGTGCAATGGAATGAGTGGGTCGTTGGCTGAGACCCGACTAACTTCCTATTTTCCGAGTACCCTGAATTCAATTCTTCGGTTTTGTTGCCGCCCCTCTTCTGTATCGTTATCCGTGATGGGCTTGTCGGCACCATAGCCCTTCTGAAGAACACGTTGCGGTTGCACGCCTTTGGTCGCCAAATAGCTGGCGACGGCCTGTGCCCGTTTGAGCGACAACTGTCGGTTGTAGTCGGCGCTGCCCTGGTTGTCGGTGTGCCCACTGATTTCCACGCGCAGTGCAGGATTTTCCTGCATGAACCTGACTACTTCATCGAGTTGCGAATAAGACTTCTCCTTCAGATCAAACTTGTTGTAATCAAAGAAGATATTGTTGAGCACTACTGCCGCACCTTCTTTGGCACGTTCGAGTGAAATATCCATCACGATGGGCGCGAGGTGCTCGGACTCGACGTAGTTGAAATAGAGGTTTTGAAACAAATATCCGGGCCGCGACACGTACAATGCATACTCGGCACCCTGGGTGAGCACCATGAGATAGGCGCCGGTGACCGAATCGGACTCCACAAAAGAAACAAGCTTGTTCTGGCGGATGTCGAACAATTCAATTCTCGCACGAAGGGGTTGTGAATCGGATTTGTCGCGCACCATTCCTTTCACATAGTTACTTCTGTATTTGATTTGTAACTCCTGCGGGATGCCGATCTCATAGATTCTTCCTGAATTGTCATTTAACTCCTTCTCATGGCTATAGTAACCGCGGCGGCCATCGGTAGTGATGAAAAGCGAGAACTGATCTTCATAGGTGTTCACCGGTGCACCGAAATTTTCAGGCACCGACCACTTGCCGTCATCGCGCTCAGACCGGTACAGGTCATATCCACCAAAGCCGGGACGGCCATTGGAAGCAAAGAAAAGTGTCCGGCCATTCACGTGAATGAAAGGAGAGATCTCATCGTATCGCGTGTTGATGACGGGGCCAAGGTTCTCCGCCTTCGTCCATTTGCCTTTGTCAATTTGATAACTCACGTACAGGTCCCTGCCACCAAGGCCACCCTTTCGATCGGAGACAAAATACAATTCCCGGCCATCCGCCGAGAGTGAAGGTTGAGATTCCCATGCAGCTGAGTTAATGGAGGGCCCCATGTTGACCGGCACCGACCATTGATCTCCCTTCTTTTCACTCAGGAAGAGGTCACAACTTCCATAGCCGCTCCTCCCGCGGCAGCTGGTGAAGATGATCTGGCGGCCATCCGCGGAGACTGTGCAGGTCCCTTCATTGTTTTCTGAATTGATCTGGGGCGAAATAGACTGGGGCGCCGTCCATTGGCCGGATGCATTCTTCCTGGAAATCACAAGGTCCTCGTCGTCTTCATTGCCCGCTCCTTTGCGCCGCGTGAAAATAAGTTCCTGTTCGTCGGCCGTCAGCACCGGGAAATACTGCATCGCAAAAGCATTGACCGTGTCACTCAGCATACGTGGCCGGAAATCGGAAAGACTGCGCTGGTTGCGCAGAGCGAATTCGCAGTTGCTTCGCCACATGACCGCCTGCTCAATGCGGCCACGGCTCATCACTTCCGCTTTCAGATAGAGATTGAGGTATTCGAGTGACTGGTTGTAGTTGCCCTCAAGCAGATAGTTTTCGCCAAGTTCAAACCAGAACACTTTTTGCTTCTTGACATCGGCTGTGAGTTTGAGGCCCTCCAAAAAATCCTGTGTTGCCCGTGCAAATTCGCGCTGGTCCTTGTACACCATGCCGCGCCGGTACCATGCCTCCACAAATTTCTTATCCTTGCCAAGCGCCTGGTTGAGCAACTCAACAGCCTGCTTGAATTGACCGCGCACCCGGTAGTTGTCGGCCTCCGCATACAGGGCAATCGCCTTCTTGTTGGATGAACTCAGTGTCGGCTGACCCATCACTACCATCGGCAAAAGGAACCAACCGCACAGGAGTAACGCGCGTCTCATGAGTTCAAAGCTAGTCAACAATCTGTGAAGCTTCAACGACAGGGCCATTGGTACCCACCAGCGCATTGATCAGTTTCACCCTGGTGTAACGATGAAGATCGCCGGGGCGTATGACGGAGGCCTGTAATTCACCCTTTTGCAGAAGATATTGGCGCATGACCCCGGGGAAAAGCGGCTCCAGCGGCGTATGCCACACGGATCCATCAAAAAATGCCAGGTTGGCGTAACTGGAGTCGGTCACCAGGCCCCGGCGGACGATCATCACATCGTCGCATCCTGAACGTTGCCCGAATAGGTTATCCAGTGCACTGCGATCCTTCCATTTGTACGAGTAGCTGATCTGTTCATCACGCACCACTCTGAGTGATCGAACAGGTCTTGCCACATAGGGCAGGCACTCACTGGTGAAGTTCTTAAAGTCATACACGATCCTCAGTTTGTGTACACCTGTGCCTGGCACACTGATTCCAGCCAGAAGTTCGTCCATCTTCCATGACCTGCGCACACCCAGCACCTCGCGGATCGTTCGCTCCATTCGCTGCAGGTGCAAATCCTCATGCCGGACCACACCGTCGGCAATGCAAATACTCTCAATGAACAGGGACATAGATCTTCCTGATTAATTCATCATACTCCATGCGCGCATTGCTTCGGGCTGTGATACCGCCACCACTCCGAAAGTAGTACTGCGATCCTTCTTGCTCAATAAACCGTATCATCACTGCGCTGTCGAGGGTTTGGCCATCAAAGAACCCAAATATACCTGTGTAGAAACCACGGGGGTAGCCTTCGGCTTCCTGTATAATGGCTTTCGTCCGATCCTTGGGCGCACCCGTCACAGAACCCGCCGGAAGGAGTGTTGCCATAAATGTGCCTATGGCCTGGTCATACCCGGGCCTGAGGTGCCCGACAATTTCAGAACTCACCTGCAACAATTCACCCCTGTGTGTCTGAATCTTGTCGATGTAGCGGAATCGGGTCACCTCTACCTGATCTGCCACCTGGCTGAGGTCATTGCGCAATAAATCAACGATAGTCACATGTTCGGCGAGTTCTTTCTGGTCACTCAGAATTCGATCCGCGGCCTGGGGTATGGACGCATCGATGGTTCCTTTCATAGGGAAAGTCCTGATGACACCCTCCTGTATCCTCACAAAACACTCCGGCGAGAACACCAGAAAATCATCTTTCACCCACAGGCAGTAGGGTGCTTCACACCGGTCGAACAACTCTTCCAATGTGCAATTCATGGTCAAGGGTGTGCGGGCGGTGAGGTTCACGAGGTAGGAATCACCTCGCGACAAGTGAGTATACACTTTTTGAAATTTCTCCTGGTAAGTTTCCAGACTCATCGGGTGCGATTGCCATTCGATCTCAAGAGGTTGGTTGGTTCTTCGATCCGATTGACGCCCCGGTACGCGATACCGGATTTTGCGCGGGTCGATCTCCTCCGACCGGATTGCCCATGCCTGTTCACCTTCAAAGTCAAATGCAAACAAAAAGGGGACGCCGTTGCTTCCCCACTTATTCATTTTGTCAATGGTGTCATTCAGACTCATGGAATGTTCATGTATTTGTGAGTCTGCAGCGATACTGCCCAGCGCGGGTTTGATTTTACAAAGTCGATGATGTGCGGAAGCATCTCCTTCTCCCGGGACCATTCCGGCTGCAGGTAAAGCTGGGCCGAGTCCATTACCCGGACCGCGTGTTCCTGCGCCCAGGCCAGGTCACTGGGATGGTAAATGATTACTTTCAGCTCATTGGCAACTTGGTACACGCTGTCGTGTGGTCGCATGAATTTCTTGGGTGAAAAGCACACCCAGTCCCATGTTCCAGTCAATGGATAGACGCCTGACGTTTCGATGTGTGTGCGCTGTCCTTTGCTCCGGATCGAATCTGTGAGATCCCTGAGGTTGTACATCGCGGGCTCGCCGCCGGTAATCACCACCATGGGTGCGCCACTTTCAGCAGAGGCACTCGCCATGTCGTCAATGGATGTCAGTGGATGCCGGGTGGCATCCCACGACTCCTTCACGTCGCACCAGACACAGCCCACATTGCATCCGGCCAGCCGGATGAAATAGGCAGCATGACCCTGGTAGAAGCCTTCCCCCTGTATGGTGTAAAAGGCTTCCATCAGCGGAAGTTTTCCCGGAATGTGAATTGCGGGGGTGTTGCTCACAAACTAAGTCTATCGATCAGGGCAGGCGCAGTTCGGTTGCGCGCAGTGTGTTCAACAAAAGAGAGGCGATGGTCATTGGTCCGACACCGCCGGGGACCGGCGTGATGAAGGAACAATGGGGTGCCACTGTTGCAAAGTCAACATCGCCCTTGATGCTGAATCCGTTGGGTTTGGAGGGGTCGTCAACCTTGGTCGTGCCAATGTCAATCACGACGGCACCAGGCTTCACCATGTCACCTGTGATCAGACCGGGTTTACCTACTGCCACCAGCAGGATGTCCGCTTTACGTGTGTGCGCCCCCAGGTCTTTGGTGTATTTGTGACAAACCGTAACAGTCGCGTGTCCCTGTTCAATGAGCATCATGCTGAGGGGGGCTCCTGCAATCCTGCTGGCGCCGACGACAACGCATTCCTTTCCTTCGGTCTCAATCTGATAGCGGCGCAATAATTCGATCACCCCAAAAGGGGTAGCAGGCATCAGCAGGGGCTGTTTGGAGATAATGCTTCCAAAGTTGCGGTTGGTAAATCCGTCTACGTCCTTATCGGGGCGGATCTGCTCATTGATTTTTTCAACCGAAATGTGCGGTGGCAGCGGCAGCTGAACGATGAATCCATCCACATCGTCGTCATCATTGACGTGTGCGATGTGTTTGGCAAGTTTTTCTTCTGAGATCGTGTCAGCAAAGCGCATCATGGTGTAGTGGAAGCCTACGTCCTTGCAAGCCTTCACCTTGTTGTCTACATAAGTCTGCGATGCGCCGTCATCACCTACCAGAATGAATGCCAGGTGGGGTACCTTCTTTCCCTGGGCCTTGCGTTCAAGCACGCGCTGGGAGATTTCAGCCTTGATATCTTTGGAGACCTTGCGGCCGTCGATCAGCGTGTAGGATGTGGTTGCAGTTTCTGCCATGATACGTCAATCTATTTTTAATACTGCCATGAATGCCTCCTGTGGAATCTCGACCGATCCCACCTGACGCATACGCTTCTTACCCTTCTTTTGCTTTTCGAGCAGCTTGCGTTTGCGGGAGATATCCCCTCCATAGCACTTGGCCAGCACGTTCTTGCGCAGGGCGCTGACTGTTTCGCGTGCGATAATCTTTTGTCCGATCGTTGCCTGGATGGCGACTTCAAACATGTGGCGAGGAATCAGTTCCTTTAGTTTCTCACACAGTTTCTTGCCCCACTCATAGGACTTGGCTCTGTGAACGATCGCAGAGAGTGCATCGATCTTTTCACCGTTGAGTTGCACGTCGAGCTTCACCATGTCGCTCTCGCGGAAGCCAATGAGGTGGTAGTCCAGCGAGGCATACCCCTTGGAGATAGTCTTCAGCTTGTCATAGAAATCGAAGACAATTTCTGCCAGCGGCATCTCGAATGTCAACTCCACACGGTCGGAGGTCAGGTAGATCTGATTCTTGATGATCCCTCGTTTGTCCATGCACAACCCGATGATGGGGCCTATGAAATCGGCCTTCGTGATTATCTGCGCGGAGATGTAAGGCTCCTCGATCAATTCCATCCGTGTAGGGTCGGGCATTTCTGAAGGCGCGTTGATCTCGACCACGTCACCATTGGTGAGCATGGCGCGAAACTGCACCGACGGGACAGTAGTAATTACTGTCATGTCAAATTCACGCTCCAGGCGTTCCTGGATAATCTCCATGTGCAGCATGCCGAGGAATCCGCAGCGGAAACCAAATCCCAATGCCGCAGAGGTTTCAGGTTCCCACACCAGCGAGGCATCGTTGAGCTGGAGCTTCTCCATGGAAGCGCGCAACTCTTCAAATTCTGTGGTATCAACCGGATAGATACCGGCGAATACCATCGGCTTGACATCTTCAAAACCCTTGATCGCTTCACCAGGGTTCTGAACGAGTGTGATGGTATCACCCACCTTCACTTCCTTGGCGACTTTGATACCCGAGATGAGGTAGCCCACGTTGCCGGCGCTGATTTCAGGCTTCGGCAATTTGTCAAGCTTCAGCACACCAATTTCGTCTGCACCGTATTCTTTACCGGCATTGACAAACCGGAGTTTGTCATTGGTGCGGATGGTGCCATTGAAAACACGGAAGTACACCTCGATACCCCGGAAAGAATTGAACACAGAGTCAAAAATCATGGCCTGCAACGGCCCATTGGGATCGCCCTTGGGTGATGGCACCCGATTGACAACTGCTTCCAGAATTTCGGGAACGCCCTTTCCTTCTTTCGCGCTCGCACGCAACACATCACCGCGGTCGCAGCCGATCAGGTCAACGATCTGATCAGTGACTTCTTCCGGCATGGCCGCAGGGAGGTCAATTTTATTCAGTACCGGGATAATGGTCAGGTTGTGTTCCAGTGCCAGGTAGAGGTTCGAAATGGTCTGCGCCTGGATACCCTGTGCGGCATCAACAATCAGCAACGCGCCTTCGCAGGCAGCAATGGATCTTGAGACTTCGTAAGAGAAGTCCACGTGCCCGGGTGTGTCAATGAGGTTCAGGATATAGTCCTTGCCACCGTGCTTGTAATTCATCTGGATGGCGTGGGCCTTGATTGTGATGCCCTTCTCCCGCTCCAGGTCCATGTTGTCTAGCACCTGCGCCTGCATCTGCCGGTTGTTCAGGGTGCCTGTGAACTCCAGCAACCGATCAGCGAGGGTGCTCTTCCCATGGTCAATGTGAGCGATGATGCAAAAGTTGCGGATATTCTCCATTCCAGCCATTCAGTCCTTGAATTTGAACCGCAAAGGTACACTATTTGAGGGGCCCGATAAAGTCTGAAAACAATGTCAAATGATAGCATCTGCGCCATCCACCCTTCTACCAGATCAGGCCTTGCGAGGCCCGATTTGGGACAATTAGCAAGCCTGGTATCACAAAAAACCCCCATATCGGGCCATTTGCGGGCCTCCGGCTGATTGGCCCCCGGATTGCGCTTCTGCGGTAGCTGCCCAAAGTATTGGCAGACGATATGAAAGTCGCTATCGTCCTTAACACCTCCTGGAATATCTACAACTTTCGCATGAATTTGGTGAAAGCACTCCAGGATGCTGGACATGAGGTGCACACCATTGCGCCGCACGACGAGTATTCGGAGCTGCTGGAGAAAGCTGGCTGCATCCATCACAATGTCCGGATGGACAGCCGCGGCGCCAATCCCATCAAGGATTCTGCGCTGATCCTGGAATTGTTCTTCATCTACAAGCGCATCCGTCCAGACGCCATCCTCCACTTCACCATCAAGCCCAATGTGTACGGCACGCTGGCCGCAGCCCTGCTGAACATTCCCTGCTACAACAATGTATGCGGACTGGGCACTGTGTTTCTGAAAAAAGGCCTGGTGTCCTGGATCGCCAAGGCACTTTATAAGATTGCCTTCCTGTTTCCTGAGAAGGTCTTCTTCCAGAATCCTGAAGACATGGATCTATTCCTGAAGGAGAAACTCATCAAAGGTACGCAGACTGACCTGGTCCCTGGTTCCGGGGTTGACCTCAGCCGGTTCCAACCAAAGCCTTACAGACGCAACGAAGAGTTTACGTTCCTGATGATCTCCCGTATCATCAAAGACAAGGGCATGATGGAGTACATCGATGCCATCCGACTACTGAGAAATCAGGGTGTACGGGCCCGGTTCCAACTACTGGGTGCCAAAGATCCCTTGCACAAGAGGGGAATCGCGCTGGATGTGGTTGACAGTTGGATTGAGGAAGGTCTGATCGAATACCTGGGACATACCGATGATGTAAGGCCCTTTATTGAAAAGGCCGACTGTGTGGTGCTTCCCTCCTACCGCGAAGGTGTTCCCCGCACCTTGCTGGAAGCTGCCTCCAGTGCACGCCCGATTGTTGCCACGGATGTAGCAGGCTGCAGACAGGTAGTGACACACAACTTCAACGGTTTGCTCTGCCGCATGAAAGATGCAGAAGACCTGGCGCAGAAAATGAAAGAGATGCTGCACCTGAGCGATTTCACACTCACCAATTTCGGTGCCAACGGACGCAAGAAAGTTGAGGACGAGTTCAGCGAGAGCATCGTCATCGAAAAATACATGGACGAGATCAGGAATGTAGGGGTGGCGTGTTAGGGAACAGTCATAGAAATATAGAAGAGCCCCGGAATGGGCTCTTTTTTATTTGGTGTGATCCCGATGCTTCCTTGGTGAAGTTCAACCCCTTCAGGGTTGTTGATACAACCAATGACCAAACGGCTGCATGCTGCAGCCGCTATGAAGTTCAACCCCTCCGGGGTTGGAAGTCGGGGCTTCAAACCCATCAAGCATAAGATCAGCAGCACTCCTGAAAGATGGAACCTTGGTTAGCCACGGACAAAGTCCGAAGCCATCAGTTGGCATGGCGTCTATCCCCACCGGGTTGAGAATCCGCCATGACAATCCTGAAGGGATTGAACTTCGGTCAACTGCGGACGAAGTCCGCGGTTAACCACATGACATTGTCGACCAACCCTGAAGGGATCGCGAGCCATGCCGCACCCGTCAATGTAAAATTCAAAAACTCCGCTGACTGAAATCCGCCATGACAATCCTGAAGGGATTGAACTTTTGCTAACCGCGGACGAAGTGCGCGGTCAGGCAGACGACAATGTCGACCAACCCTGAAGGGGTTGAACCACTTACGTAATTGCAAAAAAAACGCGGGATCAGAAATCCCGCGCTTCTCAACTTTTCCTGATGGCTATTGTGGAACAATAACCTCCTTCAACAATGGCTGAAAAACTACTTTACGTCTATTGCTTATACACCACCCCATCCTTCATCACGAATGTGACCTTCAGCATGGTCTTGATGTTCTTGAGCGGGTCTTCGTCAACTGCCACCACATCGGCCAGCTTTCCGGCCTCCAATGATCCGATTTTGTCAGCCATTCCCAGTGCCATCGCGCTGGTCATGGTTGCTGTCTTGATGGTCTCCATGGCGGGCATCCCTGCGTCCATCATGTATCCAAACTCACGCGCATTCTCGCCGTGCGGATACACACCTGCGTCGGTTCCAAACGCAACCTTGACGCCCCGCTTGTAAGCAAGGGCAAACGCAGCCTTGTCCTGCGGACCAATCTGAAGGGCCTTGGGAACCACCAGCGGATGATAATATCCCTGCAGTTTGGCAAGCTCCGAAATCGATTCACCGGCCGTGATGGTGGCACAGAAATAGGTGCCATTCTTTTTCATCAGGTCTGCAATCTCCTCAGTGATCAGCGAACCATGTTCGATGGTAGTCACCCCCGCCAGCACGGCGCGCTTTGTGCCTTCGGCACCAATGGCGTGAACAGCCACCTGTAAGCCGTAGTCACGGGCCGTCTCTACAATAGCGTTGAGTTCTTCCATGGTGAATTGAGGCCCCGAGCCGTCGCGGGCGATGCTCAGCACGCCGCCGGTGGCCGTGATCTTGATCAGATCTGCGCCTTCTTTGTACCGTTGCCTGACCGCCTTTCGAGCATCGTCAGCTCCGTTGATGACTCCCTCTTTGGGACCAGGGTCGCCCATCAAATCCTTGCGGGCTGCATTGGTCGGATCAGCATGGCCACCGGTGCTGGCAATACTCTTGCCGGCTGTGAATATCCGGGGACCTACAACAATGCCCTGGTTCACTGCATTGCGAAGTGAAACATTGACGCCCGAGCCTCCAAGGTCACGCACTGTGGTGAATCCTGCCATGAGCGTTTTTCTGGCGTACACGGTAGACTGAAACGCGATGTCAGCCTCGTTCTGTGTATATCGTTTCACTGCACCGTCGCGGCTTGTTTCGCTTTCGAGGTGAACGTGGAGATCGATCCAGCCCGGCATGACTGTTTTGTTCTTCAGGTCGATCACCACATCTTTGGCGCCCGGTTTTGAGTATCCCTTGTCAACCGACACAATCTTGTTGCCTTCCACGACAAGGGTCATTTCCCTGAAGGGTGAATCGCTCTTTCCATCAATGAGTGTACCGCAGTAGATCAGGGTCTTTTGCGAGAATGCTGCAGTAGTCAGGCACACCAGGGCCAGCAGCCACGAACCCGCAATCAGTTTTTTATTCATGGCTACTGCCCTTATGGAAACAGATGCCAATATCTCCATTCAGAGTTGAAAGGAAAAGAAGAACATAGGATATTTTTGTTCGAAATCTATTCTCACAATGGAATTTCTTTGAATTCTTTGAAGGGGAAAAATGCCATAAAGGAAGAAGATAGTTTAAGATTGATTGAAAACATGATTTTATGGTGCTCTTACCAAAATAT
>JAIBBB010000319.1 GCA_019694905.1 Cyclobacteriaceae bacterium
GGGTGTGTAGATCAGGCCCGTGATGAAGGCAATCACAAATACCATTCCCACACTTACCAGGCTCAGTACCGCGTTCATCAGGATCTTTGCCTCCAGGAACTCCCAGCGGCTCAGGCCGTCAATGACGTTCTGGCGCAGCGTGCGATAGGTGAATTCATTGGTCACAGAGATCACCACCAGCATTGCGAGCACAATCTTGAAAAATCCGCTGATGTAGGACAGGTTATGCCACACGTCGGGAAAATGATAAATCGGAATCCGGTTGATGTTGACCTGCGTATCAAACTGGGCGCCGAGCCGCACGAGCATTTTCAAAAACTCCATGCCGGTGGCAGTCGTCATCCCCAGTGTGAGGAAATACAGACCACCAATCACCCAGAACGTGCGGTAGTGCCGCAGTTTCTTGAACTCTATTTGCAACAGGTACAACATGGCTTATTTAGGAGATGAGTCTGACAAGATTTCCAAAAACTGTTCCTCGAGCGTCTTCTTGTGGGTGACGAGGTGGTTGACGGTGATACCCTTGTTGAACAGGTATCGGTTCAGCGCGGCGCTGTCGTGGCCTTCGCGCAGACGCACCTCAAAGAACGAACCTGCGCGTTCTACCTCTACGGTGCCTTCATAGGCGCTGAGTGCTTCGCGCAGTCCGGCGTCTGTGCTTTCCACTTCAATTTTGATTTCACCTTCGCCGACCACATCCACCGGTCCGCTGTACATCAGCACACCGCGTTTCAATACGGCGAAATGCGAACACACTTTCTGCACTTCGTCGAGCAGGTGGCTGGCGAGGATGATCGTGCGGCCATCGGCGGCGATCTTTTTAATCAGCCCGCGGATTTCCGCGATGCCCATCGGGTCAAGGCCGTTCGTAGGCTCGTCGAGGATGAGCACTGTCGGGTCGTTGAGTAAGGCAGACGCAATCGCCAGGCGCTGCTTCATGCCGAGAGAGTAGGTGCGGAACTTGTCGTTCTGCCGGTCTTTCAGTTCCACCAGCTCCAGCACCTTCTGGATGTTGGACTCCGGCGCCTCCTTGATGCGGGCGTTGAGTTCGAGGTTCTGCAGTCCCGTGAGGTAGGGATAGAAGATCGGGTGCTCAAGTACAGCGCCGATTTTCTTGCGCAGCCTGTCCGTGGGCGGCTGGCCAAACCATTCGTAAGATCCGGCGGTCTTGTTGACGACGCCCATGAGCATGCCCAGGGTAGTGGTCTTGCCGCTGCCGTTCGGCCCGAGCAGTCCGAAGACGCTGCCGGCCTTCACCTGCAGGGTGAGGTTTTCTACGGCTTTGATTCTTCCAAAGTGCTTCGTGAGCCCCTGGATGTTGAGTACAGTTTCCAAATGCTTAGCTGCTAGTTGATCATTCCACGACGATTCCCTTCTGGCTCTTGCCCAGTTTGCCAAGGTGCTTGGCCACTTCGGATCCTTCCATCAGGTTAAAAAGACTGCTGACCTTTGCCATCGGCACACTGCCGAGCACGTCCAGCACGTACAGGTTCTTGTCGTCGTTGATAAGAATGATGGTTCCTTTCACTTTGCTGCCGGACTGGCGCACGCAGACATCAAAATTGCGTCCTTCCATCCGCGCATTCACCATCCCCTCGTAGCCGGCGGCCTTGTACTCCTTTACCAACTTTGCGTAGTCGGCCTTGGAGAAGTGAAGCGAATCCTTGTCAATCAGCAGAAACTTCATTTTCTCGATGTCGCGGATCAGTTCATCAAAGTCCTTGTCCTCCGTCTGGTTGATCATCCGCAGCGTGTTGTTGTAGAAGACCAGTGCCGTGGCATTGAATTTCTTCTGCAGGTCGTCGGTGATTTTGTTCTGGGCGCTGGCCGCCAGTGCGGTGCAGATCAGAACAGGGAGGAGGAGTCGGCGCATGGTGTAAAGATCAGGAAATAGCGGGTTCTTTCTTCAATTGTTCGATATCAATGTCGCCTTTGATTTCTATGGCGACGACTTCGGTTTCTTCTTCAATCAATACGAAATAACGGTTCTTCTTGTTGCTGTTTTGCTGAAGATAAACGTGCACATTGTCTCCGTGGTCCCGGATGGCCACCAGTTCTTCAAATCCGTCTTCGCGGAGGAGCTTGCGGAAACCGCGTATCGTGAGTGATTTCTCGTCGAGGGCCTTCCGGGGTACGGTGATGAGGCGGATGTGGCTGATGTCGCGGATGGCTTTGCGCACTTCGTGCTCGCCGGCCATGTTGAGCACCGTGCGGCACCAGAAGCCGCCGATGCTGATGTGAAACACTTCCTCCTCGCCGGCAAACTGCTCGTGGAAGGTGCGGTAGCTGTTGCTTTGTGCGAATGAGAGGGCAGTAGCCATCACGAAGGCGATGGCGAAGAACAATTTTTTCATGGTGGGAGGGGTTGGGGTAATGAGAATTTACTGAAGAAAAAAAATCGGCTGACCGGCGGCGGACCAGTCAGCCGTGATGAGTACTACTCTTCGTCCTTCTGCTCTTTCTTCTCCTTCTTGTCCTTGTGCTCATCTATCTTCTCCAGGTTCTTCAGCCCGTCGATGTTCATCTTGCGGCCCATGTGGCTCACTTGCTTGAGGTCGATCTCGCCGAAGAGGCTGAGGATCATGAACTCGTCGTTGCCACCCATCACCATCAGCAGTTCGCCAATCTTACCCTTGCCGATCTCTTTGATGAAGAACTTCATGTCCTGGTCTTTGTCGCGGACGGTAAGCAGTTCTTCGTATTCCTTGGTGGGGATCAGGGAGAACGCTTCTTTATAGAGTGAGCGGGCGTCGCTGGCCTTTTCCTTGTGAAGGATACGCAGGCCTTTCAGTCTGGAGATGGCGTTGAGCACTTCCTGGTCGTCCTTGCTTTCCACTTCCATGTCAGTGAAGAGGTTGAACATTTTACTGGACACAGTCACCTGGCTGAACGACTCATCGTCCTGGTACTTGGCGAAAAAACGGGAGATTGCGTCATTCTGCGCAAAGGCGCCCATCGCTCCAACCATCATCACGGCAATCAAAATCAACTTTTTCATAAGGCTCAAAATTTAAATGTTAGCGTTCTTTACTGTTTCTTTTTTCGGTTCATGTACTCGTTCCTGCGCGTCGTTGAACATCCGGATCTGGCCTGCTTCACGCTGCGCCTTGTTGAATCCCTTGCTGATCATCATCAGCGCCTTCTTGGTTTCTTCGAAGGCCACCTTGGGATCCGTGTAGGTGTCTTCGGGCGTGGGCGGGAATGCCTTCCGCACTTCCTGACGGACGAAGTAGCCCGCTCCCACTACCACCAGAATGCCTGCCGCGATTCGCGTCAGCTGCAGCAAACTGATGATCTTACCTTCCCGACGCTGGTTGGAAGCTTTTGTTACAGCCTTGTCAAAACTTTCGTCGGGTTTTTGCTTTTTTTCCGATTCGAAGTAGAGAAACAGGTCAGCTGTCTCCCGCAGCGATTCGGGCACATTGCCGCTGCTGAAGTAGTCGCGCAGGGTCTGCTCTTCTTCCAGGGAAGTCTCGCAGTTCCAGTAGCGCGCCAGCAGGTCCTCGATATGTTTAGATTCCATATGCGTTGATCTTTAAAAGTTTCTCGCGTACGGCGTTGCGTGCGCGAAACAAATTGACTTTCACCTGACTCATGTCGATCTCAAGGATCTCACAGATTTCGTTGTAGCTGTAACCCTCCACATCGCGCAGGTGAATGATTTGCCGCTGCTTTTCGGGCAGTGCGGCGATAAATTCACGAATCCTTACCATGTTTTCGTTCAGTTCAGTTCGTTCCAGTGGCGAAAGCGACTCATGCCTGATGTCAAACCCGTCGGCCATGCGGTCGGTGGCGTGCCGCTGGTGGGCGCGCAGCCGGTCCAGACTCAGGTTCTTCACAATCCGCATACACCACGCCTCCCAGTTCTGTACCTGCTCAGCCTCGGACTTGCCGTTCCATACCCGCACCATGGCCTCCTGCACAACATCCTTGGCGTCATCCTGACTTCCCAGCATCCGGAGTGCGAAGCGGTACAACTTGTACCGCGCCGGAAAAATGTTCTGCTCAAAGATCTCGTTCGTCATCAGG
>JAIBBB010000086.1 GCA_019694905.1 Cyclobacteriaceae bacterium
AACTCCTCGGTCTCTTGCAAATTGGCGGGGTGTGCCAAAATGAAACGTATCATATTTTCGGCATCATCGAATTACCCACGATGTACAAGGATGAAGACCATTCCCGACAATGTATCCAGCATATCCGGGACAAGGTCTGCGCTTCTTGCATGGTCAATGGCATGGCTGTAATGATACTTTGCCACATCGTATTCCCGCATCAGAACGGCAATGTGCCCAAGGTTGTTTTCGGCAATGGCAATGCCGCGCGTCATCCCCAATGCTGAAAATAATGTGCCTGCTTCGTAATAAAACGGTTTTGCTTCGGCTGGTTTGTTTTGAAGCCTGCGAATCTCGCCCAGGTTGAGCAGGGCACCCGCCATTGCATGACGGTCTCCGACTTGCTTGCCCAAAGCAAGACTCTCCTGTAGATATTTCTCCGCCTGCTCGTACTCGAAAAGCATGGTGTGGATGGTTCCCAACCGGTTCGAGGCAAGGATAATTCCCTTCTGATCTTTCAATTGAGAATACATCTGATAGGCTTCATAAAATGCCATTCGTGAGGATGGATATTCGCCAAGCGACATATTATTCAACCCATCAATGATGTGCAAACGGGCGGACACATCCCTGTCCGTGGCAGGGTTTTGCCCCAACACTTCGCGGGCATGCACCAGGTTCTCCAGCGAAAGACGGTAATTCCCTTGCACACGTTGAAGATCGGCAAGCAGCCCCAGCGCTAATGCATGTTTTCCTTTCAACTGCGACGCCCGTGCAAGTTCCAAGCCTGATTGAAGAAAACGACTGGATTCCTTATACTGACCCTTTTCGTACAAAATTTCCCCAACTTGTAAGAGCCCGTCTATCCGATTATGATCATTTACAGGCAGATCATTCAACAATTGCTCAAAAGCGGATACAAGTTCGGCGATTTTTTCGACTTCACCAACTTTGAGCAAATCTACAATAACCTGTTGGATTTTCTCCACAGATGTCCCATTCCCATCCATAATTTACCCTTCCATTTTTATATATCTTGCTACACCCCGGCTAAAACGATGCTTTCCAAAACCTTGTACTCATCGCGGCAATCCGGGCAGGTATCCAAATGCTGTTGTACCAGCGGCATGAGTTGACGTACATCCTCTCCCTGCGCGGCAAGTTCCGTAAATTCATCGAGCATGGCAAAGACCTCATCACAGGTTAGTTCAACATCCCGCGTCTGAGATAGCATCGCCATCATTTTCTTCATCTTTTCCGATTGCTTTTCAGCCATGTCCCCAGGAACAGACACGGCTTCTCCTTTCCGAGGGTTGGACAAGTCAGGACTGATTACGTTTTGGCGTGAAAAAAGCGTAACCAGTCAATGACTGATTACGCTGGGCGCAGAAATCGTTAAAGTTCAGCGCTTCTGGCGCAAACGCTGGTATAGCCGCAGATTGATCAGGGTGTAGATCAAGGTGTTGAGGTTGGCGATCGCCGCGCCGTTGCGAATGTGCGGACGCTCGATGCCCAACGCATACGCCTGGCTGTTGATGCGTTCCACCGCCGTGCGCTGCTTGTAAATGTTCTTGTAGATCTGGCTCTCCCGGTCAAGAGAATACCGAAGACGCGCTCCTGGACTGGTGGACATTGTCACAGTGCAACCTTTTTTGCCCCACTTCTCATGCTGGATCGGACAACCTCGATCCGCTCGTTCTGGGAACATCAACGGACAGACATACTTCCCGCGCTCATGCTCGATGATGGAAACGGTACGGTCCAGATAGGTAAATTGGAGCGGCATCGCCAATCCGGCTTTACAGATCGGCAATCCCTCTGAAGTGAAAAGACGCTCATTAGCTTTGTAGCCGCCTTTCATGGAATATGGCACAGCTGCAAACGCATCAGGATCGTCCTCACGGTGGAAGTAATCATAGACATACCAGGCGTCAAAAGCAGCGTCAAACGTGCCAAAACGCGGCTGAAATCCCAGAATCTGCTCGGTTTTTTGCATCAACGGGAAGAAATAACTGACATCAGACTTGTCAAAGGTTTGGGTCAGTTCGGCAATCACAAACTCGCCGTACTCTGGAATCTTGGCCACCACTGTGCCCGAACCATATCCCCAATAAAACTCACCGACCACAATATCTTTGGCAGGGATCGGATTGGAGCGTGGAGTGGCAGTCTCCGATGGCGGGTTCGAGACCTGATTGTGCCTGCGTTTACAGCCAAGTTTGCAGTCCGGGTCGCCTTTGGGTTGTTTGGTTTTATCGAAACGGGATTCAACGTAGGCTTTGGGGTTGTTCTCCCTGACCCATGCCAAAATGTGTTTGGTGTCCAACGAAATGCACTCTCCGGCACGGATGCCTTGTGAAGCAAAATAGCCAAACAATAAACGGACGCTGTCTTCAAACAGGAACTGCATCGAACGATTGGATGCTTCGCGTAACATCCGTGTAAGATGTCGCTCAGTAGGCAGGCTGTTATGTGGGTCAAATCCACAGGGGTGGCGCAGCGATGGAGTGAGCGGGAATCCCAGCAGCCATATGAAAGCGGGATGCTCTACCAGATACTGCCGCAGGTCGCCCATTGAAACCAAATTTTCATTGAGTTTTAGTAAACAGGCGGCACTGAAAGCAGCATGCGGTACGACAACCTTACCCCAGTTACGGATCAGATTGCGTTCAGGGAATTCTCCCCAAGCCAGGGGACCCAGCAGGTCCAGAGCACGCATTGCCGATGGGCACTCAAGGACGAAGGCAGGCAATTTGCTCGGAGTGTGGAAGGCGTCATGCAAATTCAGTCTTTTTGACTGAACCAGATGCGCAAGACTGGGAAAACGGGCTAAAATAGGGTTGTTGACCATGATTTTTTCTCCTTTCAGGTCGGACAAATGGGTGTGAGAACTTCATTTTAGACCTTGAATGGACGATGGTCGCAGCGTAACCAGTCCCTGACTGGTTACGTTTTCAAGCCAAAGAAAATTGACTGGTTACGGTCTGGTTACGAAAAAAAACGTAACCAGTGATTGACTGATTACGCTTTTTGCTCCACTCGAATTGACTGATTACGCTCTGGTTACGATAAAACGTAACAAGTCATTTGACTTGTCCAACCCTCATACAAATATTAGAAACTAGTCAATAATAGCCAAGCAAGACGCCTCTGCATTCGCAAAGGCGTCTTCATTTTCACTATTTGAGGCTTTCCGACCACCCTATTTAGGCAAAACAAGCCTTGCGGATACCAAATACTGTGTTCCCTTGAGATTACATCGCCAATGCAATATTTGGCGAACTTTGAGTGGTAGCAGACATGATTTTCATGGCATTTTGTACACAAAACTGTGATTTTTACGGCAAAAACGCCACTGTTTTGTGCAGTTTTCCTTTCTTTTGGCGTTGTCTCTTGCGCTTGCATGATACCTTAGGCGATGTTTTAGGGCAACCATCCTTTATTTACTAATGGAATAGGGTGCTGGCAGTGAAATATACAAATATCCCAAATCCGAAGAGTAGGAGAGCGACCATGGCGCGAACGTAGGCAATATTAATGAGCGGTTTCACCGGAAAAACCTGGGTTTTCTCCAGTGCAGCCCATTTGTGGATGTCGGCGCCGTTGTCAATCATTTCCATTGCCATCCTGAACATATCCCTGCGGCTGCGATAGCGCACAATGCCCACCTGATCC
The DNA here is from genome assembly GCA_019694905.1 of Cyclobacteriaceae bacterium. GTDB lineage: Bacteria > Bacteroidota > Bacteroidia > Cytophagales > Cyclobacteriaceae > ELB16-189. Next base: position 3,655 of record JAIBBB010000086.1, read on the forward strand.
CATTCATCCACATCAGCCGGGTGTATAAATCGCCCCTGTACCTGGCCAAGAAAGACCGGATGCCCACCGTATTTCAGTAAGAGTGGCACAATGGCTTTATTGTAGCGTTGGTTTGCCGCAAATGGATCATCTCCGAAAACACTGCCTGGAGGATAGGCTGCTTTCTGACGAAACTTGAGCAGGTTCACCATATAAAACTCGTGTCCATCATCGCTTTTGGCCAGGTTGCTAAAGTGTTCCAGTAAAGGCGCATCGTCTCCCGCCTGTTTACCGGCGCGCCGGCGCATCTCGGCCAGCAAAGTCTTGGTTTCAGCCTGAGAGAGCGGCTTGCCTTGGCCGCCATACCACATCCAAAAAGCCAGATACAACAGCGCCAAAACAACCCAGGATAGCAGTTGAGCAAATTGCATGTTTTTTTATCCGTTTCATCAATCGCTGGCGGCTGACGCAGGCCGGGATTGTTGGGCAGGTTGAACTGTCCGCAGCCAGAGGCGCTTCCCAAAAACAACCACTCCAACCCCAACTAAAGAGATGCCCAGCGTATTTAGTGGAAAAAGCAGGCCCATAAGCACCAGAGCAATCAGCGGTTTTGGCAGTACTACAGCGATCAAAGCTGCCATCGCCGCCAGAACCGCTACCGGAGCTGGCACGGCCGGGAAGGGTACACTCATGGCCAACCCCAATGTGGCCGCAGCAAACATGATGGGCAGAAATTGTCCGCCTTTCCAACCCGTGGAGAGTAGCAGGGCTGTGAGCAGTAGGCGCGCCAGACCGATGAATAGCAGGTTCCAGAAACCCAGTTGAAGGGCCTGGTCATAGGCCGGCTGGAGGGCATGTTGGCCGGAAAACAGCACCTGCGGCAGGAACAGAGCTGCCAAACCCAGGACAAAACCACCCAACAGACTGCGCCGGATGGGGTGATCCTTGAGTGGTTCCACCCAGCGCTCTGTCTGCTTCTGCAAGAAGGTATATAGCAACCCTGCGCCGGCTCCAAGCAAGCCCAGTGGAATACTCCAAAGCAGGTCCATCCATTGGAAGACATAAGTAAAATGCAACAGGCCGCCGCTGTACAACCCGTTCAATGACCGCCCAAAAGCGAGAGCCCCAACCAGAAACGCCAGCCCGTTGGGCCAGGCATTGGTCAGCCTGACCAGGCGACTGCCTGACTCAGAGACTTGCGCCTGATTCAAGTTTTCACGGATTGACCGGAGCACATCACCCACCCAGGTGCTTAGCCCGCCGAGCAAATCCATAATGGCAGATTCGGGCCCCAGGCTGGCGCCGAAAATCAATGAGACAGAAGCTGTGGTCATTCCCTGTGGCAGGTGAACATAATCCAACCGCCCAGTCTGACGAATCTCAACCACCGCTTCTTGAATACCCTTGGGATGATCCCCAAGGAAACGCTGGCAAAGACCGACCAATAAACCACCCAGTGTGCACACAAACAGCGCTTGCCAGGGCAGGTTGACTGAGATTACCTCCCACAATAAGTGCTGTGCCCATTCGATGAAGTGCAGGAAGCCCGCCGCGACGGCGCCCACCGATCCACCCAGCAGAACGGCAAGAAGACCCAACAGTAAAAGTGATGCGATTTTCTTCATTCTTATCCTAAGCGGCGTTGTTCGCCTGGCCTCTTTTTTGAAATTGAAAAATAATAAAGGTAATGATGCAAACGCTAAAATAGGCTAACATGAAATACTTTCCATCAAAGGCAGCCTGCCCATGCACGTTGCCAGACCAAATTCCGAGCAGGCCCAAAATGTAAGTCAGGGGGATGATCATCAATACATATGGACTGAGTTCCCGGGCCTTGCGGCTAACGAGAAAATAAATGAACCCCGTCAGGAAGTTCGAGATACCAAATACGCCGAGCAAAAATACCTGATCCTGTGGTACGGTCGCCATATCGAATTTTGCGAAATTGGTAGCCGACCAGGTTAGCAGGAAGGTGTGCATAAAGCCGCGCAGCACATCCAACCCGCCGATAAAGAGCAAGATGTTGGCCGGTAGCCAGTAAATATCCTTCATTTTTTCTTTCATTTTGTTTACCTCACTGATTCTCGTTCGATCTAGTGTGCTTCACCGCGCTCCACAGCGCCAGCGCCAATGGGAGCATCACATAGTTGCTAATCGCGCCGGGCGGTGTGTGGGCAAAGGTGACCGGCTTCATGAGTCCTACCAGTTTGCGCAGCAGCACTTCCAGGCTCAGCATGAACCACATGAAAGGCACCAACGAGCGATTGCCTATTTGCTATTCACATGGATAAAATTGTTGATGGCATCGGCCACCTGTTGCGGTTGGTCGAAATTATCAAAGTGGTTGGCATTTGTCACCCATTCCATCTGAACGTTGGGGCATTTTGTGTTCACATTGGCAAAAATGGAAGGCGGCTGAGACGGGTCACTATCGGCCTGGAGCTGCAACACCGGAAAGGGAAAGTTGTTTTTGCAGATTTTTCCAACCGCGGAGGTCAGATCCCAATTGGCGGGGTTGAAATATCTGGGGTTCATCTCAGCTACACCAGGGCGGGAATATTCGTACACCAGGTAATCGCGGTCAGCCTGGCTGAGATTGGTCAACATGCGGCTGGAATAAACCGTATCAATCAGCCAACCGGCATCCTGGTACAGATAGGAAGCAATCCAGTTGTTCTGGAAGAAAAGCCACTGAGGTTTTTGTAGATAAACCGAAAACGATGGCCTATCCCGGCTTTCGCCCTGGATTAAGTCAGCTCGCATGCGTACATAACCGAGAATGTGTTCCGGGTGGTCGCCGACCAGTACGCTGCCAATGATTGTCCCCCAATCATGAGAGACCACATAGAACCGATCAATACCCAGACTGGTCATCAGGTCAAGGATCTGGGATGCCACGGTATGCCAGTTGTAATCCGTGTCAATCAGGTCGGAGCGGCCATAACCTTTCATATCAATAGCAATCAGGCGGTACTCTTGATCCACTAGGGGCAGTACCTTGCTCCACGAATACCAACCTTCAGGCAGTCCGTGCAGAAACAGTATGACCGTCCCATCTGGATTGCCTTCGTCCACGTAGTGCCATTGGATGCCGTTCACCACTGTATCCTTTTGGTTGAATTGGGCATCAACGGAATCATGCTCCGCCTGGTGTTCTGCGCGGAACTGTTCATACTCGGCGGCCAGGTTTCGGGCGCGCAGGGGTGCATAGGCCCAAACGAAAAGCGCCAGCAGCAGGGCAATCCCGGCCAGGATCATCAAAACCCATCTCATAAAATTGCTCATCACAAAATACTCCTTTTTACCTTCCGGGTGAATTCGTTCAACTTTTCCGTTCCCGCAAGGAAAGGGCCAGCATAATTATGGCCAACACTGGCACGAAATGATTACCGACCGCGCCAGGAGCAGTACCTACAGTTTCGATGGGTTTGTAAAACCTACCCAGCAAGAAACGCCCGGTCCACTCAACGAAAAGGGAAAACCACATCAACGGAATCAAGGACTGGTAACGCCATAGTACAAGCACGTATAACAAACCGAGCAGCAATTGCGACAAGCCCCAGTAAGCGAACATGCCAATGATCACCGATGCTGCAATTGGCGGGAACGCATCTAATGGGATGGTGGCGATGGACTGCGCGCCACCGTCGGGAAGGAAGATATGAGCAAGCGAGCGCCCAACAATCACGATCGTCATCGCTACAAATATCCACCTGGCAACAGTCATGCCGCGATACTGGTTGTCAACGGTCTTGGGAAATAGTTTTTCAAACATGGGATCTCCTTTTTTATACGTTGCATAAATTATACGTGGTATAATAAATATGTCAAGGATAATCAACCCTATCTAAGGAATTTTGTATGCCCCGCCCAAAAAAAACAGATGATGAAATTCAGTTCATGCGCGAGCAAATTCTCGACACTGCGCTTGTCATTCTTCAGTCAGATGGCGCTGAGGCCATTACATCACGTGCAATTGCCGAAAGGTTGAATGTAGCCCACATGTCCTTATTCACTTACTTCAAAAACCAGGCAGAAATTCTGGATATGCTGCGGGAACGCGAGATGGCCAAGTGGGCGGCAAAACAGATCGGATTTGAACAGCGAGCCCAATTAGAGGATGTGAAGCAGGTGGTGCGCGAATTACTGGAATTCTATGTTTCGTTTGCTCGCGAAAACCCCGATCTGTTTCGCCTGGCCTGGGTTATACCGCAAGCCACCGGTGAGAGCTTAGAAGAAGAACGTCAACGGCGAAAAGCAACTGTTGAAAATCTGTCCAGAATACTTCATTTGGGTATGGAACAGGGAGCGTTTATAAAACGTGATCCATTCCTTGCGGCAAGCACAGTTTTAGCAATGATAAATGTGCCGAACATTCTCTTTCACAGTGGAAAACTGGTTGATATTAATTTGCGTGATCAGATGGTAAAAGAGATTCTTTTTGCAGCAATGAAATATTTGGAATAAGAGCTACGACTCCTTGATGCAGCAAAAATCTTCACTGTCTTATTGAGGCTAAAACGCTTACGCCCCCATCGCAACGGAGGCATAAGCGTTTTGATAAGCTGACAAAGTGGTGGAACCACTATATGTGGGGATAACCAACTTCACCGCTAGCAAATATTGTGTTCTCTTGAGATTACATCGCCAAAGCGATATTTGGATTCGCTTGGGCTGTGGCTGAAGAGGGTTTCATGGAAAATTCTCGTTGAAAATGGGTGGTCTTTAGGGTGATTTTGCAAAAAATTGGTAGTTCCCTTGTGCTAATATTGCAGGCTTCAAGTTTTGGGGAAACAAATCAAGTTTACCATGTTAGAAATTGCTGTATTTGCATCCACATAAATATTTATTTACATGCTGATTTGGATCGTAATGTAAGTATGAAAGTAAAGATAACTCCTTTGATGAAATTCGCAAAAAGTTAAAGCAGAAATGGGTTAAAAAACTAAAGCACCCCTGCTTCGCAAAAGTAAGTTCATCTGGGGTGCTTTAGTTTAGTGTTAGAAAGAAGAATTATTGGGCTACACCTTCCAGATAATTGATTACTGCATCCAAAAGCGCTGCTCCGCCACCGCCACCGCTGCCCGGGGTTTGACCAGTCATTCCTTCAGCGGCTTGCTTGGTTGCGCGTTCTTCGGCGGAAAGATTCATGCCAGAGCCAGGTTGTCCGCTACCAGAACCAAGGGTAACGCCATTGGCGGTTGCCCAGGTCTGCATATCGGTGAAAGTCAATTGCATGGCACGGATCGCTGCCAGTTGGTCGGAGGTCATGGTGCTTTCGATCTGTGACAGCAAGGCGGTGATCTCTTCCTGTGAAGAGCCGCCGCTGGTGGACGTTCCGCGCAGGGCTTGGTAAAGCGGTAAAAGCTGTTTGGCTTGTTCAGGGGTCACTGCATACTCACCGCCATCCAAATTCATGGTACCAATGATGAGTTGGTTCCGGAGTGGGAGGGCGTTTTCATAATCAGTGGGGATGTTGGGACTAGTATAGGTGTCGCTAGTGGCTGGGGTTGTGTTGCCGCCACATGCTGAGATGAGTAATGCGGAAAGAATGAGTGTGAAGAGCAAAATGCGTTTCATGTTTGTTTTCCTTGTATGATGATTTTTATTCGCGCCGCAGCGCTTCAATGGGATCAAGTTTTGCGGCTTGGGTTGCCGGGTAATAACCAAAGAAGATGCCGATCACAGCCGCGGCTCCAAATGCCAATGGGATCGAGCCGGGGACAATGGCAGTTTGCATCCCGCCAAACATGCCGAAGAGATAAGATCCGCCAACTCCCATGCCCACACCGACCAAGCCTCCAGCCAGACTGAGGATCACAGCTTCGAGCAGAAATTGCAGCAGCACGTCAGAGGCTCGGGCGCCCAAAGCCTGCCGCAGACCGATCTCACGCGTCCGTTCTGTAACGGAGACCAGCATGATGTTCATGATGCCGATACCACCCACCAGCAGGGATACACCCGCCACCCAAGCCAACAAGTCACGAAATGCGGCGGTGGTTGCTTCTTGTGTAGCGATAATGTCTTGCTGGGTCTGCACGGTGAAATCTGGCTGCGATGGGCTGACATCATGACGTTCGCTCAAGAGCGCAGTGATCTGAGTGATGACGCTTGGAATGTTTTCCTGACTATCTGCCTTCACATAGATCGTACGGACACGGTCGCCGCCAATGGGCATCTCTGACATGAACTTTTGGAACACGATATTGATGGGAAGGTAAACCCGTCCGTCGTAATCTACATCAGAGACCATGCCTTTGGCTTCCATCACACCGATAACGGTCAACTTGACGGTACCGACGGTGATCGTCTGCCCAAGTGGACTTGTATCGCCGAACAGGTCTTTGGCAATGCCTGCGCCCAAGACAACCACTTTTGCTTTTCGCTCATCTTCATCGGCTGTAAAGTAAGCACCTGAGGCAACCGCATAATCACGGACATTGGGAAAGTCGGCGGTCGTGCCAATGACCGCTATCGATTCGAGTGTAATGCCATTGCCTTTGACGATCTGCGGTGCAGGTCCTTGTTCGGCAGAGATGCCATCGATGCCGACAACTTGTTCTTCGATGGCGTATGCATCTGCGATCATCATCGTACGCCCGGCGCCGGGGACACCGCGCATGGGAGATACGATGATCAGGTTTGCGCCCAAGGCGTTGATCTGTTCTGCGATGGCGGCTTCGGTTCCAGCGCTGACGGATAACATCACGATCACTGAGGCAACGCCAATAATGACACCCAGAGTTGTGAGGAAGGAACGCACTTTGTTTAGCATGAGTCCTTCCCAGGCGGTGCGGAGTACCTTTTTAAATTTCATGCCATCCTCTTGTTCAGGCAGGGATTATTCCCTTCGTGTCCATCCGATAAGATCTTTCCATCCTTTACACAGACCACACGCCCGGCATGTTCGGCAATATCCGGCTCATGGGTCACCATCACAATCGTCGCGCCATGTTTGTGAAGGTGGTGCAAGATCTCCATAATCTCCACACTGGAACGCGAGTCGAGGTTGCCGGTCGGTTCGTCCGCCAAAATGAGCGGAGGGTTATTGACCAATGCCCGCGCAATGGCAACACGCTGTTGCTGCCCGCCCGAAAGCTGATTGGGTTGATGGTGCAATCGCTCGCCCAACCCAACGGCTTGCAATGAGGCGGCAGCGCGTTTTTCTGCGTCTTCATCACTGATATCTTCTTCCATGTTGTACAGCATCGGCAGCATCACATTCGAGAGGGCGCTCAAACGCGGAAGTAGATTGAACGATTGAAAAATAAACCCTAATTTCTGATTGCGAACTTCAGCCAATTCATTTTTAGACAATCGGCTTACATCCCGTCCGTCAAAGATATACGCTCCGGCCGTAGGGCGGTCGAGGCAGCCGAGAATGTTCATCAGGGTGGATTTCCCCGAACCGGAATGCCCCATGATGGCAACGAACTCACCTTTCTCCACGGTCATATCCACACCAGCGAGGGCATGTACAGTGGCTTCGCCCATTCCGTACACTTTCGTCATGCCTTGAATTTCGATCAGCGGCTTGCTCATTTTGTCTCAACATTCCCCGTGCTGACCACGTCACCCAGCTTGAGTCCGCTCAATATTTCAGCATTGGCATAATCGGTCAACCCAACTTCAACCGCCGTGAGGGTCAGGTTGCCTTCTGTATCCACGAGAAAGACTGCATATTGACCCGGTTCCAGTTCACGCAGTGCCTGTTTGGGAAGGATCAACGTGTCTTTTGATTCTGCTGCGATCACTTCTGCTTCAAGGTTCATGCCCGGTAAGATCGAGAGTTCCATGTCCGAAGGCAATGCAACCCATGCTGCGATCACCGGTGATCCATCCACAACCTGTAAAGCAGGCTCTACCAGAATCACTTCACCAATCACAGGGTTATCCTGATAGGCATCGAAAGTGATGGTTACAAGATTACCTTTTGCGACCTTATCCAGATCAGACTCATCCAGATAAATGTGTGCAAACAGATCTTTCGTTTTAGAAACTGTCATTACCGATGTAGTATTTACTGTCTGTCCATTTACGACCTTCAACTCGGTCACAGTGCCGTCAAACGGAGCAGTGAGACGTGTATCTTCCACGGCGAGGCGAGCTTGTTCCAACTTCCCAGTTTGCTGTCCGATCACAGCCAACGGCGAGGTAAAAGTCGAGGGTCCTGCCAACACAATTTCCAGTGCGGTTTGAGCGTCGAGCAATTTGACCTTTGCCGATTCAAGGTTCGCTGTCACAAGGTCCATATCCAATTCGTCAATATCAGTGCGAAGGCTCAGGAAGTAATCACGATTTGCACGAGCGGATTCGAACAGACTTTGCGCTTCATCTCTTTGACTTTGCGTTGCTGACGCATCCAGGGCATTGAGGACCACCTGGGCTTCTTCTGCCTGTGAAATCCAATACCAGGCATCACTGCCGACTACATAAGCGTAGGCATTCGTTGCGGCATCAAGGTCTGCTTGGGCATTGCTCACTGCCAGCTTTGCATTGGCGACTCCGGATGGACTGAACAACGCTTGAAAATCTGCCTCGGCTTGGATATTCTCTTCCAAACGCGCCAACACCTGATGCGACGTGACTTGTGAACCCATTTCAACATTCAGTTCGTGCAACACACCTGTTGAGCGAAAAGCAAGATCGACCTGTGCTGACGGTTCGACAACACCCGCGCCACTGGCTGTGATCACCATATCGCCCTTGCGCACTTTGGCGGTTTGGACGGTTGTTTCTTCACCATCCGCTGCGCTGGCTGTGTTTTGAGAATAGAAAATACCGCCTGCAATCAAAGCTGCAATAACAACTACAGCGATTATGAGACTTGAACGATTTTTGAAGAACTTCAAGGTTAGCTCCTTAAACTTGCCTGAGATGACCCGATGATAAATATTCCCCATAAAGATAGATTGTTTGAAATGTAAAGAATTGATAAAGGAAGAAATGGGGAATTAAAAGCAAAAAGGCATGGGAGAGATAACCCATGCCTTTGTTTTGTAAAACTACGCCGCTTCAAACTTTTTCAAGCCAGTACGTGTGATCTCGGTCAACTCTTTCAGTGGGTGGATCAATGCTAGTGCGTAAAGGACAAAGCCAATGCCATAGATAATGCCCTTGGCAGTACCGCTAAAAATACTTACCCAGATCAACACACTGCCAAGGTTTGCCAGCGCAAGGCTGCCCCAGCATCCACCCAGTTCGGGAGTCTCTTCTTTGAGGAAGAAGCGCCGGGCAATGTATGGGATGACGGCAATGCCAAATTGCAGCACCCAGCCATAGATCAAGGCTTGAGGCGCGGTCGATTCGATAGGACCCGCCTCGAAGACGCCGAGCAAAATGGTAGGCGCCATCAGCACGGGCAGCAAAATCCAAATATATGAAGACACCACATGCCAGCCGCCCGCGGTGGTCAATTTTCCGCTTTGCTTGAGCGAGCGGACGAGTGACACGACCAACACAACCGTTGCGGAAATGTGCAAGACCAGCCCGGCGATGGTTGGAGGCAGGCTTCCACCCAGCCACGGACCGAGCACCAAGCCGAATGCACCGAGCGTCATGCCCCAAAACATATAGGCAGTGGC
>JAIBBB010000320.1 GCA_019694905.1 Cyclobacteriaceae bacterium
AGACGTTCAGAATAGCCAGTCATCCTAAGTTCCTTCTTCCAATTCTTTGGTTGTCTCATCTGATTAATGGGAGTTTTTCTCTTTCGATACCTTCTGCCCTGAATTCAAAAGGGAAATGCGAGCTCATTCTCTTGTCAATAAAAAAACAGATATATGGAAATTGGAATTGGTAATGTGATAAGTACATGATAAAGCGCCTTTGTTCTAATGTAGTATCGGACCCATATATTGGATACGCCCCAAGGGCCCAGTTCATAGTACTGCTTATGCCGAATCCGGAAGAGATCAAAATCAATTGAGTCATGGTTGGGGTATTCTAACAGAATCTTCTGGTATTCTTGACTAAGATTTTGGCAAAAATCAAACTTCTTGTCTTCGATATCCTTGCCCAATGACTTGAATGACCTAATTCTATCATGTAGTACAGATATTTTGAGAGCGCATTGATGAAGCGCATGGGCTCTCATCTTAAAGTCCTCGGCACCTTCCATTTGTGTAAAGACTAGAATCAGAATTGACAGCGCAGTTGATCCAAACGCTACAGCGTTGGAATTGACAAGCTGAGTACCTTGGATCTGATACACGGAGAGCAAACTGAATATGATCATATATGCTGAAAGGAATCCTAGTGACTTGTTTGATAAGTCATTCATGGTAAGTAACCGCTGGGATGCAGTGAATCTTGTCCCCTTTGTAACCCAGAGTTTATGCGCCAATTCCTCGAGATAGGTTTTGTTCAGATGGTCTTTATAGGTAGGCCACTTGTTGTTTTCTGTAGTCATGTACTGTTTGCCTTTAAGGTTGGAAATTATTGATGAGTTCTGTTTTAGTAATGGGAATCCTCGTTTTTGAGCTTTTCCGCTGGTTCAACGTTAAATCATCGCCCTCTCCAACTTCTCCTTCCACTTCTCCCAATCCGGCATAATCTGCCGTTGTAAGTCGAAAAACTTACGCGTATGGCCATGGTGCACCAGGTGGCACAATTCATGGATGATGACGTATTCAATGCAGCGCCTGGGGGCCTTGATCAGCTCGGGGTTCAGAATCACTTTTCCGCGCGGTGTGCAGCTGCCCCACCGGGTGGGCATTTGTTGCAAGTAGATGCCGGTGGGTTTGATCTTGTACTTGCTGAACTTTTCCAATAGCCCTTCGGTAATCTCGGGAAACAATAGCTGGGCCTGTTGACGGTACCACGCATGCAATACTTTGCTGGCCTTCGAGCCAGGCCGGAGTGTAACTGTGAGTGTATTCCTTAGGCGATGGACCAGGTTCTTTTTTCCGGGCTGTAGTTTCAGTCGATATTGACGCCCCAAAAACAGATGGGTCTCACCGCTCACAAATCGGCGTGCCGGTGTGCGCGGGTGGAATCGCAGGAAGAAATCCTCCTGCCGCATAATCCACGGCGCACGCTTCAGAATCTTCTCTTTGATTTTTTCCAGGGACGCGCCAGCGGGGGCGGTCACCCGTACTTCTAGTTCAGGTGTGACGGTTATCCCCAACGTCTTCCGGCCGTTGTAGTGAAGCTGAAACCGGATTTCTTTTGAACCAAAGTGTACTACGTGCTCCATCAGCGATAGCGGACTTTGGCAACTTCAATAAACTTCTCTGCTAGCGCATCCATCTCTTCAAAGGTCAGCGACAAGTTATACTTGTCGCGTACTTCGTCGATCAGGTAGTCGCCGATGTCGATCTGAAGCTTTCCCGTGACGTTCGACTTATACTGCCAATCCACCACTGGTTTGCCCTGGTCGAGTACCGCGGCCTGAATGAGGTCGTCAATCACCAAGGCAGCCTGAAGTGCAATGCCGGTGCGGGTGTCTGTATCCTGGATCTTTTCGGCCAGGCCTTCGACGGTGAGGCCATAGATGGCTTTTGCGTTGTCCCGGCCGTGCAGTGCCGGAGGGATGGCCTCGTCGGTGTGCGACAAAACGGCGTCCATGAGTTCGCGTACGCGGCTCAAATATTGGGTCTCGCTGATGCGATGCTCTTCGTATTCGCGGATGGTGTCCTTCAGCATCTCTGAGAACTTGCGGTAGAACGCGGGATCTTCATCCATCTTTTCAGAAATGTGCTTCGCCGTCCTGGAGGCGATCTTGTCGGCCTTGGCGGAAGCGCCTTCGGTCTTTTCGACTTCTGCCTGGAACTTGTCTTTGTCGAAGATGTTGACGAGGTCGGTGATCACTTTGACTTCATCTGTTTGGATGTGGGTGTCAATAAGCTTTTGAATCTGCCCTTCATACTGGCTGTAGTCCACTGCATCAGAATACCGTTGGATCACGTTGGACCGCAGCTTGAGGAAGAAGGAGAGGTCGTCTTTGTACTGGTCGATGGTCTTCGCATCCACTTCCTGGTGAAAGGTGAGGGAGGACATGGCGAGCTTCAAGGTTTTGGCAAATTGTGCGAGTCGCTCGTAGAAGTGGGTACGGACCGCAAGATCCCGGAGCAGTTGACTGTAGGCCTCTGCATCGCGCCGGTTCTTGATGGTCTTGAAGATATCCCATACTTCGCTGTGCTTTTGGGGCAACTTCTTAATTTCTTCGTTGATGTCAGCCAATGTGCCCATCAGATCAGCCTGATCAAATTCGGCCAGGGAGGAGTATAATTCCAGTGCTTCGTCTAACTCGCCGAGTACGCCGTAGTAGTCGACGATGTAACCAAAGTCCTTGCCAGGGCAAACGCGGTTGACGCGGGCGATGGCCTGCAGGAGGGTATGCCCCTTCAGACTCCGCGTGAGATAAAGCACCGTATTCTTTGGCTCGTCAAATCCTGTGAGCAGCTTGTCCACCACGATCATGATTTCGGGCTGGGCGGAGTGCTTGAACCGGTTGATGAGGTTGTCCTGGTACTTTTTTGGAGTACCGTGCTCGTTCATCATTTTGTCCCAGAACTGTTTGACGCGGTCACTCGATTTGGCGAAGGCGCTTTCTTCTCCTTCGCGGTCATCCGGCGGGGAGATGAGCAGTTCACTGGACACAAGCCCGATCTCATCGAGGAATTGTTTGTATCTGAGTGCCGCGTCTTTGCTTTGACAGACCAGCTGGGCCTTGAAGGGTGTGCCTTGCCAGTTGTCGCGGTAGTGCCGGCTGATGTCCCACGCGATGGCGTAGATCTTCTGCTCGGCGATGTTGAGTTGATCGGCCCTGCTGAATTTGCGTTTCAGGTCCGCTTTCTGGTAGTCCGTCAGCGGCTCGGAGATCATGGTGAAATAGTTGTCAATCGGGGCTTCATTGACCTTTTGGATAGCATAACGCCCTTCGTAGAGTAGAGGCACCACCGCTTTGTCTTTGACAGCCTGGTCAACCGTGTACGAGTCTATGATGCCGCCAAATTTTGTGGCCGTGCTCTTGTCTTTCTTGAAGAGCGGTGTGCCGGTCATGGCAATGTAGCAGGCGTTGGGTAGCGTCTTTTGCATGTCGATGTTGAACATGCCATGCTGGCTGCGGTGGCCCTCGTCCACCAGCACAAAGATATCGGGGGAGGTGAGGGGCTGGCTTAGTCTGCGGACGGCTGCATCAAACTTGTTGATGATAGTGGTAATGACCGCGTCGCTCTTGCTCTCCAGTAAAGTGATGAGCTGCTGACCCGTACTCGCATTTTCTACGGGCCGGCCGCATTTGCGAAAAGTGCGGGTGATCTGATCATCCAGGTCGATACGGTCGGTGACCAAGATGATTTTGGGGTTGCGGATATTCTTTTCCAGCGCGATGGCCTGAGCCAGCAATACCATAGTGAGCGATTTGCCGCTGCCCTGGGTATGCCAGATTACACCGCCGGGACGCTTACCGTGCTCGGGTTTACGGATACGCTGCAGTGTTTTGGTGATGGCGAAGTACTGCTGATAGCGTGCGATTTTCTTGGTACCATCTTCATAGATGACAAAGCCGAAAACAAGTTCCAGCAGTCGCTCTGGCCGGCACAAGTTGTATAGGTACTCATCTTGAACGGTGGGGAGAATATGCTCTTGCTCGAGGGCATCAAAGTGCTGGCGCACGTAGCGGAAGCGGTCGCTGAAGAG
>JAIBBB010000321.1 GCA_019694905.1 Cyclobacteriaceae bacterium
GCCGGCGGTCTTTGGGCCACTCATGAACATCACCGGATCCTCACTCGCCACCTGGTGGCACAACCGAAAAACGGACGCATGAAAGTTCTTCCACTGATTTCATTCCTGCTTATCGCAACCGCCGCATCAGCCCAGCTTTCGTTTCCCGACCGCTGCGTGGGCGTCTGGTCGGGAACGATGCACCTTTACAAATACGGCAAGCTCACCGACAGCGTGGCGGTGCAACTTACTGTCAGCCGGATCGACGAACAGTCGTGGACCTGGCGCACCGAATACCTCTCACAGAAAATGCCCATGACCAAAGACTACGTCCTGCGGCTGAAAGACGCGGCGAAGAATCTTTATGTCACTGACGAAGGTGACGGGTTGCTGCTCACCGACAACCTCACGGGCAACAAACTGTATTCGGTATTCGAAACACACGATGTGATGCTCACCTCGTCATATGAGTTGCAGGGGGAACACCTGGTATTTGAAGTGACCAGTGGCAAGAAAGAGCCACAGGTGCACGCCGAAGTCAATACCTGGTCGACCACAAACGTGCAGCGCGTTGTATTAAAAAAATTAAAACCCTGAACCTTTACGGGTGACCACGGGTTCTATTCATTACCTAAACAACACACAATGAATCCGTCACCTGCCCTCATGGTCCGCATGGTTCTCACCGCCTGGGAAACACAACACAAACGCACAACAAAAGTATTCGACAGCCTCAGCGACGAGCAACTGCTCAAGGAAATCGCGCCGGGTCGCAACCGCGGCGTATATCTGCTCGGCCATCTCACCGCAGTCAATGACAACCTGTTCAAACTATTCGGCCTCGGTGAACCTTCGCTGCCCACCTTCTATGACCAATTCGTAAAAGAAGCAGACCAGCCCGAAGCGGCACTCCCTCCGATCGCCACGCTCAGAAAGCAATGGACCGATACCGGTGCCGCTTTGCTCAAAGCGATGAACACGCTGACACCCGAACAGTGGTTTGATCGCCACACAGCGGTCAGTGCGGAAGATTTCGCCCGCGAGCCACACCGCAACAAACTCAACGTACTGATGACCCGCATCACCCATGAAGGATATCATCACGGTCAATTGATTCTGCTCCAACCCAAAGAACAGGCTTAGTCTGTATAGGTTGACGGCAGGCTGTCATCGTTGGCCCCGATGACCTGCACCTCGTTCATCATCAACTTGAGATACACTTCGAGTTGTTGCTCCGGCGACAATTGTTCGGGGCGAAGTATGTCCGGGCTGAATGGCTGCCAGTCTTCGCTGTCGGGGTTGTAGTATTCCAGTGCGGCTTCGCCGAGGCAGCGTTTGTAGTCAAACCGTGAATTGCCTGCGGCGATGTAGCCCGGATAGTAGTACCGGTAGCCATGGTCGCGCAGCCAGTCGAGTGTAAGGTGGAAGAGCATTTTGCCGGGGCTGTACCACTTGTAGGCAGGGTCATAGCAATGAACGATGGCTGCTGCCGACTCCACACCGATGTCAAAAAAACCGAGAGCCACCTGTTGGGTTCCGTCCAAGACCTTGATCACCACGGTTTCAAAGGCAAGGGTGTCAACTTCAAAATGGCCGAACAGCATGTCCTGCAGGGTAAGTTCCTTGCCAAAATCAACGACCTGCAGGTAGCGTTGGAAAAAATCTTCGTGTTCGGCGCTGATGCCCATAAAAGGTCTGATCACCACCTTAAACCGCGAGGCCCGGCGCCGGATGCGGGCCTGCGATGCCGGCAGGCCAATGTCTGCAATCCGGTATCGCAATTCCAGGACGCGAAGCAAAGCGCCGTACTCAATGTGCGAAGTAGTGTGCATGAGTCGTCCGGCGCGAAACCAGCCATGGGCGAGATAATGATCGAGCACCGGGCCCCTGAAATGTTCCCGCGCGACCAGATGATTGTAGATGCGTTTCACTACCCTGTCAGAGCCGGTCGTTGAGGATGTCAAAGACCTGGGGCCAGTTGACAGACGATTCATCTTTTCCCAGACGCACCATCACTGTGTTGCGCGAGGGGCAAACAAAAATGAATTCGCCGTGGAGTCCGTTGGCATAGTAGCCATTGCGCGCGAGCCACCACTGGTATTTGTAGTAGGGCACCGAGCCGGGTTCCTGCACGCGTGCAGTCGACTCCTCCACCCAGGCGGCTGGCAGCAACTGCTGACCGTTCCAGTTGCCCTTGTTCAGAAACAGCCGGCCGAATTTGGCGAAGTCCCGTGCGCGGGCGTTGATGCAGCAGAAAGTTTTTTCAAGGCCGTTGTTCTTTTTGTCGATGCTCCACGAAGCATCATACTCGGTGCCGAGGTGCTTCCAGATTTTTTCGTAGAGGTAGTTGGTGATGGTTGTGCCGGTTGCCCGCTCCAGCACGAGCCCGAGTACCTGCGTGTTGATGCTGCGGTAAGCGAACTCTTCACCGGGTGCGTAGGCCATCTTCAGGTGGCGAAGGTTGCCGCGGAGGTTGCGGCCGTAATAGATTTTAGCAGCCTGACCAAAAGGGTTGTAGTAGCTCTCATTCGCCTTGAGGCCGCTGGCCATCATCAGCAGGTGCCGGATAGTGAGTGCGTCAAAACCATCCCTGCCTTTCCATTCCGGAATGTAGCGCGTGACGGGGTCGTTCACACTCTGAATTTTTCCTTCCGCGATGGCGGCGCCAATGAGCGCAGAGGTATAGGACTTCGCCATCGAGAAAGAGGCGACCGTGCTGCCCGCGTCATAGCCCTGGTAGTAGTGTTCAAACAGGAGCGAGTCGTTACGGATGATGAGTACCGCCACCGTCTTGTCCTGCAAGGCAAGGCTGTCGAGTTTGCTCAGTCGGCTGTCTGCCGGACGGTTGGAGGTTTTGAAATAAAATGGCGCGGAAGATTTCGGCAGCGGCCGTGACGGAAAAATCCTGTAGTCGGTGATGTCCGAGAAATTATACCACGCAAATCGGGCAGGCAGACATGAGGTAAGCAAAACTGCCAGCAGGATGGCAGGGGTCAGACGGCGATAAGTAGTACGCATAGTCAACTTTACGCATGAAGATGCGAAAAGTTCACGACATCACGCGACGCTTTGTTGTCACGAGCGGTTCAACTGGGCCTCCCAGGCTTCCTCCAACTGAAGGATGTCCTTGGGATCGGTGCAGAGCACAGCCTTCTTGTGGTAAACGGCGATGGGCCCTTTCAGCAGTTGCGGGTTGTGCGTAAGAATTTCCAGCCAGTCCGCTTCTGAATAGGAGTCATTTTTCACAACACTCTTGAAGTCGGGGTGGTCGTGCGACAGCAGGTCCGCGGCGCTGCAGCCGATCATGTCGAGCAATTCCTTCCAGTGCAGACGCGTGATTGTTTTTGAAGCGGCGTCGATTTCATGCACGACACTGTTGACAGACAGTGCAAGTGCATGGGTTCGTTTGCCGAGGTTGGTGCCAGGGTTATAAACCAGATAAACCTGGCCCGGGGTAAATAGCTTGACCATAACCTGATTGATTTCAGGCCGCAAGCTACCACCCGGGCCAGGGTGCTATCATGACCCGCATCACGCGGAGCAGTGAAGTTGGTTGAATGGCCATTTCTACTGCTGTAGTTCTATTTTCGCCTCGTGCGCCCTTGCGCCATATGCGGATTCCTGAAGCTCGGAATGGAGAAGAAATAGTATTGAATGCCGAAGCCGACGTTGACATCAAACCCATGGTAAGGCGAGTAGTAGGTGCCGATCGAAGGCCCTATGCCCCAGTTGAGCGCACTGAGCTTGCGCCGCGCCGGACGAGTGGTGGACGTAGTATTGGCCACTACCGCATTCGCAGGTGCTCCGGCGCGCACCGTGTCCGTAAACACATAGTGCCGCAACCGCACGGTGTCATGCCGATAAATGATGGTGTCGCGGTAGACGATGCGCCACACCACGGAATCCCGGGGGGTGGGATTTTGGCTGTGCACGGCCAAACTCCAAATGCACAGCAGGGCTGCGGTGACAATCAAACGTTTCATAGGGGGTGTTTTTCAAGGTAACTGTTTTTTTGTAGTCCCTCAT
>JAIBBB010000322.1 GCA_019694905.1 Cyclobacteriaceae bacterium
TTTCATCGGGAAGGTTGTGTTTGCCATGTATTCCTCCCCTCTCCAAGATGGAGAGGGGCCGGGGGTGAGGACTTCCCGCGAGTCGACTTGCTCAAATGTACGAGTGACTATCGAAGCGTTCCGGTGATCCTCCAAATTCAGAAAAGTCTCAGATGCGGAATTGAATCACCTATTCCCCGCAAACTTGATCCCCTCCAGCACAGCCAGCACCACCGTGGCTCCGACCAGCGCAGAGAGGAAGTGTGTGTAGCCTGGTGAATGGAATGAGAACAAAATCTGGAGCCCGGGCAGGGAGATGACGAGCACAAGTACCAGCACAGTAGCCGCGATGATGATCTTCACGGCGGGGTTGCGCTCCGTGAAGATGTGCAGGAAGCTCTCGGTGCGCGAGAGATTGCTCAGGATCAGAAAAATGTTCCCGATGATGAGCGTTGAGAATGCAATGGTACGAACTTCTTCTTCGGTGTGGCCTTCTCTGATGGACAGGAAATACACGATCACCACGGAGCCAAGGGTGAGTAATCCCTGGAATACGCTGTAAAGAATCTTGCGCGAGCCGAAAAAGAGTTCGTTTGGCTTGCGCGGAGGTCGCTTCATGATGCCCGGCTCCTCAGCCTCCGACTCAAATGCCACAGAGCAGACCGGATCGATGATCAGTTCCAGGAACACAATGTGCAAGGGCATCAGAAGAATCGGCAACGTCGAGACAAATGCTGGCAGCAAGGTCAGTCCGATGATGGGAATGTGAATGGCGAGGATGTATGACATCGCCTTCTGAAGGTTGTCGAAAATCTTGCGCCCGAGTCGGATGGCACCGACGATTGAGGCGAAGTTATCGTCGAGCAGCACGAGCGAAGACGCTTCCCGTGCCACGTCGGTGCCCTTCTGCCCCATGGCGATGCCGATGTGCGCGGCTTTCAATGCAGGTGCGTCGTTGACACCGTCGCCGGTCATGGCCACCACTTCACCGGTTTCTTTCAACGCTGCGACGATTCGCAACTTTTGCTCGGGCACGACACGTGCAAAGACGGTGACTTGTTTGATGATGGCCTTCAATTGCTCTGGCGTCATTGCATCGAGCTCGGGGCCCGACACCACCTTGCCATCTGCCGGCAAGCCAATCTGACGGGCGATGCTCTGCGCAGTGGCGGGAAAATCGCCGGTAATCATGATGACACGCACGCCTGCCTGATAGCATTCAGCAATCGCTTGCGGGACTTCGGGCCGGACTGGATCTTCCAGTGCAACCAACCCTTGCCATGCAAATGACAATTCCTGGTATGAATCGGGCAAAGGGCCAGCCACCTCCGCGCGCGCGACACCGAGCACACGCATGCCCTGGCCAGCCAGGTCCTTTACAGTTCGTAGTACACTGTCATGTTCTGCATCAGACAGCCTGCACAACGCAGATACTGCTTCGGGCGCGCCTTTGGCGAAGGCATACAATCGACCATCCTCAAGGCGCACGATGCGCGCCATGGTCATGGCTTCCCGTGTGAAGGCGTATTCGCGCAGTAACTCTCGTTCAATGTCGTCGTGAAAGGTGCCGTGCAATTGCGACAGTGCCCGCTCCATTGGATCGATGGACTTGCTGGTGCTTGCATGGTGGGCTGCAGACATGAGCGCAGACACCTCTGCCAGTTGTTTTTTGAAATCAGTCCTGGTGACAATCCTGTCGCCGGGAGCCAGCGCAGCGACCTCCATCCGGTTCTGTGTAATGGTTCCTGTCTTGTCACTGCAGAGCACTGTGGCCGACCCCAGCGTCTCAATGGCTGTCGGGTTGCGGGTAAGCACATGCTTGCGCGACAAACGCCAGGCCCCTAGCGCCAGAAAGATGGTGAGCACCACAGGAAATTCCTCAGGCAAAATCGCCATCGCTGATGACAGGCCCGTCAGCAGCGAGTGAATGAAGTTACCTCGTGTCCAATAGAAAAGTGCGACGACGGCCACGCTGATGAAAATGCCGCCAATGGCCAGGTTGCGGATCAGTATTTTCATCTCGCGGTGCAGACGCGTTTCCTCAGCTGTGATCCCCTGGAGCGAGGCACCAATTTTTCCAAGTTCAGAGCTGAGGCCAGTGCGTGTTACGATGGCAATGCCACGCCCTTTTACCACCAGCGTGCCACTCCACAGTGCGGCTTCATCGCTATCACCAGCCGTTTTCTGCACGGGCACAGACTCTCCTGTAAGCACTGATTCATCTACGGTGAGATTGAGCGACTCATGCAACCTGGCATCCGCCGGTATGCGGTCGCCTTCGTTGAGGATGCTGCAGTCGCCTGGAACCACCTCGCGTCCGGGTATACGCACTTCTGTGCCGTCGCGAATGACGAGCGCCCGCGGGCTCGACAGATTCTTCAATGCGTCCAGCGCCCGTTCGGTTTTTTGATATTGGTAAAATGTGATCCCGATGATGAGGGTAATCGCCGACATCAGGATGGATCCTTCCTGGTAGTCGCCGAGAATCATGTACAATACCCCGCAGCTGATCAAAAGCATGAACATCGGCTCCCGCATGACTTCGAGCGCAATGCGCCAGATGTTCTTGGGCCTCGCCGACGGCAGTTCGTTGAAGCCATGTTTTTTGAGCAACGCGCCCGCTTCTGTTCCGGTTATGCCAAGGGGTTTCATCTGCCGATATTACAACTTGCTGCTGTAACCAGTAATGGGATGAGTAGGTCCAAATGGATGATGCAGATCATGCCCCTGGGTTTGAACCAGAGGTTTTGCTCAGGCTTTGAGGGCCGCCACCGCCGCCAGGGCGCGATCCACTTCCTCTTCGGTGTTGTAGGCAGACAATCCAAAGCGGGTGACACCACCGCTTTCATGGAGCCCGAGCACTTCAGCCGCT
This sequence comes from Cyclobacteriaceae bacterium, assembly GCA_019694905.1. Classification (GTDB taxonomy): domain Bacteria; phylum Bacteroidota; class Bacteroidia; order Cytophagales; family Cyclobacteriaceae; genus ELB16-189. Next base: position 2,852 of record JAIBBB010000322.1, read on the forward strand.
CGCTGGGCGTAGAAATTGCCATCCCACGCAAAGATGTTCTTGTTGCCAAGGGCTTTGCACACTGTATTGGCAGTAATGCCATCCACGGTTACTGAGATGGTAGGGGCGCGGTGTCGCTTGCTGAAATCCTGACCGATTACTCTCACGCCCTTCAGCGATTTGAGTCCGTTGTAGAGCCGGGTGCCGAGCGCGTGCTCGTGCGCGCTGATCTGACTGTAGGCGCTGGTGAGTTTTTCACGCAGTGTGCTTCCTTCGCCCAATGAACCCAGGAAATTCACGGCCGCTGTTACGCCGGCCAGTGCAGCGTGGTTGGGAGTGCCGGTTTCAATGCACTCGGGTGCGTGTTGCACCGCTGTGCGCAGCCGGTCAGTCATCAGTCGATCCAGCATGCCAGGCCGTGAGTAGAGGATGCCGATGTGTGGTCCGTAGAATTTGTAGGCGGAACACAATAGAAAATCGCAGCCCATTTGTTGCACGTCAATGAGAAAATGCGGTGCGTAATGCACTGCGTCCAGCGAAAGCCAGGCGCCGCAGCGGTAGGTGAGCTCGCGTGCGAGCTTGATGTTGTTGATGGTGCCTATGAAGTTGCTGGAAATGCCCATCGCAACCAGACGGGTGCGGTCGTTGATTTTGGCCGCGAAGTCTTCATAGTCGAGCACGCCGTCGGGCAACAACTTGATTTCTTTCACGATGATGCCAAAGTCGCGCAGCATGAGCCAGGGTCCGCGATTGCCTTCGTGGTCGAGTTGTGTGATCAGGACTTCATCACCGGGTTTCAACACTCGGGCTACACCCCTTGCGAGCGCAAAGTTTAGCGTAGTCATGTTGTGGCCAAGCGAGATGGTATGCGGGCCTTCTGCACCCAGGAGGGTTGCCATCGCTGCCCGCATGTCGTTGATCACCTGGTCGGTTTCGTGTGTCGTGATGAACTCGCCATGTGAGTTTGCATTGGAGTGCTGATAGTAATGCACAATGGCGTCGATGACGCTTTGGGGCACCTGTGTGCCGCCGGGGCCATCGAGATAGGTGAATGGGTGACCGTTGGTTTGACGCTTGAGCGATGGAAACTGGGTGCGGACTGCGGATATGTTGAGCATGGTGGAGTGAAAAAAACCGTCAGGCCATTGGCCTGAC
>JAIBBB010000087.1 GCA_019694905.1 Cyclobacteriaceae bacterium
TATGAAATACCTGCTCCTTCTTTGCCTGCTGTCAGTAAACATGATGGCCGTTGCCCAAACCAATGCCGATGTGGTTGATATGGATGTCCACAAACTCGTGATGCAATTCACCGCCGGCGATTCTCTTGAACAAGCCATGATCATCGGCCAGGTGCGCAACGTCAGGCAGGCACTCCCCAATGCACAGATTGAAGTGGTATGCCAGGGACCAGGGCTTGACTTGCTGAACAAATCAAAATCCAAGATGGGCAAAGAGGTGGCTGAGTGGACGGCAAAAGGTGTCGTTTTTGCAGCCTGCAACAACACCATGCGCCGACGCGGAATCAAGAAGGAAGATCTTTTTCCTGTTGCCGTGGTTGTTCCTTCTGCGTTAGTGGAATTGATCAAAAAGCAGGAGCAGGGCTGGGCCTACGCCAAGGGCGGTCACTGATTTACTTGAGCCGGCGCAGCACCCAGAAGTCGTCGTAGGCGATTTCCTGGTGATCGATCATCTCGCGGATCACCTCGGCAAACAGATGGTGGTCGTCGGGATTGACGGTGCTTTCCAGTTCCTCTACCGTCATGTTCTTCTGGCGCAGGAGATAGAATATCTGACTCTTGTAATCAGAGAGCGCCTCGAGGTTTTCCTTTTTCTTTTTATCGATACACACATCGCAGACGCCGCAGGTCTCATAAGGCTGTTCCCCGAAATACTCCTGCAGCACATTCATCCGGCAGCGATGCGTGTCATTCACATAGTCGATCATCGCATTCATCTTACCGGTAATGAGTTCACGGCGCTCATCCATTCGCTTTTTGTTGACAGGCAGGTGATTGGCGTCCTGGCGTGGCAGCACAAAGGTGAGCTGTGGCTTTTCGTTGGTGGGGATGTAGTGGATGATCTGCAGTTGGGACAGCTTTTTCAACAGCGTGGAGAGGTCACTTTCGCTGATGCGCAGACTGTGGGCAACGGTTGATTCACTGATTTCAACGTAGTCGGTGAGGATGCTGGCACCATATGATCGCAGCAATGTCTTGATCACCGGATCAAATTGTGCATTGGCAACCTGGAACTCGTAGAGTCGTTGCTTGTCGGCCAGTATATGCGCGGTGGAGGGATGGTAGAAGCTCTCATTGAGGAGAATCAGTCCCTCTTCTTCGAGCTTCTTCAGCGCCGGGTACACAAAGGCCGGCTTCAGCGCAAAGCGTTCGCAGAAGACGTCTATTTCAAAGTCAAAACTCTCACCTTGTCCGGCGCCAAAGGCCAGTTGGTAGTAGTTGGACAGCGCCTGATAGATTTTTTTGAGGTATTCCAGCGACGGCAGGGACTGATGGATCTTTGCCTGCAGGGCGAGGATGTCTGCCTCGTGGCAAATGACGACTGCAAAGGATTTCTTTCCGTCTCTCCCGGCTCGTCCGGCCTCCTGGTAGTAAGACTCCGGATTTTCCGGGAGGTCAAGGTGAACGACCACGCGCACATCCTCCTTGTCGATGCCCATGCCGAAGGCGTTGGTGGCAACCATCACGCGCTTGTGGTTGTGGATCCACTCTTTTTGGCGTTCACTTCTCTGCTCATGGCTGAGTCCGGCGTGGTAGAACGTGGTGGGGATGCCCTGTTTGTGAAGCCAGGCTGCCGTTTCCTGGGTGGCCTTGCGCGACCTTGTGTAAACAATGGCACTACCCTGCACTTTCTTGAGCACCTCCAGCAGTTTGTGGTCTTTGTTTTCTGTTTTGCGCACGGCCAGCGAGATGTTCTCCCGTGCAAAACTCTTCTGGAAAACCTGATGATTCTTTAACTGCAGTTTGTCTGCGATGTCAGCGAGCACCTGCGGAGTGGCGGTGGCAGTCAGCGCAATGAACGGAACACGCGGTTGCCATTCGCGGAGTTCGCAGATCTTCAGATACGGCGGGCGGAAGTCATAGCCCCATTGTGAGATACAGTGCGCTTCATCAATCGCCACCAGCGAGACTTTCATTTTTTTGAAGCGCTCCTGGAAAAGCTCGGTCTGCAGGCGCTCGGGAGATACGTAGAGCAATTTGATCTGACCATACACACAATTGTCCAGCGCAATATCAATTTCACGGTGTGACATGCCTGAGTGGATGGCGAGGCATTGGACTTTGCGACGCCGGAGCTGGTGCACCTGGTCTTCCATCAGGGCGATGAGCGGTGAGATCACCACGCAGATACCTTCCTGCATTAGGGCGGGCACCTGGTAGCAGACAGATTTGCCACCGCCGGTGGGCAACAACGCAATCGTGTCGCGCCCGCTTGTGACGCTCGCTATAATGTCGTTTTGTGGGGGGCGGAAAAAATCGTAACCCCAGTATTGCTTCAGAATGTGGAGTGCTTCTTCCAAAACCGCAGATAGTCAGATTGTGAAGGTAGTGGTTTTGGGCCTTCGGCATGATGGGCAGATGGTGGATTTAAAGTCCGGCGACAGTCAAACGGACCCAAAAAGTGAGTAAGTTTGGGTCCAGTATGAAAGTGCTACTGGCATCCGCGCTCATCCTTGACAAGCGGTCTCCCCATCATCAAAAGAAGAAAAATGTACTCCTTCACAATGGCATCATTGCCGAGGTAGGGGACAAGAAATTCACCGCCGACAAGGTGGTGGATGCAACCGGCATGATTCTGTCTCCGGGCTGGTTTGACCTGGGTTGTTTTTCAGGTGACCCTGGCATGGAGTCCAAGGAAGACCTGCACTCCCTGGCGAGGGCCGCGGCAGCGGGCGGATTCACAGAAGTGGCGGTATTGCCCAACACGGCACCACCCATTCAGTCCAAGAACGAAGTTTCTTATATCATTCAGCATAATCCGGACCGCCTCGTGCAAATTCATCCCATTGCGTCGGTGACCCGCGGCAATAAGGGGGAGGACTTGACCGAGATGATCGACCTGAACCATGCAGGTGCAGTGGCTTTTTCCGACGGACTGAAATCACTGTGGCATACCGACATCTTTCTGAAAGCGCTGCAATATCTCCAGTCCTTCGACGGGCTGCTGATAGACCATGCAGAAGATCCGTGGATCAGCCTTTTCGGCCAGATGCATGAAGGTCCCGTGAGCACAGCGCTGGGACTGAAAGGCCTGCCGACCATTGCGGAGGATGTTACCGCCGCCCGCAACCTCGAGTTGCTGGGGTATGCCGGTGGCCGCCTGCATTTCTCCCGCGTGTCGTCACCCAAGACCCTGGACCTGATCAAATCGGCCCGTAAAAAAGGCTTGCAGGTGACCTGCGACATGATCGCCTACCAGCCGCTTCTCAACGACCAGTTGCTGACGTCCTTCGATACCAACTACAAGGTGAAGCCACCGCTGCGGAGCCAGGCTGAAAACGAATTGCTCATCAAAGCCCTCCGTGATGGAGTGGTGGATGTCCTGACGAGTGGCCATGTGCCCCACGACGATGAAAGCAAGGTGGTGGAATTTGACCAGGCTGAATTCGGAATGATCAACCTGCAAACCTTCGCCAGCCAATTGACCGCCTTGTCGGCCCGGGTAGAAATGGAAGAACTGATCCACCGGGTTTCCGTAGCACCGCGCGAGTTGCTGAAGCGGGAGCTGCCGGTGATCGAAAAGGGTGCCGCCGTGAACCTCACACTGTTTGATCCGCAACACGAATGGGTTTTCGATGAAGCGGCCAATGCTTCCAAGTCTAAAAACTCGCCTTGGCTCGGCAAGACCCTGACAGGCAAAGCCATGGGAGTCTTCTTCCAAAACCGGCACAGTCTGCATGTCTAGGTTGAACACTCCGCTCGTGCGCATTGCAGTGCGTTACGGAGCGATTGCAGGTATCCTTGCGCTGGCCTTCGTCATTGCTGCATACTATGCAGGCACAAGCCCGTTCTTTATACCGCCCTACCTCGACCTGCGTGTGTTGCTCATTGCTCTGTTGGGTTTCATGACACTGAAAGAAGTGCGTGACTATCATTACAACGGCATCCTGTATTTCTGGCAGGGACTCATCGCCTGTTTTATTCTGGTGACGACCCTGGCAGTGGTGAGTGGGTGCGGCATTCAGCTGTTTGGCCGGTGGGAGGAACAATTCATTCCCCAATACGTACAACAGGCGACTGAACGCATCAATGGGTTGCCACCCGAAGCTGTGCAGGAATTAGGGCAGACGGCTATTGATGAAGCGCGCCGGTCGCTGGCATCACTGACGGTAGACCGGATGGCCTTCAAGTACGCAAGTCAGACCTACATCCTGGGACTTTTTATTAGTATCATTATATCCGTAATTTTAAGGAAGCAACCTAACCCCAGTTAAATATGGACCAACAAGAAAAGCCCTCTTTGTACTCCCATGCAATGCGGTGGGGCGTGATACTCGCCCTCGCCACGATCTTCCTGACGGTGATCATCTATGTTTTGGATTACACCGTGCTGGTGCAGTTCAAACTCCTGCTTTTGTTCCTCGTGCTGTTTCTGGGGATCCTCATCTACGCAGGCATTAACTATCGCTCATCCATTGGTGGCTACATCTCATATGGTGATGCCTTCAAACACGGGTTTGTACTGCTCGTTATTTCGGGCTTGATCGGAACGGTGTTCAACGTGCTGTTGTACAATGTGATTGATCCGGACCTCCCGGCCAAACTCACAGACGCGGCAATGGAAAATGCGCGCCAGATGATGGAGCGTTTCGGAGCACCTCCGGATGGCATGGATGAGGCATTGGAGAAAGCCAAAGCTGATACCGCCGCACGGTTCACTATACTTGGTACGGTGAAGGGATTTTTGTGGGGATTGATCCTGTATGCGGTCGTCGTGGCGATTACTTCCCTCTTCGTTCGAAAGAACGAGCCGATTGAAATGTAATATTGACTGAATGACGGATATCTCGATAGTAGTTCCTGCCTATAACGAGCACGAATCAATACCCGAACTCTGTCAATGGATCAGCCGTGTGATGCAATCACACGGCTTTTCCTTTGAAGTGCTCTTTGTGGATGATGGCAGTACCGATAATACGTGGGAAGTAATTCTCGCCCAGCACCGTTTGAATCCGTCGTTTAAGGGAATCCGGTTCAACCGGAATTTTGGAAAGTCGGCTGCCCTGCACACCGGTTTTCGCGCCGCTGTGGGCAAAGTGGTCATTACCATGGACGCCGATTTGCAGGACAGCCCCGACGAAATCCCTGCGCTTTATGAAATGGTCACCACCCAAGGCTTCCACCTGGTGTCGGGCTGGAAGCGCAAACGCCACGATCCGATCAGCAAAACCATTCCCTCGAAGTTCTTCAACTACATCACCCGGCTGATTTCAGGTATTCGCCTGCATGACTTCAATTGCGGACTGAAAGCCTATCAGGGAGTAGTGGTGAAGAATATTTCAGTGTACGGTGAAATGCACCGCTACATTCCGCTGCTGGCCAAGTGGGCTGGCTTCTCCAAAATCGGAGAGAAAATTGTCGAGCACCGTGAACGCAAGTACGGCACCACCAAGTTTGGCCTTGAGCGTTTCCTCCGCGGCTTCCTTGACCTGCTCACGATTACCTTTGTTGGAAAATTCGCCCGGCGCCCGATGCACTTCTTTGGTACCTGGGGCATCGTGTGGTTTCTGCTGGGGTTTGGATTCACCGTACACATGGTGTGGGACAAGGTGTATGCAACCTGGATAGCACATGAACCTGTCAAGCGCGAAATCGTGGATCAACCGATGTTTTATCTCGCACTCGTTGCGTTGGTTGTCGGCGTACAACTTTTTCTCACCGGATTCATTGCAGAACTGATGGCCCGACAGACAGCATCCCGCCGCGACTACCTGGTGATTGAGCGCGCCGGAACCTTCCCGACAGAAAGTCACTAACATTACCACATTCAAAGAACAATGAGACTCGCGATTGCCCTTGCCTTGTTGATGCTGACAGCATGCAGCAAGCCGACCCAGGTAAAACAGACCACCGCAGAAGTCAGTGCCAGTGATCCATTTCTGGATTCGCTTTCGCATGACACGTTCATGTTCTTCTGGGAACAGGCTGACAAACAAGGCCAGGTGCCCGACCGGTGGCCCACACCGAGTTTCTCCAGCATTGCAGCCACCGGATTCGGACTCACTACTTATCTTGTTGGTGTGGAGCGTGGCTATATTACCCGTGAGCAGGCCGCGGAGCGTGTGCTGACCACACTTTCTTTTTTCGCCAATGGCCCCAAGGGGGAGCAAAAGGAGAATGTGATCGGCTACAAGGGATTCTTCTATCACTTTCTCGATGCCGGCACCGGCACGCGGTTCAAGACCGTGGAACTTTCTACCATCGACACGGGCCTGTTGCTCGGCGGCGTGTTGTCGTGCCAGACATATTTTGATCAGGACAACGAAACCGAGCGCCGGATCCGCGAGCTGGCCGACGCGCTCTATCGTGACGTCGACTGGAATTGGGCCATGAACGGACAGTCCACCATGAGCATGGGCTGGCATCCGGAGCACGGATTCATTGATGCATACTGGCGAGGCTACAACGAAGCGATGTTGATCTACATACTCGGACTGGCTTCACCCACACATCCGATTCCTGCTGATAGCTGGAAGGCCTGGACGGCTTCTTACCAATGGGCAAAATACCAGGGACAGGAGTTCATCAACTTTGGCCCGCTCTTCGGGCATCAGTATTCTCATCTGTGGATTGACTTCAAAGGCATTCAGGATACTTACACGGCCAGCAAGGGCATTGATTATTTCGAAAACTCCCGGCGCGCTACACTGGCAAACCGCGCCTATTGTATCAACAACCCGGCAGGTTATGCGGATTACTCTGAGAATATCTGGGGACTCACCGCCTGTGACGGACCGGCGAACGACAACAAAGCCAATCCGAACATCAACCACGAAGGATACTGGGCGCGTGGTGCGTCTCAGTATTACCTGAAAGACGACGGAACAATTGCACCGACGGCCGCAGGTGCCTCCATTCCGTTCGCGCCGGAAGTGTGCGTGCCTGCACTGAAAGAGATGAAGCGCAAGTACGGTAAGTCGTTGTATCAGCAATATGGGTTTGTCGATGCATTCAACCCCAGCTTTGAACGAACCGATGGCACGAAGGGCTGGTTTGACAAGGACTACCTAGGTCTTGATCAGGGTCCGATTGTGATTCAGATTGAGAACTACAAATCGGGCTTTGTTTGGAATCTCATGCGTAAGAATCCCTACATCCGCGACGGACTCAGGAAAGCCGGATTTACGGGTGGATGGCTGGCAGAGTAGGTGCCTTCTGAAATGTCTTCTCAATACTAACTATAGGTCTTGCTTCAATAACGAGAAGTGCGGTCACCTGATCTGGTGATTGCTTACCGTAGAGATACCCAATTTCTTCTGAAATTACTTTGAACACTTGACAGGTGTCAAAGAAGTGCTGTAGCTTGATCGCATTAGGTTTTATTGGAATTCATCCAGATGGATACTATTGCTCAATCCTGGCCAGCTAATTCCTACTGGGGAACCTTTTGGGGTCAATTCACCATTGAAATTCTTGGCGGTTTGACAGGTGCCTTTATTTTTCTATTCATCGTGTTGTGGTTTGTCAGACCCAAGATCCGCATTGCCGGTTTTTTGTGTAAGATTCCAAATGGTGGGATTGACTACTACCACTTTAAATTTGTAAATGATTCATTCTTTGACGCTCACGATGTTAAAATAGACTGCATGAGATTCGAAAAATTCCCATGGGTAACGGACAGTACAACAATACCTGCTAGAAGTTAGAGCTACTAAATTCTGAAGTGCTGTATCTTCCCAGGAAACCACTGCCTTGGCTAAGAAGCAATGATCATCCACATTGCATGATAGTGAGGTCTTCAAATAACATAGACAGTATTGTGATGGATGAGAATAGTTGATCATGATATGCCTCAAGCATGGCCTGACAGGATTGTCAAATGTCTTTGAGCAGGATTATGCGAACACCAATGACATCAAGCACTCAAAGTTTAAACCCGGCCCGAAATTTGACGTTATATAGATTGATCGTAAATTTGAACATGACAAAATCAGCAATATGAATAGGGATACTGAACTCATCTGATCTCTAAGGGGCTTTTTGAGCCCCTTTTTTGTGTACGTCCATTTCTGGAACTCTTTTTAAAAATCCTTATCTTCATAATGCGCTATTTGGCCGCCCGCTGGCCTACAGACTATGACACGATGCTCCCTCACGTTTTTCCTGGTGATGACACTTGGTGTTGCAGGCCATGCACAAGAAACCGGATTTCTCGAAGGCTTCGTCGTGACTAATGACGGCGATACCATCCCGGGCTTCATCAAAAACAAGAATGCTGTGCCGTACCGGGTACTGCAGGATATCAAGTTCAAGAAGGACAAGGACAGCAAACCAATTGTATACACACGTGAACAACTTCGCGGATTCCACGCCGGACCCAACCGGTATGTGAAGCGTGTGATCATTGAAGAGTCGGGTGAACGCAACCCCTATTTTTTTGAAATCATGATTGATGGCCCCATGAGGTTGTATGAGTTGCACATTTCTCTGATGGGTCAGGGTGAGATGGTGTACAAGATTCTTGAGCGCCGTGACAACAAGGAGTTCTTTAGCGTATATGGCCAGGATTTCAGGGGCCGGCTCGCTGATTTTGTACGCGACGAACCTTCGCTTGTTGACCTTGTACAGAAGGGCAGGTACAATCGCACCAATTTTGAAACGCTGGTAAATGACTACAACGTAATGAAATTTGATCCATCGCATGAGAGAAGCAGGGGTGGACCCCGTAGAACAGTCGTCTTCTATCTGAATTTCTCAAAGCCTTCACAAGAAGTGTTTCTAACCTTCAACGATTCGCTGGAATATCGCGTGCTACCCAAGTTCAACCAGCCCGTTCAGATGCCAACGGACGTTCAAACCAAAGTTTGTTTTGGTACCAGGGATACGAAGTCCTGCATGCTTCTTACTGCCAGGCCGGAGACTACCAGCGCAGATTACTATGAGCTGGATGCGAACAAAGACGCTGATGAGTTCAGCATTACCCGTGTCCCCACCATTGCTGCGCAGGATAAGATCGTTCGAGTTAGACGCGAGCCGTGAGTATTGACCCAGGCAAGTTCGAAGCATGGCTGCAGGCAGGTAGGCTGAGGTGGAACCATCCGAGTTGCGTAATTTGGCACGTGCATCCTGAAATCAACTGATGATGAGCCACTACCACCTTGCCGAAATCAATATCGCCCGCATGAAGGGCGTGGATATCAACGACCCCGTGATGAAGGAATTTGTGGCGGCGCTGGATGCCGTGAACGCCGCTGCTGAGCGCAGCCCCGGATTTGTGTGGCGGCTGAAGGGTGACGCGAACAATGCCACCAGCCTGAATCCCTACAATGATGAGCAGGTGATCATCAATGTATCTGTGTGGGAGAGTCTGGAGACGCTGGAGGCATACATGTACAAGACACTGCATGCGGATTTCCTGCGCCGGCGGAAGGAATGGTTTCACTCTTTTGGCAAAGCGCATACGGCACTTTGGTGGGTCCCGGCAGGCCACGTACCTACGTTGCAGGAGGCGGTCGGCAAGCTTGATGAGCTCCAGAAGAATGGACCTGGTGAAGGCGTGTTTGACCTGAGAAACAAGTTTCCAGCCCCCAATCTGTCGCAGCCCGAACGTTGATGGGAAAAATCACAATCAAACCGGACTGTGGCAATGCACCGCGGAAAAAGTTCCTGGCATCATTGTACGCTGCTGTTGTACATGCGAAGGATTCGGAGCTGGACAGCATGCTTCCCGACAATTTCATCTGGAGAGTGGCCGGGACAACACAGATCAGGGGAAAGTCCGAATACCTGCGTGAAATGAAGCGTCATCCGGCGCGGAAGTCACATGCAATCAGTGTTGACACGATCATCACACATGGCACTGAGGCCTCAGTGAGCGGTGTCATCACAATGAAGTCGGTTGCCGTGTATTCATTTTGTGATGTTTTCAAATTTACCGGGGCAGGAGGGTCTGCCATAAAAGAGATAACTTCATTCCTGGTTCGGATCGATAAATGAGTCTCTTCTGCGAAACTTCAACCAACGTCAATGCACATGACAACCAATACCCACTTTGCCCCCGAGCTTCATATCCCAAACGGCACGATGGACATCGGGTTCTACAGCCGGATGGGCGCGCAAGAGCACTTTTGTTTCCGAAATGACGACGGCAGCGTGCACGTCGCCGAATTGGAATTGGATGGAGCCATCTTTCATGTGCACGAGACCATGCGCTGGTTGAATGCACTGGACCCGGTGGGTGCACACGGAGTGACTGCGGTGATTGGCCTGTTTGTGGCTGATGTGGACGCCATGATGGCGCGCGCCATTCAGGCCGGTGCCTCAGAGGTTACGCCAGCTACCGACCACGACTATGGCTACAGACAAGGCATGATTCGCGATCCGTTCGGACACTATTGGCAGATTCAAAAACGGATCCCGGTCAAGAACAATTAGATAATCGCCGGCGACTATTTCTGCTTTTCCTTCAGCAAGGCTTCAGCCAGGGCGGTCCACTCTTTGTCCAATGAGGTGTGACACGGCGGCTTGCCCGCGCGGTTGTACCAGTAGTGTGCATTGCTGAGGTCGCCTTCTACCCGGTGGAGGTAGGCGTGGATCCAGCTCGCATCGGCATCAGGAAGATCCTGCACGAGGTCGTGTGCATGATGCCAGTCACCCCGCGCAGCGTGCCACAGGGCGAGCAAGTGTGCAGAAAGTCCGGGTGGTGTTGCTTGTTGGAGGGACTTCTGAAATTCCTGAAGTGTCATGACATGATTGGTGCGCCTGCGCGGATTTCGTCGTCGGCCCCCGCAGCAAATTGTTGAAAATTTTTGTTGAAAGCAGCTGCGAGGAAAGTTGCCCTTTCGTCGTATGCCCTGGCGTTTGGCCAGGTGCTGCGGGGATCCAGAATTTCCGCAGGTACGCCTGGGCAAGACAGCGGTACCTGCATGCGAAATATCGGGTGCGAGGTGAATTCGACCTGGTTGAGTTTCCCCTCCAATGCCGCGGTTATCAGCGCCCGGGTGTGACGCAGGCTCATGCGCTTCCCGGTGCCATAGGGACCGCCACTCCAGCCGGTGTTCACGAGCCAGACCTTTACGCCGGTCGTTTTCATTTTGTCCATGAGCATGCGTGCGTAGGCGGCCGGATGCAGCGGCATGAAGGGTGCGCCAAAGCATGTGGAGAACGTCATGGTGGGTTCTGTGACGCCAAGTTCAGTGCCGGCGACGCGGGCAGTGTAGCCTGAGATGAAGTGATAGGCCGCCTGGCCGGGCGTGAGTTGTGAAATGGGCGGTAGTACGCCATAAGCATCACACGTCAGGAAGAAAAGGTTCCTGGGGTTTGTCCCCAGCGACGGCACCGCCACATTGGCGATGTGATGGATCGGGTAGCTCACCCGGGTGTTTTCTGTGATCGCGCTGTCGGCATAGTTCACCTCGTTGGAGTTGGGTTCAAATCCCACATTCTCCAGCAGTGCGCCACTGCGAATGGCATTAAAAATATCAGGTTCCTTCTCAGCGCTGAGGTCAATGGTTTTGGCATAGCAGCCCCCTTCGAAATTGAAGATGGTGTTATCGGGCGTCCAGCCGTGTTCGTCATCGCCGATGAGCTGGCGGTTGGGGTCGGCCGACAGCGTGGTCTTGCCCGTGCCGGAGAGCCCGAAGAAAATCGCGGTGTCACCTGCTGGTCCCTTGTTGGCGGAGCAGTGCATGGCGAACACATTCTTTTGCGCCGGAAGAATGAAGTTGAGGGCCGTAAACACACCCTTCTTGATTTCACCGGTGTATGCGCTGCCGCCGATAAGAATGAGTTTGCGCGTGAAATCGAGGATGGAAAAGTTCGGCTGTCGCGTGCCATCGATGGTTGGATCGGCTTTGAATCCAGGCACGCAGAGGATGGTCCATTCAGCGTGAAAATTCACCAGTTCAACGGCTCCTGGCCGCAGGAACATGTTGTAGGCGAAAAGATTGGACCAAGGATATTCTGTGATGATGCGCACGGCGAGGCGGTAGCGCGGGTCAGCGCAGGCGAACACATCGCGCACATAACAATCTTTCCCGTTCAGATAGGCGATCATCTTGTTGTACAAGGGTTCTACCCTGGCCGGTTCGAACGGGATATTGAACTGATTCCACCACACTGTATTTTCTGTGATGGCGTCCTTCACAGTGAATTTGTCTTTCGGTGACCGACCGGTGAAGGTACCCGTCCGGATGGCGAGTGCACCGGTGCTGGTGCGGATTCCCTGTCCCAGGGCAATGGTTTGTTGCTCAAGCCATTCCGGCGACGCATTCCAATAGGCATGAACATCAGTTAAGCCCAGACTCGCAAGTGAAAAGTGCGGAGGTTTTATACCGGTTTCTTTCATGTGCTATCGCCCGTTAGTATCTTACAAAGGTAGCAGAATCGGGTCCTGGTGGACGCCACCGGTCATTGCGCGTGCTGCTCAGAACCACTACTTTGGAAGAATTTCAATAGATCATTTCGCTAACCATGAGTCTCACCGAACGCATGCACGAAATCCAGCAAGGATTTCAAAAAACATTTTGGATCGCCAATTCACTTGAACTATTTGAACGGCTTGCTTTTTATGGGGCAAAGGCCGTGCTCACCGTATACCTTGCCAACAAAGTGGGATTGCAGGAGGAGGCAGGCACCATGGCCGGAGTTTTTTCTGGTCTGATTTACTCCCTGCCGGTTTTTGCCGGTGTCCTGGTTGATCGTTACGGATTTCGACGCACGCTCATGGCGTGCTTTTTCATTTTCGCACTGGGCTACTTTGCGATTGGTCTGGCGGGAATGACGTGGGGCGAGCAACTTGTGGGACTTGTTGGGAAGCGCGCCTATGTGTGGTTTGTGCTGATTCTGACTGCCATTGGAGGTTCACTCATTAAACCTTGTATCGTCGGCACAGTAGCCATCACGTCCCGCGAACAAGTGCGGGCGCTCGGATTCTCGATTTACTACACGCTTGTCAACTTTGGCGGTGCCCTCGGACCTATTCTCGCCATGAATGTGCGGGAGAACCTGGGGATCGAGTTTGTGCTCATTACTTCTTCAATCACCTCTGCCTTGCTTTTTGTCGGCACCCTGCTGTTC
>JAIBBB010000323.1 GCA_019694905.1 Cyclobacteriaceae bacterium
CGATGAAACCTGGGGCTACCGCTCGTGGCAGGTGCGCGGCAAGACCGCGGAAAAAGCACAAGAGAAACTCACCGCACTCGTCCGCACCGTGGGCAACGGCGGAAACTACCTGCTCAACATCGGCCCCATGGGTGACGGCGGCATTGTCCCCTTCGAACGCGAGGTGCTCAGCGCCATGGGCCACTGGATCCGGCCGCGCAGCGAAGCTCTCTACGGCACCAATCCCGCCCCGCTGCCCGCACAGGACTGGGGCGTGATCACCGCCAGACCCGGAAAACTCTATTTGTTTGTACTCAGGCAAACCGGCAAACAACTCCAACTCAAAGGCCTGCTGTCCAACCCCACCCGGGTGTACGCCACTGCCGACACCACGCGCGCACTAAACTTTAAATGCAAAGAGGGTGTGTGTACCATCGACCTCGACCCCGTGTCTCAACAAGAAGAAATTCCGGTGATCACTGTGAGCTACGACGGCGATCTCGCGATCGTCCCGGATAACCTGTTGTCGCCGACCACTGCACTTTCACCCGCCAATGCCATCGCCTATCACAGCTTCAGCGGAAAAGACTATTACACCACCCGACCCACCACCATCAAGCTGGAGTGGACGGTCGACATGCCCGCCACCGGCAACTATGTACTGGTGGTGCAGGCAGCCGAAAAAGACAAAGGCAAAAGGCTGGTGCTGTCAGTCAACAACACCGACACTGAAGTTCAACTGAAGGGTGCTGCGGAAAAAATAACGGTAGAAAGCGCGGGATGGCTTCCCGGCAAGCCCAATGTGATCCAATTGAAACTGGCTGATCAAACGAATCCCCATCAGGACATGGACATTGCCGATCTGATGATCAACCTCGTACAGAAACATTAGCAACTGTCAGGTTTTCCCGTTTAAGAAAAAGTGCAGAATTTTACCACTTCATAAATTAGAGCAACAACCGATCAATTCCATGAACAACTCCGCCAGTCAACATGAGCGCATCGCCAACATGAGCTTTGCCTCCGTCTATCCGGCCTACGTCAACAAAGTGGAAAAGAAGGGCCGCACCAAAGAAGAACTCGACCAGGTGATCGGGTGGCTCACCGGCTACAGCCAGAAGGAACTGCAGAAGCACATTCAATCGAAGTCCTCCTTCGCTGCCTTCTTCGGCGAGGCACACCTCAACCCACACGCCAGTCTCATCACCGGCGTGATCTGTGGCTACCGCGTGGAAGACATCGACAACCCGCTCACACAAAAAGTCCGCTACCTCGACAAACTCGTCGATGAACTGGCCAAAGGCAAAAAGATGGAGAAGATCCTGCGCACACCGTAATCCGCAATCACTATTTCGAACTAGCACTGCACCATACTGCCAGCAAAAAAATGGGAATTAATCAATCAAACCCACTAACTTGTTAGAAATCTGAATTGTATGAAAAGGGAAAAGGCAATTGAGACTATCAATGCATTACCTCAGGAATTCGACCTGGAGGTGCTCATTGAGAGATTGATTTTCATGGAAAAAGTTGAAAAAGGCCTCATCCAAATTTCCGAAGGCAAGATAATTTCACATGAAAGTGTGAAAGACCTGGTCAAGAAATGGTAAAAGTAGTTTGGACCGAACTTGCGATTGAGGACCTTAAGGCTATCCACACCTACGTCTCACAAGATTCTAAATTCTACGCAGATCGGCTTATCGAGACCCTTATTTCAAGGGTTGATCAACTTGAAGCGTATCCTCAATCCGGCCGCATTGTTCCTGAATTTCGAAAGGAAATCCTCAGGGAGTTGATTGAGGGTAACTACAGGATCATTTATTCGATTGGCGAAAATCAAATCGCAATAGTGAGGGTACATCATGCCGCGCGCCTGTTACGCACGCTCTCTTGAGCAATGAAGATTACACTTATCTGTCTGCTCTCCGCCTTGTTAATTACGCAGCTGCCCGTCGCCGCCCAGGTCCCTTCAGGCTGCGCCCTGCAGAAAGACAAGGACGGCATCCTGGTGTACACCTGCCACAACGACTCGTCACGCTTCAAAACCATCCTCAGCCTCTTCGACCTCCGCACTTCATTCACAGAATTGCGACAAGCGCTGCTCGCTGTTGACCGCTACCCCGAATGGCAGTTCAACACCTCTGCCACCACGCTTCTCCGCACCCTCGGACCTGCGGAACTCATGTACCACAGCCACATCGACGCGCCGTGGCCCGTGAGCGACCGCGACATGGCCGTGCACCTCACCATCACCGAAGAAGGCAACGTCATGAAGGTCACTGCCAACAGCGAACGCGGCCTGCTTCCCGATACGCCGGATTGCATCCGCGTGCCCGCTTCAGTCTCGTCATGGACTGTCACGCGCGACGGGAGTGTGCTCCACGTGGCCTACAGCCTCGTCATCGACCCCGGCGGCATGGTTCCCGCCTGGCTCGTCAATATGGCCTGCGCACAGGGACCTTACGAGTCGTTCAACAAATTGAAAATGAAACTGGAAGGAAAGCGGTAGATCCGCTTCAGAGCACCTGCTTCTCGATGAGCACCATCAGGATGTGAATCACCTTGATGTGTACCTCCTGAATCCGGTCGGCATAACCCATGTGAGGTACGCGGATTTCCACGTCGGCAAGCGGTGCCAGCTTTCCGCCGTCTTTGCCTGTGAGCAACACTACCTTCATGCCACGCGCACGCGCGGTTTCCGCTGCGCGGATGACGTTGGCGGAATTCCCGCTTGTACTCAGTCCGAGCAACACATCACCTTTGTTGCCCAGCGCCTCGAGGTACCTGGAAAAAATATATTCGTAGCCGAAGTCATTGCTCACACAGGAGATGTGGCTGGCATCTGAAATACACACCGCCGGCAGCGCGCGGCGGTTGTCGCGGTAGCGGCCTGTCAACTCTTCGGCGAAGTGCATGGCGTCGCAGTGCGAACCGCCGTTGCCGCAGGAGATAATCTTGCCGCCGTTGCGGATGGATTCCGCCATGAGCGCACCCGCCTGCTCAATGCGGGCAATGTTGGAGGCATTCGAAAGAAACTGATCAAGAACGGAACGGGATTGCTCCAGCTCCGCCTGGATGATAGCTTGAAGATTCATCGTTGCGTAGTGTTGGGCGCAGCAGCCGGTTTGTCACCTTCCTGCAGATCGTACAGTTTGGCCTTTAGTTTCTCATTCTCTGTGCGGAGAAAGGTCTCTTCCTTCTTCGCAGAACGGTCCAGCCACCACGACCAGACTACCTCTGCGAGCACCAAAAGCACACCAAGCACGCTCACGGCCTTGAGCCAGCCGAGCTTGCCGTAGACGAAAGTCAGCGTACTGATGTCGTCGCGACGGGCGGCGATGTAGGCAGTGAAAATGAAGAGCATCAACTGATAGGCTACCAAAACAGACAGAAAAATGATGCGGCGTCGGGTCATGAAAGAGGGGACAGTCGGAAAATTAGCAGAATAAAGGTCGCGAAAAAATCCTTTTCATCCGAAAACCTTGCATGGGTGCCTAGGCACGCTGAATGAGCGTCAGTTTGCGGTACAGGCCGTCCCGCTGCATCAGCACGTCATGCGTACCCCGCTCGATGATCTCACCCTGCTGGATCACCACAATCTCGTCAGCATGCTGAATGGTGCTCAGCCGGTGCGCAATCACAATACTTGTCCGATTGTCCATCAACTTGAAGATCGCATCCTGCACCAGCCGCTCGGATTCCGAGTCCAGCGCCGACGTCGCCTCGTCAAGTATAAGAATGGGCGGATTCTTCAACACCGCCCGCGCAATGCTGAGTCGCTGTCGCTGACCACCTGACAACTTTGATCCGCGCTCACCGATGCGGGTCTGGTAACCCTCGTCCGTCTGCACAATAAAATCATGCGCATTGGCAATCTTCGCCGCCCGGATTACATCCTCTTCCTCAACATTCGGCATGCCGAAGGCAATGTTGTTGAAAATGGTGTCATTGAAGAGAATCGACTCCTGCGTCACAATCCCCATGTGATGC
>JAIBBB010000324.1 GCA_019694905.1 Cyclobacteriaceae bacterium
ATTTGGCAATCAATACTGACCACTCATTGTAGCGCTCCGGGTCGTTCAATCGGAAACTGTCAGCATCTATTTTCTTGTCAGCCAGATAAGTTTCTAGTGTCATCTTACAAATGTACGAACGGCTAATCGCACATAGTAAATTGTTTTATATTGAAGGAACATTTTTCAGATGAAGAAAACGAAAATTCTGCTGATCGGCGCGGGAGGCCAATTAGGTTCTGAACTTACGCAAGGACTGTGGGGAATCTATGGTCAGGACAATGTGATCACCACTGACATCAAGGAACCGACAGGAATTCTAAGAGAAGGAAGATTTGAAAAACTGGATGTCATGCAACGAGACAAGCTGGTGGATCTGATCCGAAAGGAAGATATCACTCAGGTATATCATCTGGCAGCCTTGCTCAGTGCCACGGGCGAGAAGGACCCCCGATGGGCATGGAAACTGAATATGGAAAGCCTGCTGTTCGTTCTTGAAGCGGCCAGTGAACTTCATTTGCACAAAGTCTATTGGCCCAGTTCGATTGCGGCATTTGGCCCAACGACTCCCAGTGTTCAGACTGCCCAGCATACAATCATGGATCCAACCACGGTGTATGGTATTACCAAACTAGCAGGAGAACTATGGTGTTCGTACTATTTCCGTCGTTACGGAGTTGACGTCCGAAGCTTACGGTATCCCGGGCTCATTGGCTACAAGACCCCGCCCGGCGGTGGCACCACAGACTATGCGGTAGACATTTATTTCAAAGCCATCAGGGAAAAGCGCTACGAGTGCTTTCTGGCTGCAGACACCTACCTGCCGATGATGTATATGGATGACGCGGTGAAGGCCACCATTGACCTGATGGAAGCCCCGGCTGAGAAGATCAAGGTCAGGACCAGCTATAATGTTTCTGCCATGAGTTTTTGCCCGGCTCAGATTGCGGCCACCATCAAAAAGCACATTCCGGAATTCACCATTTCCTATAAGCCTGACTTCAGACAATCAATAGCAGATTCCTGGCCTAAATCCATCGATGACTCTGAAGCCCGGGCAGACTGGGGTTGGAATCATCGGTTTGGGCTTCAGGAAATGACCGATGACATCCTTAGAAATATCACTGCGGATAGCTTTCAGAACTTCAGTCCCAGCATCAGCAAATAGTTCCGACCTGCCTGAGGGTAATAGTAGTTCTGCCGATGAACTCCCGATCCACTCAGGTAACCCCACGTATATCCATTGGACTCGTATTGCACGTCCAGCACGTTATTGACCAGGGCACTGATGGTGATGTCTCTCGCCCATCCCACTTTCAGCGAGTAGTTAATGCGAAGGTCCTGAATAAAATAGGCCGAAATGGCGCGTGCTTCATTGGACGTATTGTCAAGATACTGCTTACCTACATACTTACTGAGCCAGGATACTTCAGCATGGTAACCCAATTTCAACGCCAACACCGAACCGGCAATTACAGAGGGTGAAAATGAGATATCCGTCTGGTGGTAGGTGTTCCTGACCTCGTTGTACTGATCATAGTTTTCCCCATAGTCATAGAGAACTTCCGTGAATGTGGCAATCTTGTTTCTGCTCAGGGTCAGATTAGGACTCCATCGCCATTTTCTGCCCAGTTGAACACTTGCGTCCAACTCCAGCCCAGCCCGATAGCTTTCAGGGACATTCGTCCGAATAGATGCGCCGACCTCGTTCAGCTGACCCGTAAGCACGAGCTGATCTTTGTATTTCATAAAGTAGAAGTTTGCATTAAGCTGATAAGCTGCTGTGCGAAGCCTGTAACCGGTTTCAAGATCATTCAGCCTCTCGGGCAAAGGGTACTTGCCTGCACTGGCATTCACAAAATCATCCCGCACCGGCTCCCTGTTTCCAACGGCCCACGAAGCATACCATTGACCGCCTGAACCCGCCTGCCATGTCAAACCAATCTTGGGATTGAAGAACTGATAGTGACCACTTACGTCAAATGGCTGGAGCTTGGCTTCGGTTCCATTGGCCGAATACGCCACCGTGCGCACCTGCAAGTCACCGAACACAGCGAGCTGCTGACTGAGATGGAGCGTAGTCTTCCAATACAGATTGAAGTCGCGCTTGCGCCCCTGATTGAAATAGAACCGATAGTCCTTCGGGAAAGTCAAAGAAACTGCCGCCCAGGTGATCTCTCCAAAGTGATCCCCAACATAGTCATTCCATCCACCACCAAACACTGAGTTAATCTTCTCCGATTCGTAGTTCAACGAATACGTAACACCATAGAATTTATTGTCAAGCCAAAGTCGACGTATCAGGTCGGCTTTGCGAATGGTATCCTGGCCAACCACTGGTTCGGTAACTCCATAAGCAGCCAGCGAAGTCAGTGGCTTGTATTCTTCATAATAACCTTTGCCCAGGGTGCCGTGCAACGCAATGTTGGCTGTCAAAACGTCGTTGAGTCGATGCGATGCATGTAGCTGAAAATGATCCTGGCCGTAGTTGTCTACCTGGTTCTTATAGGTATAGTGATTGAAAGTACGTGAATTGCTTGCAAGGAGGTTGGAAGTCTCGTCTGCGTTCCATCCTTCATCGGCTGCGGTTTCAAGCATGGCTTGCTCATCTCCCTTGAGCCTTGATTCCGGTACTCCCCACCAACTTTGATAGGTAACTTCCTTCCCCCCAAAAACGATTGCCTTGATCATGGTCTTTTTGCCATAGTAACCTCCGGACAAGTAGTAAGACGACAAGTCAGACGATGCACGGTCGATGAATCCATTTGACTTGATCCTGGAGACTCGCGCATCGAAGACAAACTTTCCATTGATCAATCCACTGCCAACTCCAATGGTGTGCCGGTGCGTTCCAAAAGACCCCGCGGAATTAATTACATCAGCATATGGCTGGTCATTCCTCGTGTTTGTCTGGAGATTGATTGTTGCCCCAAATGCGCCCGCTCCATTAGAAGAAGTGCCTACACCACGCTGAATCTGAATACTCTGTGTGGAAGTGGCAATATCAGGCACATCCACCCAGTATACCGATTGAGACTCACTGTCATTGTATGGAATGCCGTTGAGGGTCACGTTGATTCTTGTGGCATCACTACCGCGTATCCGGATACCCGTATAGCCCACCCCGGCACCAGCATCTGAGGTGGTTACAACGGACGGTGACCAATTCAGGATCATCGGAAGATCCTGACCAAAATTCTGCTTTTGAATGAGCATCTTGTTCAGGTTCACATACGTTGTTGGCGTTCGCTCACTGGCACGCGTTGCCGAAACTACCACTGCATCGGTTAACAATGGTGAGGAAGCAAGCGTGAAGTCAAGGAGTGTGTTCGATTGCAGATCAACTGATTCCCGTCGGGGCTCGTAACCGAGGAATCTGGCCTCAGCCACATAATTGCCCGGTGCTACTGAAATCGAATAGCGACCATGCTCGTCCGATAGAGAGTACTTGCCCCCGGGCGTAATCTGAACCGTAGCCCCTGCAAGTGGCTCCCCAGTTTGCGCATCACGGATGAATCCGGAGAGCTGAACCTGAGCATTCGAAAGCACAGACACGAATGCCAACAAGACAACAAGAATGTATCGGAACATGTAAATCTGGTTAAAACCGCTGCTCAAAAGGGGCTGAACAGCCTGTATTTCACCTTTGCCTTTCCCTTCGGCCGCATTACCGGCATCAGGTTCATTGGGTATAATCTCAGCCATTGCTACTGCAATCGGGCACCCCATTCAGATGAGGGGGCAAATATAGAATAAATTTCGGTTTCGTCTTTTTTGGCATAATTTTGGAATTCAAAAAGGCCCATTTAACACCCATCATTATGAGAACACTCCATACCATTATCACATTTACATGTATCATTTCAGGGCTTACGGCTTCGGCCCAGAAAATCGTGGATAAAAAGACCGCACAGGAAGTCAGCAAACTGCAGGATAAGGGCACCGAACTGAA
>JAIBBB010000088.1 GCA_019694905.1 Cyclobacteriaceae bacterium
CTTTAAGGCACCTTGTCCCGACTGGTGACCTTTGTGCCCCGGATACATCTGAAATTAGTACTTGACGCATTGCACAAGGCAGGTGCTGGCCAGGTAGGTAAATACAATGAATGTAGTTTCACCGTCGACGGGGTTGGCACATTCAAGCCTGGGCATGAGGCTAACCCAGTGATCGGGCAGCGTGGCAAGACCGAGGAAGTACAGGAGGCCCGGCTGGAGGTCATCTATGCTACTCACCTGGAAAAGAAGATTTTAGCAGCACTGAGGGAGGCTCATCCTTACGAGGAGATCGCCTATTACGCCACCCGTCTGGCCAATGTCAATCAGGACTTGGGCGCTGGCCTCGTTGGCAGACTGGCCCAGCCAGAGGACGCCCTATCGTTTCTCTCCAGGGTGAAGTCGGCCCTGAAAACCGCGGTTGTCCGGCACACCCGGGTATTGAAGCCTACTGTTCAGCGGATTGCCATTTGCGGGGGGGCCGGAGCATTCCTTATCCAGGATGCAATCAGAGCCGGCGCGGATGTCTTCGTCACAGCAGACCTGAAATACCACGACTTCTTTGAACACAACGACCGGCTCATACTGGCCGACCCAGGTCATTATGAAAGCGAGCAATTTACCATTGACCTCCTGGTTGAGGTTTTGAGCAAAAAATTCGTTACTTTTGCGGTCAATTTTTCGAATACCAGTACCAATCCAATAAGTTACCTCTAAGTAATGGAAAATCAAACAGTTGCACAGAAACTGGAAGCTTTGGTTAAGCTCCAAGCCATAGACAGTAAGATCGATGAGTTGAAGAAGCTGCGGGGCGACCTGCCCGATGAAGTCCAGGACCTGGAAGATGAGTTGGAAGGCTACCGCACCCGAATGGGGCGATTTGAAAGTGAAGAAAAGGAAATTGAGGAGGTTATTAAGAAGAACAAGGAAGGTATCAAGGAAGCTGAGAAGCTCGTGAAAAAGTACAACGAGCAACAGAAGAACGTAAAGAACAACCGGGAATACGATGCCATCACCAAGGAGATTGAACTCCAGGAACTGGAAGTTCAGATTTGTGAAAAGCGCATCAAGGAAGCCAAAGAGAGAATTGAATCCAAGAAAGTTGAAATCGGCGGTATCGTAGCAATGATCACCGAGCGGACGACTGATCTGGAGACCAAGAAAAAGGAACTCCAGGATATTCTGAACGAAAGCGAAGAAGAAGAGAAGCGACTGCTGGGCGAACGCGAAAAGGCCACCAAGCGCATCGAAGATAAGTTGTTGAAGTACTATGAACGCCTGAGAGGCAGTCTCACCAACGGTCTTGCTGTTGTGCGGGTTGTTCGCGGTGCTGCAGAGGGCTGCAATATCATCATCCCTCCCCAGAAGATTGCAGAGATCAAGGAAAAGAAGAAAATCGTCATCGATGAACACTCCGGCCGCATCCTGGCGGATGTAGAGGAGTCAATTATTGAAGAAGTTAAAACCAAGAAGGCGGTTCCCGTCAAACGGAAAAAGGTTGGCTAGACTTGGGATTATACGAATCAAAGCAGGCATTCTGGCCTGCTTTTTTTTGTCCCTGTGCACCGGACTCGCGGCAGAAAACGCCCAATGGAGGTTCTCAGGTGACATTCAGCGTGCCTATAACCTGGTGCTTGCGCTGCAAACCGATCAGGCGGCTGAACTCCTGGCCAGAACCAGAGACAAGTCGAATGACCTGCACAAACTCTATGTTCAGAGTTTTTGTGAGACCATCGACATCCTCATTACTGAAGATGAAAAGAAGTTTGAAACGGTAGAGCGAAATTTCAAATCACGACTTCGGCAACTGGATGACATGCCGGAATCTCCCGATGTGCTTTTCCTTCGCGCAGACCTCAACCTGCAGCGGGGTTTCAACTACCTTAATCTGGGCCAGGAAGTGAATGCAGTACTGTCTATCCGGCAGGCCTATAACCTGGCTGGTGAATGCCTCAAAAAATACCCTCACTTCCTCCCTATCAAAAAGACTTATGGCGTATTACAGGTCATGGTAGGCTCTGTTCCCGACAAGTACCACTGGTTTATGTCGTTGCTGGGAATGAAGGGATCTGTGCGCATTGGACAAAAGCAACTCGAAGAACTGAAGAATTCAGAATCCTCGTTGAGTTACGAAGGTGGTTTGCTGTACTATACCATCAAGGGTTTTATCAATCAACAGTTTGACGAGGCGTCCCGGGGGCTCATCGATATCCTGAAGAAGGAGCCGGAGAACCGGTTGCTCAATTTCATGGCAATAAACATGTTGATGAAGAACGCCCAAAGCGAGGAAGCATCCCGACTGATCGTGAACCTGGATAAGAACCAGGTGGGTTTGCCGGTTACCTATATAGAATACCTCCGCGCCGAGATTCAACTGCAAAAGGGTGATTACGCGGGAGCGATACATTCCTATCAGCGATTCATTGCCAGCTACAAAAGTCTGAGCTTCAAGAAAGATGCTACCTACAAGATTTCATTGTGCTATTATCTGCTTGGCAAGCAGCCACTCGCAAATGAGTTCTTCCAAAAGGCCCGTGAGACAGGCCGCGATGTGGCCGAACCGGACAGGCACGCTGCGTACCAGCTCCTGGAAACACAATGGCCGAATCCTAAAATTCTGAAAATCAGATTCTACACCGACGGTGGTTATTACAAAGAAGCCAAGGCGCTTATACAAACCGTTACTCCGGCGGACCTGAAACTACCACGCGATAAAACCGAGTATTTCTACAGGAAAGCCCGGCTGGCACACCGAACGGGGGAACTATCGGCAGCCAAAATCTTCTATCAGCAAACGATTGACATGACTGGAAATAACAACTGGTACTTTGCACCCAACTCGGCGCTTCAACTGGGGTACATTGCCCAGCAACAGGGAGATCAGGTGAGTGCCAGAAAGTACTTTGAAAAGGTGCTCAGTTATCGCAAGCATGAATATAAGGGAACTGTGGACGGGAAGGCCAAGTCCGCACTGGAGTCGCTCAAATAGCTATTGCTTTCCGAAGGTTTCATTGTAATGCGTGAGCAGGGCGATCAGGTGTCGCTCACTATCATGTGATAGTTTATTGTCACTGGCATACTTTTCCAGCCAGGCGCTGTCTTTACCGAATGAAGCAAAGAACTTCTTTCTGCTCTTCACCTTGCGGGCGTCGGCGCCAAAAGCATACAACAGTTCCGAAGTTTTGGTGATCCGGGTATTGCGGCTACCAGCGTTGAGCGCCGCGTTGTAGTTAGGCGGTGTTATAACCAGCCCGGTTCTTCTAAGCAGAGAAACCTGCCCGTCCACCAGTACTTCCACCAGACCAATCATCGGAATGCCATCAATCGTGTACTCGCGCGCATTGGTAAATTGCTTTTTGACACCTGAAAGTGAATCTTTTGTCTCCAGGAAGTTCACCCTTGTAACGTCGAGACCAACGGGGCCACGTTCCATCAGTATCTCCAGTGTGTTGGTATATAGGTTGTAACGGGTGTAGTAACCAGCCGCAGGCTCCTTGCTCTCATAAACCGTAATGATAGATTGATTCCAGTGTCGCTCCAGGTAAGGATCACCTTCTACCTGACTCTCGGGGCGCACAAAAGACATCCCGTTCAGCAGGTCGGTGAAGTAAGGATTTCTCCGTGCAGATGAAGATAGATTTTGCGAAAGCGCTGGTACACAAGATGGCAACAGGCTCCAAACCAGCAGGACTGCGAAAATGCGCTTCATAGTGATGTTGAGAGCATTAAGGTAAACAAATTGTTTTTCACCTTGTAACCCCGAAAAGTCCCGATGATTGCGCAGCGCTTGTTTTACATCCCTATTGTTTGATAATTTAGGGTTCAATTTTTACGGGCATGAAATTAGACAGACGGACCGTCCTGAAGCAGATGGCAGTAATTGCCGCCGGTGCTGCACTTGTTCCCGGGTGCATGAACAGCCGCCCATCTTCTGCCGGATTGTTTGGCTCTTTGCAGATTTCGGTTGAGCAGGAACAGGCATTTCGCGCTTTGGCAGAGGCCATCATTCCCGGAGCCATGGAAACAGGAGCCACTTCGTTTATGGCACGGATCGTTAAGGACTGCATGATGCCTTCAGACCAGGCCGCATTTCTGAAGGGCCTCGACAGCATGATGCAATATGCCGTTGACAAAGGAATTGATTTTAACACTCCTGACCCAACCAAACTCCAAAGCGTGCTGGCAGACCTGGAGAATGAAAAGGACCAGTTGCCTGAACTGTACAACTTCTATGCTGGAGGCCGGCAACTTGCCATTCGCGCCTATACTTCAACAGAGTATTATCTCACCCAGGTGAATCCCTATAAGATGATTCCTGGAAAGTTTAAAGGTTGCGTCAAGTTGACGGCCTGATTATCCCACTTTATCTTCTCCCCCGATGGCAACTGGAAATTCTGCTGAACAAAGAACTTTTGATGCAATTGTAATTGGTTCAGGTATCAGTGGCGGCTGGGCCGCGAAGGAACTCACTGAGCGTGGCTTGAAGACACTTGTGCTGGAGCGTGGGCGTGACGTGCAACACCTCAAAGATTACCCAACGACACTTAAGATGCCCTGGGAATTTGAACACGGCGGTGAGCTCACCGCAGCAGTTCGTGAAGCCAATCCTGTGGTGAGCAAGTGTTATGCTTTTCGCGAGGATGCTATGCACTTTTTCGTAAAGGACAATGAACACCCTTACGTACAGGACAAACCTTTTGATTGGATCCGCGGCTACCAGGTTGGCGGTAAATCATTGCTTTGGGCAAGGCAGACACAACGGTGGAGCAATTATGATTTCGAAGGCCCTGCCCGTGATGGTTTCGCAGTGGACTGGCCCATCCGGTATGATGACCTGGCGCCCTGGTACAGTCACGTGGAAAAGTTTGCAGGCATCTCCGGCAACAAGGATGGACTGCCACAATTACCAGATGGGGAATTTCTTCCGCCGACTGAACTGAGCTGCGTGGAAAACTACTTCCGTGATTTCGTAAAGAAGTCATACAAAGACCGCCATGTCATTTATGGCCGGTGCGCGCATCTCACTGAGCCGCAGCAGATACACCTTGACCAGGGCCGTGGGCAGTGCCAGAACCGGAATTTGTGTCAGCGCGGCTGTCCTTTTGGTGGGTACTTCAGTTCTAACTCTTCCACCCTGCCCTGGGCGGCCCGGACTGGCAATCTCACACTGCGTCCTCACTCAGTAGTTCATTCACTGATTTATGATGAACAGAAAGGCAAAGCAACAGGTGTAAGGGTAATTGATGCCAACACCCACGAATCAGTTGAGTTCTTTGCCAGGGTTATTTTTGTCAATGCTGCCGCACTTAACACCAATCTCATCCTGTTGAATTCAACGTCTTCCAGATTCCCTGATGGACTGGGTAATGACAGCGGCGTACTGGGTAAGTTTGTCGCATTCCACAACTACCGCGCAAGAATCTCTGCCACATACGAAGGATTTGAAGACACTATCACAGAAGGTGGAAGACCGACCTCTGCCTATATCCCGCGGTTCAGAAATGTTTTCAAACAGGAAACAAACTTCCTGCGTGGCTACGCGGCCGGTTTTGGCGCCTGGCGCGGCAAGGGCCCGCGCCCTGCAGGCATTGGCGAAGCACTGAAAAGCAGTCTCGCGGACATGCACTACGGTCCATGGCAGGTGGGTTCTCATATGATGGGTGAAACAATCCCCAAAGCCAGCAACCAGGTTACGCTGGATACTTCCCGCAAAGATGAATGGGGCATGCCGCTCTTGCATGTGGATATCTCCTATGACGAGAATGATGATAAAATGACCCGCGACTTCATCGAACAATTCACAGAAATGTACGAGAAGGCCGGCTTCACCAATATCCAATCCAGTGACTCCAAACAGGCCCCCGGCCTGGATATACATGAGATGGGTGGCGCGCGTATGGGCAAGGACCCTAAGACTTCCATCCTCAATAAATGGAATCAGATTCACGCGTGCCTGAACGTATTTGTGACAGATGGAGCCGCCATGACATCTACGTCCACACAGAATCCGTCGCTTACTTACATGGCATTGGCTGCCCGGGCGGCCGACTATGCAGTGGGTGAACTTAAGAAGGGAAATCTCTAGCCTGCAAGGGTTTTGCAATCAATGACAAAGCGGTACTTGACATCGCTTCGCAATACCCTTTCGTAGGCTGCATTCACATCGCTGGCGCTGATGACCTCCACATCTGAGGTGATGCCGTTGGCTGCGCAGAAGTCAAGCATTTCCTGCGTCTCTGCTATGCCGCCAATGGAAGATGCGGTAATGCTCTTGTTGCCGTCCAGCAAAGAGAATGAGTTCACGGCAATAGGTTCGGTTGGGATGCCCACACAAATATGGATACCGCCGGGCTTCAGCATGCGCAGGTAAGCGTCATATGGATGTGGGGCGGAAACCGTATCGATGGTGAAGTCAAAAGATCCCGCTACTGCTTTGGTTTCACTTTTGTTTGAGGTGTGCACAAAACCACTGGCCCCCAACCTCAATGCATCCTCCCGCTTTGACGCCGATGTACTGAGCACTGTAACCTCAGCACCCAGGGCCGCGCCGAACTTGACGGCCATATGCCCCAATCCTCCCAGACCAACGACGGCCAGCTTATGTCCCTTGCCTATGCCATATCGTCGGATCGGAGAATAGGTTGTGATTCCGGCACACAACAAGGGTGCGACACCCGGTAAATACAACCGCTCATCGATGTGCAACAAGAAGGAAGCTTTGCAAACTATGTGATCCGAGTACCCGCCGAACGTAAGCGTCTTGCCATCCAGTTCATAGGAATTGTAGGTGTAGACTGTCTTGCCGTCACGGCAGAATTGCTCGTGACCGGAGCGGCATGAATCGCAGTGGCCACAGGAATCAACCATACAACCAATGCCCGCCAGCATGCCTGGCTTGAACGTGGATACCCCGCTCCCGACAGCTGTGACCACACCAACAATTTCATGACCCGGCACCATTGGATACATCGAGTTGCCCCACTCTCCTCTCGCCTGGTGGATATCAGAATGGCAAATTCCGCAATACTTGATCTCCAACGAAACATCGTCTTTTCCCAGGGCCCTTCGTTCGAAATTCCAGGGTTTCAGGGTATCCTTGTCGTTGTGTACTGCGTATCCTCTGGCCTGACTCATGTTTTTTTTCAGCAATATCGAACTTCTTCCCAACCCAAAAATGGATAACTTCCAAAAATGATATGGCCGGTTTGGAAATCAAGTCGCGACTTTCAAATTTCACTCCTGCACAACGCGCCCATGTTCATCCGACTTACCTGCCTGCTGCTTCTGCTGGCCTACAATGGCTACTGCCAGAAGAAGAATGCCGGCTATCAACTCAACATCCGAAAGACGGCGGTGCCTGTACACATCGACGGCCTCGACACTGATCAGGCGTGGTCGGATGCGGATGTGGCCACAGACTTTTTCATGGTACTTCCCATGGACACCAGCCGGGCCAGGGTGCGAACTGAAGTGAGGATGAGCTATGATAACGAGCACCTGTATCTGCTGGCAATCAATTACCATGCGCTGCCAGGCCCGTACATGGTTGAATCACTCCGAAGAGACTGGGAGTTTGGAAAGAACGACAACTTTCTCCTATTCATGGACACCTTTGACGACCTGACGAATGGATTTTCGTTTGGCTCCAATGCGGCAGGTGCACAATGGGACGGCATCATGTACGAAGGCGGCAAAGTGGATCTCAGCTGGGACAACAAGTGGACGTCGGTGGTGAAGAACATGGATGACCGCTGGGTATTTGAAGCGGCAATTCCCTTCAAATCCATCCGATACAAAAAGGGCATCACACAGTGGGGAATCAATTTCAGCCGCCTGGACCTCAAGACTACCGAGAAGTCGAGCTGGACACCGATCCCGCGGCAGTTTCCCACAGCTTCGCTGGCGTATACGGGTATTCTCCAATGGGACGCTCCCCCTCCCGCCGCTCGTTCCAATATCTCGGTAATACCTTATGCGCTGGGCGGAGTTTCCCGAAACTACAGTAAGGGGACTCCTTCCAACTACAGGCATGATATAGGCGCAGATGCAAAAATTGCACTCACCTCCTCCCTCAACCTGGATCTTACAGTCAATCCTGATTTCTCTCAGGTTGATGTCGATCGCCAGGTAACCAACCTGGATCGCTACGAACTCTTTTTCCCGGAAAGGAGACAGTTCTTCCTTGAAAATGGTGACCTCTTTGCCAACTTTGGATATGCCACGATCCGCCCCTTCTTCTCAAGGCGCATCGGTTTGGGCGTGCCCATTCAATATGGCGCCCGCCTGAGCGGAAAAATCAACAAAAACTGGCGGGTGGGTGCGATGGACATGCAGACAGGACCTGTCAGCGCTGACAGTCTTCCAACGCAGAACTTTGCCACGCTTGCCATTCAGCGCAAAGTCTTTGCCCGATCCAATATTGGATTGATGTTGATCAACAAACAATCATTGAACTACGCACCAGACCCTCATGCCACCCGTCAATACTCGACGTACAATAGAAATATCGGCATGGAATACAACCTGGCTTCAGCCAACAACGTCTGGACTGGAAAGATGCTCTTTCTGAAATCTTTTTCACCAGGATCAACCGGTGATGACTTTGTCCAGGCAGGACATCTGACCTACTTCAGCAGAAAGTGGAATATTACCTGGCAACACGAGTATGTTGGTACGCACTACAACGCTGAAGTCGGATACGTCCCGAGAGTCGGCTATGCCAAAGTATTTCCCCAGGTAACACGCGTCTTCTTCCCAAAGGGCGGCAGAATTCTCAGCCACGGCCCTACCTGGGGTAGCTATTATTTCTACAATACTTCATTCAATCAGACCGACAATGAAACTTACCTGATGTACCTGCTAACCTTCAGAAGCCGCAGCACATTGGACGGATGGATTGGATACGACTATGTCAAACTGCTGAGACCTTTCGACCCAACCAATACCAACAAGGATCCCATCGCTGTGGGCACCATGCACCGTTGGACCTCTTACGGGATGGACTATGTGTCCAAACCTCAACGACTCCTTACCTGGTCTGCTTCCATGCGCAACGGCGGCTACTATCTCAATGGAACCCGCTTCAGTCTCACGTCGGAAGTTCGCTACCGGTTTCAACCCTATGTAAGCTTGTCGGTCAATGTGGGCTTTAACAGAATCACCCTCCCTGCACCCTGGAATGTCACCGATCTATGGCTGGTGAGCCCGCGCCTTGATGTGACAATGACCAACAAACTGTTCATCACTGCCTTTGCACAGTACAACAATCAGCGGGACAATATCAACCTGAACACGAGACTGCAATGGCGCTACCGCCCGGCCTCTGACTTGTTCTTGGTGTACACCGACAACTATATCCCCTCATCGCTGGGCGTGAAAGACCGCGCATTTGTAATCAAGTGGACTTATTGGTGGAGTATCTGACATGAAAAAGGGCTCCCGGGGAGCCCTTTTTAATTTATTATTTGTATTTCTACCAAGGTACACGGCTCGAGCGATAGTAGTCTATTCCCATCGCCGTCATCCGTGGACCATGTGCTGCCAATCTTATTTTGTAATTGTCCCAGCTGCGAAGGTCGGATGGTGTCCAACCAATTTCAGCCACGCCCGCCAGGCGCGGGAATAGCAGATACTCCGCTTCATCCAGATTTGTAATGGTCTCTGACCAAAGCGGTGTTTCAACGCCGAGGATCTTGCTTCTGTCAAGCCCTGGCACCTGCGTGAACGGATCCCAGTTGTAGCTTTCGTCAACTTCGATATAAGCAGCCCAGTGCAATCCAAACTTGCTGGTTGAATCGTATTGCATGTCGACGTAAACCCTGGTGGAAGGTGACATAATTACCTGGGCCCCCTTGGCAGCCGCCATACTTGCGTACTCGGCTGAATGCCAGTGCTGCGCAACATCATTCGAATCAATGGCTGCCTGTGCGATTTCTTCCCAGCCGATCATGATTTTGCCATGTTTCTTGGCGATCTCATGAAACTTGCTCACAAATGCAATGTAGTCGTCTTTCGGTGTTGCCGCAGCTTCATCACCACCCAGGTGTATGTACGGACCAGGGGTTAATGCGGCAAGTTCATTCACTACGTCATCCACAAATTTGAATGTGAGATCCTTTTTCCTGCATAAGGTGGAAAAACCCACTTCGGTCCCGGTGTAGATCTCGGGCTTCTTTCCAATGCAATACAACTCCGGATAGGAAGCCAGGGCCGCGTTGATGTGCCCGGGCAAGTCAATCTCAGGAATAATCATCACATGCTGACGCTGTGCATAGGCAACCAAATCAGCATACGCCTCCTGCGTGTAGAAGCCACCCTCGCCTCCTCCTACTTCAGATTTTCCACCAACTTCGGTCAGCTTAGGCCAACTCTTGATCTCAATCCGCCAACCCTGGTCATCGCTCAAATGAAGGTGGAGCACATTCATTTTGTAGTAAGCCAGATAATCAACATACCTTTTCACTTCATCAATAGTGAAGAAATGACGGGCTACATCCAGCATCGATCCACGCCATGCCAGCTGAGGCAGATCACGTATCGTTCCGGTAGCCATTTCCCAGGGCTGTGTCTGTACGCTGCCCGATTCAATGGCGGCAGGCAACAACTGTCGAAGTGTTTGCCCCCCGTAGAATGCCCCGGCAGGAGCAGCGGCGCTGATCCTGACACCCTTGTCAGCCACAGATAACTCATAACCTTCATTTCCCAGTGAAGCATCGGATGAGGTAGTGTAAACAATAGCATGCACCGATTCACTTCCATCCCCAACCACAACCGGAAGGGCAAATCCGGTGGCCGGGCGCAATCGCTCTGCCAGGTATTCAGCGGCAGCTTTGTTTGCTTCGTCAGTGATGATCTGTGCATCGCTCGTCAGCTCGAAAATACCGCCTGCCGGTACGGCTGAAGCAGGTTTTGGAATAACGCTTTCGAATGCCTGACTGACAGCAGGTGAAGCCTTCCTGGGACCGGAGCAACCGGCCAACAACAGTGCTGCCAGCATGGGGATCACTGCTATTCTCAGTTTGTTTGCGTGTGTGTACATGAGGTGGTTTTATTTACAAGTCAGCGAAGGTACAAAATCAATAGCCGGTGTCAACCAGCTTGTCATAAAATGCTTGTTGCAATCTGGGGCAGATGGTACATTCGCAAGCTATATCGGCAAACCTATGAAACATCTTTTTGCAATCCTCTTGGCTGCCCTGCTGGCGTCTTGCCAGTCTCCTACCTACGACACCATTATTAAAGGAGCGACTGTCTACGATGGCACAGGAGTTGACGGTGTAGTTACTGACGTTGGAATCAAAGGAGACTCCATCGCAGCTATGGGTGACCTGTCAGATGCAAGGTCTCTGGTAAAAGTCGATGGCCGGAACCTGGCACTCGCCCCTGGCTTTATTGACGCACATAGTCACCATGACCGCGATCTGACTGAAGTAAATGGAGCTGCTGCAGTGGTAAGTCAGGGGATCACGACGATTGTAGTGGGCCAGGACGGTGGTTCTGAGGTTCCTCTGGGTCCCTATTTCAAACAGCTGACTGACCAACCGGTCGCCATTAACCTGGCCTCTTACGCAGGCCATAACAGCATCCGTTATCGGGTACTGGGCGACAACTACAAGCGGAAAGCCACTCCCGCAGAAATTGATTCCATGAAATCAATCCTTCGACACGACATGGAGGCAGGGGCGCTGGGATTGTCAACCGGACTTGAATATGATCCCGGTATATACTCGTCGAAAGAGGAAGTCCTGGATCTTGCCCGGGTGGCAGCAGAATTTCAGGGACGATATATCAGTCACCTCCGCAGTGAAGATCGCTATTTCTGGGACGCACTGCAGGAGATCATCCAAATAGGCCGTGAAACTGACATGCCTGTTCAGATCAGTCATTTCAAACTGGCTATGAGAGGAATCTGGGGTAAAGCTGACAGCACACTGGCGCTGCTTGATAAGGCAAGGGAAGACGGAGTGAATATCACCGCCGACGTATACCCGTACACTTACTGGTCATCCACGGTACGAGTATTGTTTCCTGACCGGAACTTCAACGATGTGAATGAAGCTCGATTTATCCTGCGTGAAGTGACTACCCCCGAGGGAATTATCTTCAGCAACTATGAACCCAATCCGGCCTACAATGGCAGGAGTTTGCAGTGGGTGGCAGATCAATTGAAGATGGATCCAGCCAGTGCGTTAATCGAAGTAGTTAAACAACTCGATCAGTGTGACAAACAGAAAGGCGATTGTGATGGAAGCATCGTGGCCACCTCCATGGATGAGGCCGACGTTGTCAAGTTGCTGCAATGGCCATTGTCAGGTATCTGCTCTGACGGAGCATCAACGGGCAGACACCCGCGCGGGTTTGGAGCTTTCACACGGCTGTTGAGTCATTATGTAAGAGAAACATCAGCGCTGTCCCTGCCGATGGCCATTCACAAAATGACCGCACGCACAGCTGAACAGCTGGGCATTGAAAACAGGGGAACTATCGCCACAGGCAATTACGCCGATCTGGTGCTGTTTGATCCGGCCACCGTAGCAGACCAATCAACGATTGCAGAACCTCAGCGGCAATCGGTTGGCATCCAGATGGTTTGGGTGAACGGAAAAGTGGTTTTTGAAAATGGCAAGACCACTGCGGCAAAGCCCGGGAAAGTGCTTCGGCGCGCCGAGACCACCTTCGATTAATGAATGATGGGATGCCTGAGCATCGCCGCGGCGAGTTCTTTCAGGACCTTGTAACCGACCATCGCGGTCATGTCATGCACATCCCTGGCAGGATTGTATTCAACCAGATCAGCTCCTGCAATCGGCACGGCAACTTGCTGAATGCACTGCAGTAGTTCGCGCGTACTCATCCCTCCTGGTTCGTGGTGCGAAACACCGGGTGCAAATCCTGGGTCCA
>JAIBBB010000089.1 GCA_019694905.1 Cyclobacteriaceae bacterium
AAGAGGAGATCTTGCAGTGGAGATTGGATTTGAACGACTCAGTGAGATCCAGCAGGAGATACTGTGGATATGTGAGGCAGCACATGTGCCTGTTATCTGGGCGACGCAGGTTCTTGAGACGATGAACAAGACGGGGTTCGCAACCCGAAGTGAAATTACGGACGCTGCCATGGGTGTAATGGCTGAGTGCGTCATGTTGAACAAGGGCCCCTATGTGGTAAAGACAGTGGAAACGCTAGCTGACATATTATCCCGTCTGGCCGGTCACTTCGACAAGAAGCGATACATCATGAGACCCTTGTCGATTGCAAGAAATTTTTTTGAAAGGTCTGAAACTGAACCCTAGTTGAATGGACTGAAGATGATCTCAATGCGATTTCCGTCCGGATCGTCCATTTCAAGTTCATAGTACCCATCGCCGGTTATCCTGGGGCCCCTGACAATGGGCCAGGCTTCGGCCTTGAGCTTCTCTGCAAAGCTGTCAACATCTTCGCGATTGTCTACGCAAAAGGCGATGTGCGCAATCCCGGCAGCCAGGCCCAAATCCTTATGTGAAACAAGATCGGGTCGGCTCATAAGTTCCAGACGTGCGCCGGAATCAAAGCGCAGGAAGTAACTCGTAAAGCCGGTGACAGAATTGTTGTACCGGGCACCGCACTGCCCACCAAACCAATGCAAATAGAAGGCACGGAGATTTTCGAGATCAGTTGTATAGATGGCGATGTGCTCCAGTTTCATATATCGCGAATTACAAAAGACGGATCTTGATTGCAAGCCTGGCTGAACAAGTGATGGCAGGATAAACCGCAGTGTACGATTTCATGCAGGTATCTTGCACGAAAATGAACATTCTATTTGCTCTGAACCCGCTGTAAGGACTATTTCACACGGACAGCAATTTTGGCCGAAGATTTGTACACAAACCGGACATGAAGACACTCATCGCCATCCTCCTCTGGTTCATTCTGCTGACGCTGTGCTGGCCCATCGCGATTGCACTTATTTTTCTGTTGCCATTGATCTGGATACTTCTGTTGCCTTTCAAAATAATTGGGTTTAGCCTCTCTATTGTTTTTAAGCTGGTGAGTTCAATTCTTTTGCTCCCATTCCGATTAGTGGGAATCCGATGACTGGAATGGGTGGTCGCACAATGGCTTGACTTGAAGAGAGGGGCCGATATCGGCTTTTGTGTATCTTGGTTACATGTTACCAAAATACCCCTCTCGACTTGCCGACGACAATCTGATCACAGAGGAACAGAGGAGCCGACTCTCCGATATAGCCACTGGTCGTGTATTCTCATTGTACTATGAACTGCGGACTGTACTGTACCTGGGCATATTGCTGTTGACAGCAGGCCTGGGGTATTTCTGCTATCTCCACATTAGTCAGGCCGGTCACATTGTGATCATCCTGCTGCTGAGTTCAGCGACCGTAGTTTGCTTCCTGTATGCATTGAGAAAGGGACCGCCAGTCACACTGATTCGGGCCATCCCTCCAACTCCCTACTTCGACTATGTTGTACTTTTGGGAGCATTGTTGATGGTCTGCGTGCAGGGGTATGTCCAGATTCAATTTGGTTGGCTAAGTGATTTCATGGAATATGCGACACTTGGCACTGCCGTCTTCTTATTTCTGATCAGCTACCGTTTTGACCACACAGGGGTCCTGGCCATTGCCATTACGGCACTTATGTCATTTTGGAGCATTGCGTTGTCAACCACAAAGTGGTATGAGGCGGATTTCCTGGAAGTTGCAGGGCTTGAGAACCGCGCGATTGTCCTCGGGTTGTCTCTGGCCGTCGCCGGACTTCTATTGCACGCAAGGGGAATCAAGCGACACTTTACAATCACCTATCTCAATTTAGCGTCGCTGCTCTTTTTGTCAGGAGCATTTGTATCACTGATTTCCGACGAGCGAGAGTGGTTTTACATTCCCTTGATGTTCATGGGTTGTGGAGGCCTCTGGTATTTGGCCTTGAAGCTTGACTCATTTCTCTTACTTTTTTACGCAGCTGTTTATGGTTATCTGACTCTCACGGTAGAGCTTTCAAGGATTCTGCACGACCCGTTTTTATGGTACTTCTATCTGCTGGCCAGTTGCGGCGGGTTTGTCTATTTTATTATTCGATATCGTAAATCCTTTCGCAGAAAAGCATGATAGCCTACAATCCGGACTTGCTGACCAATCTTGAAATCCTTAAGCATGCGAAGGGATGGAAGAACAAGAACATTATTGATGATGCGCAATGGCAGGAAATATCTGCCCGATATAAGGTAGGGATTTATCATCCCAATTATTTTATCCGCCTCTCGTTGTTTTTGGCAACATTGACAGCGATCGGAGCTGTATTCGGACTTGTCACACTTTTTATGAGTGCCGTGGACTTAAGCAGCGATGCGGTTGCATGGTTGTTGCTATTTTTTGGCGGAGCTACTATAGTTGCTCTTGACCGAATATTCGTCAAGCAGATGTTTCACTTCAAATCTGGTGTCACTGAAGGCCTTCTCTATACCGGTATCCTGTCGATTGTAATTGGTGCTGGACTTCTATCGGAATTCAGGGACGAGTATTTTACTGCATTTGTTCTGCTGGCAATAACAGCAACGGCAGCCATTCGATATCTGGATTTGATTTCAACCACGCTGGCAATGGGTACGCTGATGTGGATACTCTTTCATTCGTTAAGTGAGTGGGAAGGAATGGGAGCGCAATTGCTGCCTTTTGCCGGAATGGTTCTTTCCATGATCGGCTGGAGCGTCGTTCGCCGTTACAAGCACAGGGCTACACTGGAAGCAGAGGTTGACTGTTTCAATTTGTCGGAGGGCTTGTGGCTGCTTACATTTTATGCCTCTGGCAACTATCTGGTTGTTCGGGAACTGAGCGTCGCGCTGCTGGGCATGCAGTTGAATACTGATTCGGACATTCCTCTGGCATGGTTGTTTTATGCTTTTACAGTAATCGTTCCATTGTCATTTATTTACGCGGGAGTCAGACTGAGGAACCGGATCATGCTTTGGGCGGGACTGTTCGTTTTGGGTTTTTCCGCCTTTACGTTCAAATACTACTACAGTTTGGGGCACCATGAGATTACGCTCACTGCCGGCGGAATTGTTCTTATTCTGGCAGCCTGGATAGCCATGCGTTACCTGCGAGAGCCAAGGAACGGCTTTACACGGGAAAGCGTGTTTGATGAGTCATTAGGAAATGCTCATTTACAGGCGTTTGTGATTGCCCAGACACTACCAACCAAGCCCTCTGAAACACCCGAAGGGGGCATTTCTGGTGGAGGCGGTTCCTTTGGTGGAGGTGGTTCCAGCGGTTCCTTTTGACGATGATGACCGGCTGCATCCAAAATTCTTTTCATTGGTATGCGTGCATAACAAATTTCTATTATCTTCGTCAACGTTTGCATGAAACGCGAAGAAACGGTCGATTTTCACATCCGTGCGGCCTGGCACGCAATTGCGAGAATGTATAATCAGCGTGCCGCTGAACACGACGCTACCATGTCGATGGGATTTGTCCTGTTGAACATCGATAGTGAATTGGGAACGCCGGCCACCAAGATTGCGCCCCTGATGGGTCTGGAGGCGCGTAGCCTTACCAGGATCTTGAAAACACTGGAAGAGCGACGCATTATTGAAAGACGCGCAGACCCCAATGACAAACGCTCGGTTCGGATTTTCCTGACGCGTGATGGTAGGAGAAGAAAGGAAAAGGCTCGGGAGACTGTGGTTCGGTTTAACGAAGCAGTACGAGCTGTAGTACCGAAGTCAGACCTTCGGGTATTCTTCGACGTTGTTCAGAGAATTAACCGGGTTGCGGACCGCGAGCATGGTCAGCACCCTCAGTAAGCAGACAGCAAAGAATTGTGATATGAATAGGAACATTCGGAGAGTTGCCGTACTCGGCTCGGGTATCATGGGATCGCGGATTGCATGCCACTTTGCGAACATTGGTGTGGATGTCCTGCTTCTGGACATTGCCCCCCGGGAGTTGTCAGAGGAGGAGCAGAAACGTGGGCTGACCCTTGAGCATCCCTTGGTGAAGAACCGGATTGTGCAGGCATCCTTTGACGCTACCATGAAGGCCAATCCGGCGTCTTTGTTCTCCAGGAAATTTGCCTCCAGGGTCAAACTCGGAAACTTTAGTGACGACATGGCCAAGATCAAGGCAATGGACTGGATCATTGAAGTTGTGGTAGAGAACCTGGAGATCAAAAAGAAGGTGTATGACGAAGTAGAAAAGTACCGGACACCCGGCTCCCTGATTACATCCAATACATCGGGTATCCCGATCCACCTCATGGCAGAGGGACGAAGCGAAGATTTCAAGAGGAATTTCTGCGGCACGCACTTTTTTAACCCACCCCGGTACCTGCGATTGCTGGAGATAATACCAACTGCCCAAACTGATCCAGCGGTCACCCAATTTCTCATGCATTATGGTGACCTTTTCCTTGGGAAAACAACGGTGCTGTGCAAGGACACTCCCGCTTTTATTGCGAACCGGGTGGGTGTATTTGGAATCATGAAAATGATGGATTCCATGCGAAAGTATGACCTCACCATTGACGAAATTGATAAGCTCACCGGCCCTGTGATAGGCAGGCCCAAGTCAGCCACTTTCCGTACCTCCGATGTGGTGGGCCTTGACACCATGATCAAGGTTTCAACCAATCTGTACAATGGCCTGCCGCAGGATGAAGGCCGCGATATGTTCAAACTCCCTGAAGTAGTCAAGACACTGGAAGCCAACAAATGGTTGGGTGACAAGACCGGTCAGGGATTCTACAAAAAAACCAAGAATGCCAAGGGGGAGACGGAGATCCTTACACTTGATCTGAAAACGCTTGAGTATAAGCCAAAGGGCAAGGCAAAATTTGGAACCCTTGAGGCAACCAAGGCAATCGATAATCTGAGGCAGCGATTCAAAGTTCTTCTGAATGGAACTGATAAGGCGGGTGAATTCTACCGCGATTCATTCTATGGTTTGTTCAAATACGTCAGCTACAGAATTCCTGAAATCTCGGATGAGCTATACAGGATAGACGATGCAGTTAGTGCTGGTTTTGGCTGGGAGATTGGACCTTTTGAAACGTGGGACGCGGTTGACCTCGAAAAGACACTTCCCAGGATGGAGGCTGCCGGATACAAGGCTGCCGGCTGGGTGTACGAAATGGTCGCCGCGGGCAACAAGTCATTCTACAAAATTGAAGGAGGAGTACGCAAGTACTATGACATTCCTTCGCGGAGCTACAAGACAATTCCGGGAAAGGAAGCTTTCGTTATACTGGACAACCTCACAGACAAAGTTGTCTGGAAGAATGCCGAGTCGAGGGCAATTGACCTGGGAGATGGAATCCTGAATTTCTCATGGCATAGCAAGAGCTATACCCTTGGAAGCGCGGTGATCGAAGGGCTCAACAAGACCATTGAGCTGGCCGAAAAAAATTACAGAGGTCTGGTGGTTGGCCATCAGGGACCTGATTTTTCACTCGGCGCAAATCTGGGTCTTGTGTTTATGTATGCAATCGACCAAGATTTCGATGAACTCGATTTCATGATCCGTATGTTCCAGAATTCCTGCATGCGTCTCCGCTATTCATCTATTCCGGTTGTTGTATGCCCGCAGGGGCGGACTCTGGGTGGCGGATGTGAAATGACTCTTCATGCGGACCATGTCCAGGCGGCAGCGGAAACTTATATTGGCCTTGTAGAAGTTGGTGTTGGCCTGATCCCGGGCGGTGGCGGCACCAAAGAACTTACCAAAAGGGTAAGTGATTCGCTCCAGGATGGAGATGTTGAGTTGAACGCATTGCAGAATGCGTTTATGAACATCGCCACCGCAAAGGTGGCCACCTCCTGTGAGGAAGCGCGCGAGATGAAGATTCTCAGGCCCCAGGATCAGGTAAGTATGAATAGAGACCGTCAGATACTGGACGCTAAGGCAGCTGCTATTGAACTGGCGGAGGCAGGCTATACCATGCCGGTTCAGTCCAGAAACATCAAAGTACAGGGTCGAACAGGACTGGCGTTGTTCGCTGCAGGAGTATATGGAATGAAAATGGGTCGGTACATCAGCGAACACGATCAGAAGATTGCCTTGAAGATAGCCAACGTCATGTGTGGAGGGGACCTTACTTCTCCACAGGAAGTCAGCGAGCAGTATCTGCTGGATCTGGAGCGGGAAGCATTCCTTTCGCTCTGCGGGGAGAAGAAGACACTGGAACGAATACAGTCCATCCTGACAGGGGGCAAGCCCTTGAGAAATTGATTCATAAAGCAAAGACTTAAAAATATGGACGCATACATTGTAGCTGGTTTCAGAACAGGAGTTGGGAAAGCCAAGAAGGGCGGGTTCAGATTTACACGCCCCGATGATCTTGCAGCTGACGTTATCAGGCACCTCGTTAAATCGATCCAGGGGCTTGAAAACAAGATGGTGGACGACGTCATCGTGGGTAATGCTGTACAAGAGGCCGAACAAGGAATGCAAATGGGTCGAATGATCTCATTGCTGGCGCTTGGACAGGATACGCCAGGGATGGTGATCAACCGATACTGTGGGTCGGGTGTGGAAGCCATTCACATTGCTTCCGCCAGAATTCAGGCGGGTTGT
Source organism: Cyclobacteriaceae bacterium (assembly GCA_019694905.1). Classification (GTDB taxonomy): domain Bacteria; phylum Bacteroidota; class Bacteroidia; order Cytophagales; family Cyclobacteriaceae; genus ELB16-189. The sequence goes on from JAIBBB010000089.1 coordinate 6,625, forward strand.
GCCGATGTCATCATTGCAGGCGGCACAGAATCCATGTCGCTTGTGCCAGTGATGGGATGGAAGACCGCCTTGAACTATGAGATTGCCAAATCGAATCCGGCCTGGTACACCAGCATGGGGTTGACAGCCGAGGCGGTATCCAGGCAATTCAAGATTTCGCGAGAAGATCAGGACCAATTCAGTTTTGAATCGCACATGAAGGCTGCGGCTGCCTGGAAAGCCGGAAAGTTTACGGACGAAATTGTTCCAATTAAGGTTCAAGAAGTTTTTGTGGATGATAAAGGGAAGAGAAAGACGCGTGACTTTGTTGTTGAGACGGACGAAGGCATCCGACCCGACACTACTGTGGAGGGACTGTCCAAGCTGAAACCAGTTTTTGCAGCAGGAGGCACGGTGACAGCGGGCAATTCATCTCAGACTTCTGATGGAGCAGCTTTTGTTGCAGTAATGAGTGAGCGCATGGTGAAGCAGCTCAACCTGAAACCAGTGGCCCGCATGGTGAGCTATGCCGTTGCAGGGGTTGACCCGGGTATAATGGGTATTGGACCTGTTGCAGCAGTGCCCAAAGCACTCAAAATGGCGGGAAAGAAACTGGATGACATTGACATTATTGAATTGAATGAGGCATTTGCCGCACAGTCATTGGCCGTAGTTCGGGAGTTGGGCATTGATCGTACTAAATTAAATCCCAACGGTGGCGCAATTGCAGTGGGGCACCCGCTCGGATCTTCAGGAGCCCGACTGTCGGTCCAATTGTTCAACGAACTCAGACGTCAAAAGAAGAAATATGGCATGGTTACCGCTTGCGTAGGTGGTGGCCAGGGAGTAGCTGGTATTTATGAACTTTTAAACTAGACAAACAGGATAATCCGCAAAAAACAGAATCGACATATATGAGCAGTCAACCAACTATGATCAAAGGCGGTGAATTTCTGATTCGTGAAACATCCGCTTCGGAAATCTTCATACCTGAACAATTCAATGAGGAGCAGAAAATGATTGTTCAGCAATGTCGCGACTTTCTTGCGAAGGAAGTCTACCCAATATTGGATGAGCTGGATTCCATGAAGGATCCCAAGCTGATGCCATCCTTGCTGGACAAAGCCGGGGCACTTGGGCTGCTCGGCACGTCAGTGCCGCAGGAGTACGGTGGATTTGGAATGGATTTCAACACCACCATGCTTGTGGCAGAAGTTATTGGCGGTGGACACTCAGTAGCTGTTGGGCTTTCAGCTCATACGGGTATCGGCACCCTGCCTATTCTTTACTACGGGAATGCCTCTCAAAAGCAAAAGTACATTCCGAAACTAGCGACGGGTGAATACAAGGCCGCATACTGTCTTACTGAGCCGGACTCCGGCTCAGATGCCAATTCGGGCAAGACCAAGGCCACATTGACACCAGATGGTAAACACTATCTGATCAATGGCCAGAAAATGTGGATCACCAATGGGGGCTTTGCTGACATCTTCGTTGTTTTTGCCAAGATCGACAACGACAAGAATCTGAGTGCGTTCATCGTTGAGAGGGCATTCGGGGGAATTACCATGAACGAGGAAGAGAAGAAGATGGGCATCAAGGGTTCATCAACACGGCAAATCTTCTTCAATGACTGCAAAGTGCCTGTGGAAAATCTCCTCAGTGAGCGTGAGAACGGCTTCAAGATTGCAGTAAATATTCTCAACATCGGCCGGATCAAACTGGGGATTGCAGCAGTAGGTGGGTCAAAGGCCACTGTAAGTCAGGCTGTGAAATATGCCAAAGACCGGAAGCAATTCGGCGTGCCGATTGCAACTTTTGGGGCAATCAAGTATAAGTTGGCCGAAATGGCGACGCGAATTTTCGCCTCGGAATCGGCGCACTACCGCGCTGGTCAGAACATTGATGACGCTTACAATGCACTGGTGGCAGGCGGAATGGACTCCGGGAAAGCGCGGCTGAAGGCATTGGAGGAATTTGCGATCGAGTGCGCGATACTAAAAGTGCACGGCTCGGAAGTACTGGACTATACAGTTGATGAAGGAGTTCAGATTTATGGTGGTATGGGCTTTTCGGCGGAAGGTCCCATGGATCGAGCATACAGGGATGCCCGCATCAACAGAATTTTTGAAGGCACCAACGAAATCAACCGTTTGCTCACCCTGGATATGCTTTTGAAAAGGGCTATGAAAGGGACTCTGGACCTGATGACACCGGCCATGGCAGTGCAGAAAGACCTGATGGCAATTCCCGACTTTGGTGCGGAGGAAGACACTGCGACTTTTGCCAGAGAGAAAAAGGTTATTCGGAATCTCAAGAAAGCCGGACTGATGATTGCAGGTTCCGCCGTGCAGAAGTTCATGATGAAGATTTCGGATGAACAGGAAGTACTGATGAACCTGGCGGACATGTTAATAGAGATTTTTGTTGCCGAGTCTGTGATCCTGCGTGTTGAGAAAATGATGTCCCTGAAAGGTGAAGCGGCTTGTGCTGTAGAACGGGAGATGGCCATGGTTTACCTCCACAGTGCAACCGAGAAGGCAGCCTCAGCTGGGAAGCAAGCGATCTATTCCTTTGCCGATGGGGATGAATTGCGACTGATGCTATTGGGCCTCAAGAGGTTCACCAAAATCGATCCCTACAATTTGAAGGAAGCGAGAAGAAAGATCGCCAATCTCGTTATTGAGAAGGGCAGCTACCCATTCTAGGGGGACCATAACATATTTAAAATCAGGCCATTACGAGCAGGCCTGATTTTTTTAGCCCCAGTTTAACAAAATTGTTAAACAAAATGGATAACATTGCACCCGGATGACGAAGACGACCGAAGAGATTATTATGGATGCTGCTATCAAGGTGTTTACCCGCGGAGGGTATGCAGCTGCGCGTACGTCAGATATTGCCCGGGAGGCTGGAATCAATCGTGCGCTGCTCCATTATTACTTCAGAGACAAGCAGACCATTTTCAATTTGATTTTTGAGGGTCGCTTTAAGGAGTTTTTTGGCGGCCTTTTTAAGGTGATGCAATCGGAGGATTCGCTGGAGGAAAAGATCAGAAAGATCATTAACCATGAAATCGGTACGCTGATACTTCATCCCGACCTGCCCCGGTTTATTGCCATAGAGGTAGCAAGCAGACCTGAATTACTGGTGGAATACGGTACCAAGTTGGGATTGAACCCCCGGATGCTCATAGCCAGATTCGAAGAGTTGACACGCGCTGAAATAGCCAAGGGTAATATCCGCGACATTGATCCAAAGCAGTTGTTGATAAACATCATGTCATTGAGCATCTACCCTTTTGTTGCCCAGCCGATCATCCGTGTGATGATGCAGATGGATCCAGTCATGTTTCAGCAATCGATGGAGCGAAGGAAACAGGAAGTATTTGAGTTTGTAATGAATGCAATAAAGAAGCACGCATGAGAAAGATACTGGCAAGCGCACTCGTATGTCTTATTGCTGTCTCTGCAGGCAGCCAAAGTCTGACACTTGAACTGTGTTATCAGATGGCAAGAGACAACTACCCTTTGATCAAGCAACGGGATCTTATCAACGCCAGCCGGGATTTTACTATCGCCAACGCGAAATCGGGCTTCCTACCACAATTGTCGATCAACGGTCAGGCAACATATCAATCGGATGTGACCAAAGTGCCTATTGACTTGCCCAATCTGACGATTAAGCCGCTTGCCAAGGATCAGTACAAAATTTATGGAGAACTCACACAGACCATTTATGACGGAGGCCAGATCAAGCACACGGCAGGCACGCAGGACGTAAGTGCCCAGGTCGAGGCGCAAAGGACAGAAGTTGAACTATACAAACTGAGAGAAAGAGTCAATCAGGTGTACTTTGGAATATTGCTCCTTGACCAACAGCTCATTCAGAATGAATTACTGAAGGCAGATATCAACACTTCACTTACCAAGGCGAAGTCCAATCTGGAGTTTGGAACGGCCATTCGAATGAACGTTCAGATCCTTGAAGCCGAAGGCCTGAAGGTGAAACAGCGAGATATTGAATTCAAGGCCATGAGAAGGGCCTATCTTGACATGTTGGGCATTCTCATCCACAGGGAGTTGCCCGACGCACAAGGTCTGGTTACTCCGGTGCTCGCTGATCCTTCCGTAGCCGAATTGAAGCGACCGGAACTGCAATTGTTTCGTCTGCAAAGAGAGCTGACCAATCAGCAATATGCATTGCAGTACACAAAGAACATGCCTCGCCTGGGCCTGTTTGTTCAGGGGGGTTATGGAAGGCCCGGACTAAATGCGCTGAAAAATGAATTCTCAACCTATTATATCGGCGGTCTGAGATTGAGCTGGAACTTGTCCGGCTTTTATAACAGCAAACGGGACAAGCAACTGACTGAAATCAATACTCAGGCGGTTGACGTGCAGCAGGAGCTTTTCAATTTCAACTCTAATCTTATTCTACGTCAGCAATCTGCCGAAGTATCCAAGCTCAAGGACTTGTTGGCGGTGGATGAGGACTTGATTGCCCTTCGATCGCAAATCAAAGAGACCGCACAGGTTCAATTGAACAACGGCGTCATGTCAGCGAATGACTTTCTGAGGGAACTCAATGCGGAAGATCAGGCCAGGCAGAACAAGATCCTCCATGAGGTTCAGCGACTGCTGGCAATAGTGAACTACCAAACAACAATGGGTAACTAAAGTCCAAATTCAGAATTCACCACTTATGAATATTATACACACAGCACGGTATGCAACTATCATTGCATTTTTTCTGATTTCCTGCGGAGGCCCGGGCGATGGTGCGGACGCCACCGGAACATTTGAGGCAGATGAAGTGATCGTATCAGCCGAAGGGAGCGGAAGGCTACTTTCTGTAAAGATCAAGGAGGGTCAAAGCTATAAGGCGGGGGAAGTCGTCGGAATTATCGATACCACGCAGCTTTATCTGCGACGTCGTCAGACACAGTATTCGATTCAATCAGTCCTGGCCAGGATGCCAGACATGCGGGTACAACTCGCCACGATAGAGGAGCAACTCAAGGTGGCCCGGAAGGAAAAGGCCAGGGTGGAGAATTTGCTAAAGTCAGGTGCGGTTTCTCAAAAACAGATGGATGACATGACTTCGCAGGTTGACGTCCTTCAACGGCAATATGATGCTCTTCAATCCTCCCTTCAAACGACAAACCGGACTTTGCAAAGTGAGACCCTTCCTCTTAAAGCTCAACTGGCGCAAATCGAAGACCAACTCGCAAAATCCAGAGTAACCAATCCGGTCGACGGAACAGTCCTTGTTCAATACACGCTTGAGAACGAGGTTGTGAATCCGGGCAAGGCCCTGTACAAGATTGCCAATCTGGCTAACGTCACACTGCGGGCTTATGTCTCAGGGGGACAGCTTTCCACCATCAAGTTAGGCCAATCTGTTACCGTCAGAGTAGACAGCGGGACGGATACATACAAGAACTACACCGGAACGATTAGCTGGATTGCTGACAAGGCGGAGTTTACGCCAAAAACAATTCAGACCAAAGATGAGCGGGCCAATCTGGTCTATGCCATCAAGATTTCAGTACCTAATGACGGCTTGCTGAAATTGGGTATGTACGGTGAGGTATTGTTTAAGTAGGGCCCATGGAGGCAGTAAAAGTCAATCATATTCGTAAAACCTTCCAGGCAGGAAAGGAGCGCGTTGTTGCGCTGCAGGACGTTTCATTTTCTGTTGCCAAGGGTGAACTGTTTGGATTGATTGGCCCTGACGGGGCGGGGAAAACAACGCTATTCCGCATTCTGACCACGTTGATGTTGGCGGAATCGGGAGATGCCACAGTGGATGGACTTGATGTGGTGAAGGACTTCAAGCAGATCAGGCATCGTGTTGGCTATATGCCAGGAAAATTCTCACTCTATCAGGATCTAACAGTGGAGGAAAATCTGAACTTCTTTGCGACCATTTTTAATACTACCATTGAACAGAACTATGATCTGGTAAAGGAGATTTATTCGCACATCGAAAAGTTCAAAAAGAGAAAAGCAGGTGCTTTGTCGGGGGGAATGAAGCAGAAACTGGCGCTGAGTTGCGCGTTGATTCACCGACCTTCCATTCTATTCCTGGATGAACCTACTACGGGAGTGGATGCAGTTTCAAGAAGAGAATTCTGGGATCTGCTGCGCAGTTTGCAGGAGCAAAAGATCACCATCATAGTATCCACCCCGTATATGGATGAGGCAAGCCTTTGCGAGCGGGTGGCGTTGATGCAACAGGGTCAAATTCTTGATATTGACACCCCGAAAGGGATTACCA
>JAIBBB010000090.1 GCA_019694905.1 Cyclobacteriaceae bacterium
CCTGATGAAAACTGACTGCTGAGTTGAAACAAGGTGATCTGCCACACATACACGATGAGAAAGAGAACCGGCAGGACACTGTTGTTGATGATAAACTTGCGAAAGGGCCTCGAATGGGCTGCGATGAAGGCGAATCGGTGGCCGTCATTGATGTAACAAGTGATATGAAAAGCAGCGGTGAAGCCTGCCGTCAGCACCCCCATGATGAGGAAACTGGTAAAATTGACCTGATGAAGATATTCCGGATCGAGAAAGAGGTAGGGGATACCCAGGTACTTGCCAAAGTTGCCCGTGACCATCGCAAACAGAATCATCCAGCACAACAAGAGTACCTGATGACGCTTGAAGTGATTCAGCAGCAGTTGAACAGGAAAGGAATAAAAAAGGAGCGAGGCTTTGCGTGCGAAGGCAGACATTGCCTTCAATTTAGAGATTCAACGGCCCCGTTGCAACTATCCACTCCACGGCGTATGTCCGTGGAGTGGATGGTCAAGTTGATTACTTCTGATTCTTTTGGTTTTTCTTCTCCTCAATCACATAGGCGAAGGCAAGGCCAAGGCCACCAAAGGCAAGGAGCATGGAGAAATAACCAACCTCATCCATGTCAAATGCCTTGTCGAGGAAATACCCCATGAGCAGGCCGATGCCGCAACCGATGAGCAGTAAAGCCCAGCGAAGCGGACCGGTGCCTGGCTGTTGTACTTTGAAGAATTCAGGGCTGACACCTTTCTCAATCATGGACATGCGCTCCATGTTGGTGTATTTACGAAGGTACACCACCATGACAAACGCTGCCAGGGTGATGATAATCGGGAGCATGATGCCTAAAATCTCGGGATGCATAATGGTAGTGTTTTGCTTTTGGCCCTTTGACGCAGGGTGGGCAGGGGAAGGTTACAGGTGGATGGCGAAATAATAGAGGAAATATATTCCATCCAAGGCTGTAACTTGAAGATTGTACCCCGCGTCCAAGTGAATGTGATCACCCGAGAAAGAGAGGAAACACTGATCGACCAGGTGCTGGGCGGCGATGAAGGGGCGTATTCGCATCTGATCGATGCCCACAAAAGCTATGCGTATACCATTGCGTACAAGATTCTGCTCAACCGGCCGGAGGCAGAGGAAGCAGCGCAGGATGCCTTCATAAAGGCGTTTCAGTACCTGCGGGGATTTAACAGAAGCGCACGGTTTTCGACCTGGCTCTACCGGATCGTCTTCAATACCGCCATCAGCTACAAGCGGAGGAGGAAGGGTACGTTTCAGGATATCAACTCCGCGGTTGGCCTGAGTGGCGACGTCGGTGGCCGTGAACTTGACCGTTCTGACAGTCACCAGCACGTACACGCGGCACTCGCGGGTTTGAACGAGGCTGACCAGCTGGCGATTCAACTGTTTTATCTTCAGGAGATGGATCTGCAGGAAGTGGCCGGCATCATGGGGCAGCCGGTCAATACCGTCAAGGTCCGCATCCACCGGGCAAGGCTCCGGTTGGCTGATGAACTTAAGAGAATGTTAAAAGAAGAGGCATTAACTTTGTAGACATGAACAAGCGGCACTATACCGACCAGCAGTTGCTGGATCATATCGATGGATTGAGGGTCCTGCCAATGGAGACATTGCGTCAATCTCCCGCCGATCTGGAGCGGCTGAATGTATTGCTGAAGATCCAGAAAGTGCTGTCGTCCGCTCATCTGGAAGCTCCTTCAGCACAATTCACTGCACGTGTTATGTCAAGGTTGCACCAATCCGTTGAAAAACCTGGCGTGTCCTATCGCAACGGGATCTGGCTGCTGATGGGGGTACTGGTTGCTGTGTTTGTCATGGCAGGTATGCTTTCTGGCGGGTTCTTTGACAGTTTCTCCGGACAGTTGCCCGGTAAAGTGATGCCCATTCCTGGTGAATCATTCAAGCTGCAACTGCCGGAAATCTCCTGGTCTGGCAAGGTGATTCTGGAGATTATTGTGGTGATAAATGTAGCGCTGGCGCTTTTCATGCTGGATCGCGCCGTGTTGCGTCCTTATTTCCTCCGGCGCCGGCTGATGCACCATTGAGCACCTAGCGTTGGAGAATCCTCGCCACCCTCAGGATACCCATCACACTGAGACTGTCGGTGATCTCACCATTCAGAACCATCGCCAGGGCTTCCGTGAATGGAAGCCTGCGAACAATCATGTCTGCCTCAGTGTCCTCCCGCATGGGTGTACCTTGCGTGAGGCCCTCGGCCAGAAAGATAAAGCCTTCCTCGTCACTCACTGAGTTTGACAGATGCGTGCGCTGAATGGAAGTCCATCGCGCTGCTGTAATTCCGGTTTCTTCCAACAGTTCGCGCTGTGCACTCGCAAGCGGATCATCGCCGCCACCCTCAGGAATTTCCCACGACCACTCGTTGAGGGGATACCGATGCTGACCGACAAGCCAGGTGTGCTGTTCGTCGTCAATCGCCACAATGCCGATGGCTTTCTTCTGGAAAAGCACCTTGCCATAGATCCCCTGATTGCCGCCCGGATTGATCACCTGATGTTCTTCCACCCGAATCCAGGGGTTGCGATACACTTCCCTCACAGACAGTGTCTTCCACCGGCGTATTTCTTCACTCATGCAAATGTCGTTAGACCAGCAGGTCTACCGTCTCGTTGGCCTCGATGCGAATATCGTCCTCTCCCACACCATCAAAAGGATTCTCGAGGTGGTCCTGGATGTTGTCGAGACTCACGAGGATGAAGCTGTACATGATAGGCATCACATACTCCAGCTGGGCAGAGAAGTCATGAAACGTGCTGGCGAAGTACGGACCATAGATGATGGGGAACATGTAAATGAAGACCTTTGAATAGGCGCGCAACGTGACCGGCGAGCGGTAGTTGTGAATGATCTTCATGTTGTCGTAGGCAATGATCATTTTACTGACATACTGACTCACACGGGAGATCTCGCCGCTCTGCACGCCGAAGTTTCGCATCTCCATCGTGAGGCCCGATAACTGAGAGAACAGTTGATAGAGTTTCTTTTCGTTGTCCATCCATTGGTCATCATGAGTGGATTTGAACATGGTGTTCATCAATTCCATGATTTCACGAATCAACTGCTTCGCGCGCGCAGGCAGCGCGTTGTCCTTGTTGCTCGTCCAGTCGCGGGTGCCATAGTAAATTGCCACCGCATGTCCCTTGAAGTCCGCCAGGCGCTGCAAGGCTGTCTCCCTGCGGTTGAAGGCGGAACCGATCGAGAATACCACAGGGAAAACAATTGCCACGCCAATCAGCATGTCGGGAAATTTGGCTGTGAGTCCGAAGTGAAAGCACAGTGAACTGGAAATCAATGCAAGCGCAGTAAGGATCAGTGTCTTGTAGTTGATGATCAGCGTGATGCTGCGCGCCATCTTGGAGAGCTTCATAGGGCTAAAGGTTTGAAATTCAGAGTATTGACGTTAGATCCGTCAAATCCACCATGAAGTTTTGAAAAACGCCACGGAATACCAAGCCGGCACCGGAATTATTCCCAAAAAATGACACGTGTCATGTAACCTATTCCGGTGTCCTGCTGTTTTATGGGCATGGCAACCACCAGAAAATCCAGGCCCAAAGCTTCCGCGGACGCCGCAGGCATTCGCAGCGCATATCAGGAGTACGTGCTGACCGAGGGGAAAGCACCGGCATCTGTTTTCAAGTTTTGTAAGCACATCGGCATCCCCGAAAAGGATTTCTACCAGCACTACGGTTCATTTGAGTCTATTGACCGTGCCATCTGGGCTGGCTACGCACAGACGGTGCAATCTCACCTGGAAAGTGACAGCAATTTTGCCGCTCTCTCGGCAAGAGAGAAAATTCTCACATATTACTTCGCACTCGCAGAGGTGCTTGCATCAGAGCGCAGTTATGTGGTGTACCGGCTCAAATCCTGTCAACTCCCCACCATGCCGCCAGCATTTCTGAAGGACTTCCGGTCTGCCTTCGAGTCGTGGATCAGTGCCGTTTTGAATGAAGGAAAGCAAGCTGGAGATGTTGCGACCAGGCCATATCTCGACAACCGCTATCACCACCTTTTCTGGTTGCACCTGATGTTCATTCTGCAATTCTGGATCCATGACGACAGTGCCCATTTTGAGCACACCGATGCGGCGATTGAGAAATCAGTCAACCTCGCCTTTGACCTCGTAGGCAAAGGTGTACTGGACAATGCCATCGATCTGGGAAAGTTCTTGTACCAGCACGCCAGGAACTGACACATGGCCAAACCAAAAGAACAGCAGTCCATTCCGGTAACCAAAGTCCAGCGGGCGGGAAAGTTCATTGCCACCGGTGCTCGCATCGGCGGAAACTATCTTAAGCACTACGGAAAAAGGCTCGTGAATCCGGATGTCTCCAGAGATGAACTGCACGAAGATAATGCGACTGACATCTATGCTTCTCTCAGCGAACTCAAAGGCAGTGCGCTGAAAGTGGCGCAGATGCTGAGCATGGACAAGAACCTGCTTCCGCGCGCCTACCAGCAGCAATTTGCCATGGCCCAGTACAGCGCACCACCGTTGTCATATCCACTGGTGGTGCGCACGTTTGAACGAACTCTCGGCAAACGACCCGACCAGCTGTTTGACAGTTTTTCGCACAGCGCTGCCCACGCTGCATCCATGGGGCAGGTGCATGTAGCAACTCAACAGGGTAAAAAGCTGGCAGTGAAAATTCAATACCCGGGCGTGGGCGACACGATCAAGAGCGACCTGGCAATGGTCAAGCCAATTGCCCTTCGCATGTTCAAGCTGAACCCGGCAGAGTACGATGAGTTTATTGGTGAAGTAGAAGGCCGCCTCACGGAAGAGGCCGACTACAGCCTGGAACTCAAGCGGTCCATTGATCTGTCGACCCGGTGCAAGCAGATTCCTCACGTGATCTTTCCCGTCTACTACCCGGCGCTGTCCTCCGAAAAAATCCTTACTATGGATTGGTTGGAAGGATTGCCCCTCGGTGAATTTCTCAAAACAGCATCTTTCACAAGAGAAGAAGGTAACCGGTTGGGCCAAGCGCTATGGGATTTCTACCATTTTCAGATTCACAGGCTTCGCGCTCTGCATGCGGACCCGCACCCAGGCAACTTCATCATTACCAATGATCGTCAATTGGGTGTAATCGACTTCGGCTGTGTGAAAGTCTTGCCGGATCATTTCTACAAAAACTACTTTCAGTTGCTCGATCCGGCGCTTGCAGAAAGCCCGTCCCGACAAACGAAAGTATTTCATGACCTGCGGTTCATCTATGAAGACGATTCGCCTGAGGAGAAGGCTTTCTTCCAGACCGTCTTCACCCGACTGGTGGAACTGCTGTCAAGGCCATTCAGAACAGAGCGGTTTGACTTTTCTGAGGCGGGCTACTTTACTGAACTCTTCCGGTTTGGTGAAGAAATCAGCAACATGAAGCAGTTCAGGGAATCAAAGAAGGCGCGCGGTGTGAAAGATGCGCTGTACATCAACCGCACGTACTACGGGCTGTACAACATCCTGCACGAACTGAAAGCGGAAGTCTCTACCGCCGTTCCGGAATTACCTTGATGCACTTTCAGCCAGTTTACGCATGGCTCTGACCCTCTCAGGATCTACCGTGCGTACCTGGAATTCACTGCCCTCAGCATCGCCCATTCCGGCAATGGAAGGATTGCGGAATGTCATCTTGCTGTTCCGGCTCGTCGTCGCAGAGAAATGAATTTCCCGGGCATGGGTCTTCTTCACGATGGTTTCCACGGTCGTTTCATTCACACCAGAGCCGGGCATGATTTTGATTCGGCCAGCGGCTTTTTCAATAAGGGCTGCGATGAGATCCGAGCCCTCCAGCGCCTTCGCCCGCTGCCCGGCAGTGAGTATCCTGTCGAACCCCACCTCAATGCAATCTTCGAGTGCCTCGTAGGGATCGCGCGTCATGTCAAAAGCGCGGTGACAGGTAACCTGCAGCGGACGTGACGCTTCGATCAGTTTCTTGCAACGCCCCTTGTCGATTCTTCCATCTTCAGTAAGCAAACCAAAGACCACACCATCCACACTCAACCGCTTGCACATCTCGATGTCGCGCACCATGCTGTGGTACTCATAGTTGGTGTAGTGAAAATCTCCGCCGCGGGGGCGAATCATCACCATGACGTCGATGCTCAGCGATTTGCGCACCTGCTCGATGAAACCATAAGAGGGTGTTGTGCCTCCTTCCAGTGGATTGTCACAAAGCTCAATGCGGTCAGCACCCCCTTCCTGTGCCTTGTGAGCAGACTCAATATTGTAAACTACTATTTCACAGATCATGCGTAGTAACTTTTGGCTTCAAACAACTGGTTTTTGATTTCGGGTGTTTGCAGTGCATAGGTAAAACCCTTTTGCAGTGCATAGGCACCCACAGCACCGTTCTTACTCAATGCAAGAAAACCAATTTGCATCTCCCGTGATTTTTTGGGCTGATTTTTTACAATGCGTTTGACAGCCAGTTCACAGGCTTCCTGCGGTGAGTTACCCTGACGCATCAACTCTACTACGAGATGAGATCCACAGATGCGGATCACTTCTTCGCCAACCCCTGTGCTGGTGGCCGCGCCGATCTCATTGTCCACAAACAAACCCGCACCGATAATGGGTGAGTCGCCCACGCGGCCATGAATCTTGTAGGCCATGCCACTGGTGGTACAGGCGCCCGACATGTTCTGCTGCTGGTCCAGTGCCACCATTCCAATGGTGTCGTGGTTTTCTATGTTGGCAATTGGCTTGTATTCGGCTTTCTTCAGCCACTCACGCCAGGCCTTTTCTGAGGCGGCGGTAAGCAGGTTTTCCTTTTTGAAACCCTGAGCGAGCGCAAATTGAAGCGCGCCATCACCTACGAGTAGTACATGCGGTGTTTTTTCCATCACCCGGCGTGCGACTGAAATGGGATGCATGATGTGTTCGAGGCAGGCCACGGCACCGCAGTTCGCCGCTTCGTCCATGATGCAGGAGTCCAGCGTCACGCGGCCATCCCGGTCGGGCAGCCCGCCATAGCCGACACTGGTCTCCAGTGGGTCTCCTTCCGGAACCTGCACGCCCTTTTCAACAGCGTCCAGTGCCCTGCCGCCAGCGGCAAGAACCTTCCACGCTTCGGCGTTTGCTCCCTGCCCGAAATTCCAGGTAGAAAGCACAACAGGTTTCACCGGCGTGTCGGCCGACGCCGCTTTCAGCTTGTTCAAAAAGGGCAGTGCCGACAACAGCGCTGCAGAGGAGAGAAATTTTCTTCTCGTTGTCATGACATTACTTTAGAATGTGAAAAATCCGGGTATTTCCAGTAAGATCAAAATGGCAAATGGTCACTCGATGAGCCGGCGGGCAACCCTGAAGCGTTTGTAGAAATACTCTGAATACAGATTGGTCTCCATCACGCCGTTGCTGGTGGAAGCGTGGATGAAACGCACATCTGAACGGCTGCGGACTTCGGTGACGATCCCAACGTGGGTAATTTCTCTTCGCTTTTTTCCCGTAGCAAAGAATACAAGGTCCCCCGGCTGAACATTTTTTCGCTTGATCTTTTCACCCAATAGGGCCTGTTGATCGGCGGTACGGGGCAGTGTGATCTGGATAGTCCGGTAGGCATTGCAGGTCAGCCCGGAACAATCGATTCCGGAGCGGTCATTGCCACCCCATTTGTAGGGCGTGCCCATGTAATTGCGGGCGGCATGGATGACATTGGCTGTCTGCGCTTCGCGATGGCGAAGGGCCGCACAGGACGAAAGAAACACCACTAAAGTCAAAAAAAGACCGGGCCTGTACAGCAGGTTTTGCTTAGTTTTGTGCCGGAATCGCAGGAACATTGCCTCTAATTTAGAATTTCCATGGCGTTTGTTAAAGAAATCGCAGAACAGGAATCCGCAGCCCTCTCCGGTCATGTGTTACATGCATTGGAAGCGATCGTTGGTGAGGCCAACGTGATCGTGGATCAGGAGCGGAGATTGGAATATGGGCACGACAAGACGGAGGACTATGCGTTCCTGCCCGATGCGGTGGTTCGTCCTGGCAATACACAGGAAGTATCGGCGGTGCTGCGGCTCTGCAACGAGCATGGCATACCCGTCACACCTCGCGGCGGCGGCACGGGTCTCTCCGGTGGCGCGCTGCCTGTCAGAAAGGGACTCGTTTTATCGATGGAAAGGTTCAACAAGATCCTCCACATCGACGAGCTCAACCTTCAGGCTACCGTAGAGCCCGGCGTGATAACAGAAATCTTCCAAAACGCTGTCAAAGAGAAGGGTCTATTCTATCCACCGGACCCGGCTTCTCGGGGTTCCTGCTTCCTCGGTGGCAACCTGGCCAATAATTCCGGCGGACCGAAGGCAGTGAAGTATGGTGTCACACGCGACTATGTGATCAACCTCGAAGTGGTGCTCCCTTCCGGGGAGATCATCTGGACTGCTGCCAACGTTCTGAAAAATTCTACAGGCTACAACCTCACTCAGTTAATGTGCGGCAGCGAAGGCACACTCGGGGTGATTACCAAGATTGTATTCAAACTTCGCGGCCTGCCGCAGAAGACGGTGCTGATGATGATTCCTTTCGTGACCAACGAGGAGGCATGCCGCGCAATTGCTGCCATTTTTGTGGCAGGTATTCAGCCTTCCGGCATGGAGTTTTTTGAAAAGGAGGCAGCCACCAAAACCTTTGACTATTGCGAGAAGGTGCTCAACAGCCCGGTGACCACCAAACTCACCGAAGGCATGAACGCCTATCTGCTTTGTGAACTCGATGGCAACGATGAAGAGGTGCTCATGAAAGATGCCGAGCGCGTCATGGCGGTGGTGGAACAGTTTCAGGTGGGTGAAGTGTTGTTTGCCGACAGCGCCGCTCAAAAGGAAGAGCTCTGGAAGATCCGCAAGAATATCTCACCTGCTGTCAACTGGTACACACTGACCAAGTCGGACGATGTGGTGGTTCCCCGTGCCAATCTGCCCAGGCTGATTGCCGGCATCAAGGAAATTGGCCTTCGTTACAAATTCAACACAGTTTGCTTTGGTCACCTGGGTGACGGCAACCTGCACGTTAATATCCTGAAAGAAAATCTGGATGATCACTATTGGCATACTACAGTCAATGAGGGGATCGGTGAGATTTTCAAACTGACAGTAAGTCTGGGTGGTACGCTTTCCGGCGAGCATGGCATTGGTATTGCCAAGCGACCCTACATGCCAATTGCGATGAGTGAGGTGAATCTGGAGTTGATGAGAGGCATCAAGAAGGTATTTGACCCAAGGGGGATCCTTAATCCGGGAAAAATATTTTAGGTGCGACACCTTGTCCATAGCCTCGCCGGCGCTGGTTTTTTCTTTTTTGCCATTCTCGCTGTGATTCAGCTCACGGATGTGGGCGTGCGCAGCAGCGACAGCTTCATGGGTGTTTTTGAGAATGGGTACCTCACCAAGATCATCTCGGGCGTCACATGGCTGGGGGCCTTTGCAGGATTTCTCAGCAGCCTCGTATTTCGCAAGAGTGCCAATCAGCGACTGTATGTGACCATTACGCTGGTGCTCACGATGGCGTTTGTAAGTGCCATCATCTGGACGTTGTAGCTGGTAGGGTATCAGCCGTAAGCATTACGAAAACATTATCATCCGCACGGCTATTTCACAATTGCTTGATTTCAATTCCGTTGCAAGCAATGTGGGTCGATGTATTTTGCGAGAAATGTAATTGACTCATGCATCCCCAACTCATTGTTTTTGATCTGGCCGGCACCACCGTGGAAGATAACCAGGATGTTCAGCGCATACTGATGGAATCATTTCGCAAGGTGGGCATTCAAATCTCTCTTGCCGAGGCGGCTGCGGTAATGGGTATCCCCAAGCCGGTAGCCATTGAGCAATTGCTTAGGGAGCATGCAAGTTATCAATCGCTGCTCGTGGAAGAGATTCATAAGGATTTCAGAAGCCATATGGTGAAATTCTATGAGTCAGACCCTCTGGTTGGTGAAAAGGCAGGAGTCACAGAAACCTTTCAGTATTTTCAATCTAAGGGCATTTGCATTGTAGTGGATACAGGTTTTGACCGCCAGACTACCGATGCACTGCTAAGTCGCATGGGCTGGCTTCGAAAGGGGCTTGTCAATGGAAGTGTAACCAGTGATGAAGTTGAACATGGCCGGCCATACCCTGACATGATTTACCAGGCCATGAAGATCGCCGGTGTGGATGACCCCGGTCTGGTTGCCAAGGTAGGAGATACTGCGTCGGACCTGGGTCAAGGAACTGCTGCCGGCTGTGGCTGGGTAATTGGCATAACTACCGGTGCTTACACAACTGAGCAATTGAAGATGTTCCCTCATACGCACCTGATTGCTCAGATACCTGACCTGAGAGCTATTTTTGGTTTGTAATAGGTATCGTCCGAACTGCGTCGGTACGATCTGTGCTTGTACTTGAAATATATCATTGAGCCCACCATGAGAAGCACCCCCGTAATGCTCAGGAGATAACTTCCTTCCATAAAGAAAGAGAGCCAGCCAATTTGTGTATGTACGAATTCTTTCAGGAACAATACGCCGACACTTCCAAGATAACCGAGTGAGTCAGCAAAATACATAATGAATCCAACGGTGCCGGGGTATCGAAACGCTGCGAGCATACGCTCAAAGAAAACGCTGTTGAATGGCACATAGCTCATGTACAGACCAAGCCCGATAAGAGAAATCCACTGTATCGGTGTAAGGAGATGCATTTGAAAGGCGAAGGTAGACAGGCCTGTGATCAGCAAACCAGTGATGATGACCCAGTGGATCACCATAAGCGCCTTGAAATTTCCCCGGATAGTCATAATGCTTGAAATGCCAACCAAGACCAGAATAGTGATGGGGATTTCTGTGCTGCTGAACAGCTGTGGTGAAGCTACCTGACGCATATCCCTCAAAAGTTCCACGAAGAAGTTATCGCGGAAGTCTCTGAAGCAAGTGAGAAGCACATAGCAGGCTACGAATAGAATGATGGCCGGGCCAAACATGGTCAAGAACCTGATCCGGTCCTGAAGTTTCATGGGTTTTCGTCTGGTTCTGAGTTTTTCATCCTGGCGGCTGGGTGGTGGTACCTGATCCAACATCCACGCGAATGGGATAAGAGGTACCATGAACAAACTTCCTGCAACGAACGGCATCCAGTTTTCTGCGACACCAACATCCTGGATAAGGCTACTGCCCACGCTTCGGGCGAAACCGGACGAAAAGATAAAACTCGCTGAGAGTCCTGCACCCAGCACTTCAGTGAACCGGCGACCTTCCAGGTAACTGAAGAGGATACCCCATATAAGTCCGAGCGGAAGTCCATTGGTGAACAGGAACACAATATTGTACGGCGCCGGGATCAAGGCAAAGAACAACCATGATAACCAGGCGATGGCCGAAAGCAGCAAGGTGGATTGAAAGCGACTGGCTGACTTGAGTTCGGAGATGATGCGGATTCCAAGGAACTTTGAAAGGGCGTATCCCGAGACCTGAAATGTCACCAGCCATACCTTGTAGCTGACTCCCAGAAATTGCAAAGCATCAAAGGAAGCTACGGAGAATGCCTTTCTCAGACCATACACACAGGTGTAGAGACAAAAGGCTGTCATTGCTGCATAGAGCACCAACCAGAAGGAATGGTGCTTTTTCAGCCAATGATGTATGAAGCTTGTTTCACGGGATTCTGACATCATGAATAGTGGTGCAAGAACCATTGATGATGAGCAAAATGAAAATCATCATTTTGTTAATCGCCCTTCGAAATCGTAATGGTCACATAACCTGTGACCTCATTCGTTGTACCGATCTTTGATCTCCTCAAATAAGATCGAGCATGAAGAATTTGTCAGCGGATGTGGCAGTGGTGGGTGGCGGAGTAGCTGGAATAGCGATTGCCTATCAGGCAGCGCGCAAAGGTTTGAAGGTGGTGCTTTTCAATCGTGAAGAGTTTGCTGTCGGTGCATCGGTAAGAAATTTTGGCATGGTATGGCCCATAGGCCAGGAGCCGGATGCGGGACTGACGCTTGCCTTGAGGTCTCGTGAAATATGGCTTGAATTGTCGAAACGTGCAGGGTTTTGGATCAATCCGAGCGGCTCGCTGCATCTGGCACATGAACTGGATGAAGTGGATGTACTCCATGAGTTCCTGAGCCTCTATCAGAGAGAATTTCCGGAAGCCAAATGGCTTGATCCGGCCCAAACGCTGCAACGATCGTCAGTAGTGAATCCGGAAAAACTGAGAGGTGCACTCTGGAGCCCGACCGAATGCGTGATCAACTCACGAGAGGCAATACGGCGGTTGCCAATCTGGCTGGGCGAGACCTACCAGGTTGCGCTTCGGTATGGGCACCTGGTAAGGGAAGTGGATTATCCGTCCGTTGTGACTGCGACTGAAAAGTGGACGGCCGATCAGATATACATTTGCAGCGGTGCCGATTTTGAAACGTTATTCCCTGAGGTTTTCAGGCAATCCGGCATCACCCGATGCAAACTTCAGATGATGAAGGCTGTGACCCGTGAACGGGACTACCAGATCGGACCGTCGTTATGCGGCGGGCTCACGCTGAGACACTATGCCTCTTTTTCAAAATGCGAATCACTGACCAAATTGGACGCCCGATTTGATGCTGAGCAACCTTTCTTCAAGGAGCACGGTATTCACGTGTTGTTGTCACAGAATAACTACGGAGAGTTGATCATTGGTGATTCACATCATTATGGACTCACCCTCGAACCCTTTGACCACAGTGCGATTGACGAGGCCATTCTCAACTACCTCCATGGTCTCATAGAGTTGAAAAACTTCGCTATTTCTGAGCGATGGAACGGGACCTACCCAAAATTAAAGGGTTCCCTAAGCCTGGTGCAGGAAGTAGTGCCCGGCGTTACCGTGGTGAATGGCTTTGGCGG
>JAIBBB010000325.1 GCA_019694905.1 Cyclobacteriaceae bacterium
CCGCGTCATAGTGGGTGACGGTGGCTCCGGTGCGTTTCGCCATACGAAAGCCCCTGATGTCGCCGGCGCTTTCAGCGTCGACGATGGCGAGCAGTTCATTGGTGGGTGTGAGAAACTCGGAGCCTGGGAGCATGGAGCCAGGAAAGTCCTTTCCTTTGCCCCGGCCTTTACCTTCAGAAATTGACCGCGATCCTGCTGCGGTGGAAACGACTGAAAAACTGGTTCCGCTGGCGAGTTGGCCGGAAGTTTGACCAATGGCCAACAGCTTCGTGGAGCTGGTATTGTCGGCAGTTGCATCCATGCCCTGCTGAGAGCAGCTGAAGAGAATCAGTGAGAAGCCAACTGCTGCGAGACTACCTGCAAGTGATTTTTTCATAAGTTTTAAAATTTGCGCTTTTGACAATACTCATACGCGGAGGTTTAATCAGTATTGTCAGAAAAGTGCGATGTGTCGCCCAATCGCCCCGTTGTGCAGATGAAATGCACTATCAGGTCGTCCTTAGCTCACAATGAAAAAGTTGCGAGGCTTATACGAAACGCGAGTTTGAGGCGTTACGGGGGTTAGAAAATGCGGGGATCTCTGCGAAAAGCGCTCCTGAGCTGAAAAATGCCGGAACTGTTTCTTGGGTTGTGTATCAAAGAATATCTCACACTGCCGCTGGCAATGAAAAATAGAACTGGCTGCCTTTGCCTGGCTCGCTGTTCACCCAAATCTTGCCACCGTTTTTCTCCACAAAGTCTTTGCACAACTTGAGCCCGAGACCGGTGCCCTTCTCGTATTTTGTGCCGGGCTTGCTCAATGTGCCCAGTCCAAACAGTTGCGATTGGGTCTCTTCCGACATCCCCACACCTGTGTCTGCGACACAGACAATAACCTGTTCGCCTTCCTGTCTGCATGTGACAGTGATCGATTGACCTTCACTGCAATATTTCACCGCGTTGCTCAAAAGGTTGCGGATCACAAGGTCAATCATGTCCGGATCGGCGTGCACGGCTACGTCGTCGGCCACCAGTGTGCCTGTGGTAATTCCTTTTTCATGCGCCCGCTTCTCAATGAGCTGCAGGTTCTTGATCACGACAGGGCACAACATAAAGTTGCCGGATTGAATCATCTCTCCTTTCAACTGACTCCTGGTCCAGTTGAGGAGGTTGTCCAGCAGGTTGGTGGTGTACCCGATATTCTGACGAATCATGGGCAGGTACGATTGGAATTCCTCCGCGGTGAGCCCGGTATCTTTGGATGCACCCAGGATGCTCATGAGCGTGGCCAGCGGCGAACGAAGGTCGTGTGAGATGATGGAGAAGAGCCGGTCTTTCATCTGATTGAGCGCGGCCAGTTCCTCTGCCTGGTGTCGCAATTTCTCTTCTGACAGCCGCCGTTCGGTGCTATCCCAGAAGATCAGCAACGTGCCACTGAAGATGGTTTCCTTTTCATAAAGAGGTGTAAGGGTGACTTCAAAGTACTGCGCCATTCCGGGGCCGTCGAGTTTGAGTTCGATGCGGCCGACCTTCTGCTTTTCAATGGCACGATGAAGGGCATACTCTGTGGGGAGTACTTCATCAAAGCCTACCGTCATAAAATCAGGCGAGTAGATTTTTAGTACACTGCGCATGACACGGTTGGCATCGATGACTCGTCCCTGTGCGTCCAGCACCAGCACGCCTTCGCGCATGTTCTCGATAACCTTTTCGCGTGCCAGTGGTACCACATTGAACAGCTTGAAGCGAATCAGGCCAAACGCGATGATGGCACAAGTGGTGATAAACGCGTACGGCGTCAGGTCAATGTGCTGGTAAGGCCGAATGCCCATGAGGTAGAGTATGTTCACACTCCATGGGACAATGGCGCCAATGAGGATTACCGCATTCTGCCGGCGGTAGACCAGGTCTGCAGCCCAGAATTTTCTTATGAGAAAATAGAAGCCCAGCCCAAGCAGGAAGTAAAAGAACACGGTATGCACATAATACCAGGGGCCTTTGACAAAACTGAGCAGGGGAAACGGACCTGAGGTATCGACGTTCACTTCCTCATAGTGGATGTGGTGTGATGAATTGGTCCATACGAAGATCAGCGTGAGCAAAGGGAACCCAAAAATGGGGAGGAGGTTCCGCTTGCGCAGCCACTTCAGGTTACCAGCGAAGTGTATGGTGAAGATGATCCAGGCGGATGGAATAAAGGAGATCCCTATGTACTCCACATCGATCCAGAACAACATCTGACTGAGTGTGTGGCTGGACAATTCGAGTGCATAGGCGATGGCCCACACCGCACTGCACAGGATCATCAGCGAAAACCAGCGGATAGAATCCCGCCGCCACTGCACCAGAATCATCGACAACAGCAGCGCCGCTACACCGGAGGCAAGTAAGACGATGCTGTAGATGTTGAACTGAAAAGTCATGATCGATCCCGCTTCCTTCTGAGTCCGAAATTTAGTTCAATTTATTACAAGCAGATACCCGCTCATCACTTGGCTGAGGTGTAGACCAAAGCGTCCCACACGTTGACTTTTTTGGAGGGTGCAGGATTCAGCAGATGTACGCGAACCTGATGTGATCCTTCAGGCAGCTGGTACTTCCAGAACAGTTCGTGACGCCGCGTGGTATAACTGACCGGCCACTCCGCCGTTTCAATGAGTTTGCCGTCAAGCCAGATCTCTGCCTTGAAAACATAGGGGTCGTTGCTGTCCCACACAGAACCCTCGCCGCGGAGGACAATGCCATTCCCTGAAAATGAAAATGACAGGTCTTCCTTGAGTTCCTTGCCAAACTGGATCTTTTCCTTCGGGCGATGGCCCTCAAAACTCTGTTCCAATGCCACAGGCTTCACACTTTGCATGGGTATGGTCACTCCGCCGGCATCCACAACCCCCTTTTCGCGTTTGATCATTTCCAGCGCCTGCCGGAAAGACGCCTCGTACACCTCACTTAGCGAGATGGTGGTGTATTTGAAGTCCATGTCTTCTACTTCCTTCAACCCTTGTTTCCAGAAGGGTGGTATCTGGTCGTAGCCAAGGATCACGCCCAGGACCCCTCCGGCAGACGCGGGATTGCAGTCGGAATCCTGACCGGCACGCGTGGCGATATCCATTGTTTTGGTAAAATCTCCATTGCCATACAACAGTCCTAGCACGACGTAGGCTGCATTGAGTTTGGCGTCAATATTGAACGCGGTGTATACACCATCCGGGCAACCCGTATCTTCTGACCACTTCTTCTCCAATTCAAACCACGTCTGTTTCCAATCGGTAGGAAAACGCGCATGCCACTGGATGACATCATAGATGCATTGGTAGAAAGTACTTTCGCGTGGAATGCTGTTGAGAGCCTCGGTGACTACGTACCGCACATCTGAACTGGTGAAAGCCAGAGAGTACATGGTGGCCATGTAGACGCCACCATACCAGCCGTCGCCATAGTTCATGATGTGGCCGATCTTGTCGCAGATCTTTGCTGCCGCCTGGGGCATCGCCGGAGCCATCAGTCCCGCAAAATCTGATTCAATCTGGAAATCGATGTCATCGGCGTGAGGATTGTTGAGCCAGTGACCCGATGCCGGTGGCTGCATCCCGTGAAGAATATTGTAGCGCCCGGCCTGGTTGGCATGCCACAGCATGTACCCGGCTTCGGCGTAAGCTTTTGCAAAGGACTGGACGGGCGCATCGAGGCCTTCCCGGCTGAAGATGTCAACAAAAGTCAGATCCATGTAGATGTCATCGTACAGGCCCGGGGATTTTTCATAAGTTTCTTTCAGATAACCGGAATACCAGGCAATTGGCTGGTAGTCCTGGATCATGCTCCCCTGATACCTGAACTCGGTCGGGCCCCCAAACGTAACGCCAATGGTCTGGCCCGCCCACCCGCCTTTGATTTTGTCTCGGAGCTGCTCCTGGGTGAGTCGCACCGATTTCA
>JAIBBB010000091.1 GCA_019694905.1 Cyclobacteriaceae bacterium
CTTCAGCCGTGACACGGCACCCAAGATCTATCGATTGAAAAGGCAACTTCTCGATGTCAAGCGTGCGGTATCGCCGTTGATAGACATTTGCAATCGGCTCATGCGCTTTGATGTCACGCTCTTTGGAGACGAAACGAAGCCCTATTTCAGGGACGTATACGACCATGCGATCCGTATCAATGAAATGGTGGACAACTCCCGTGAACTTCTGTCAACGGCACTGGAGGCTAACTTTTCGCTGATCTCCATTAATCAGAATGACGTGTCGAAGCGGTTTGCTGGTTGGGCCGCCATTATTGGAATTCCCACCATGGTGGCGGGTGTTTATGGTATGAACTTCAAGTACATGCCTGAGTTGGAGTGGAAATTTGGTTACCCGATGGTCATGGGACTTACTTTGAGTTTTTGTGTGGGGCTTTATCTGCTGTTCCGAAGGTCGGGATGGCTCTAATAGCTGACTGGATCATGTCGCTGACGATAGGAACGCCCTTGAAGCCGGGGGCCAGGAAAGTAATGATGCTGGGGGCAGGTGAACTCGGCAAAGAGGTTGTCATAGAATTTCAGCGTTACGGCGTGGAAGTAATCGCAGTCGATCGCTATGATAATGCACCGGCCATGCAGGTTGCCCATCGGTCGTACACAATCAACATGCTCGATGGCCATGCATTGGCCAACCTTGTCCGATCCGAACGTCCCGATTTCATTGTGCCGGAGGTGGAGGCAATTGCCACTGCCACACTTGTTGAGTTGGAAAACGAAGGGTTCAAAGTGATCCCCACCGCAAACGCCACCCGGCTTACCATGAATCGCGAAGGGATTCGGACACTTGCATCGCAAACCCTCGGCCTGCGCACATCTCCTTATCGCTTTGCCGGCGACAAAACCGAATTTGAGGCAGCTGTGCAGGAGATGGGGATACCCTGCGTGGTAAAGCCCATCATGAGTTCTTCAGGAAAAGGGCAAACCGTGATCAAAAGCCAACAAGACATCGACGCCGCGTGGCAATACGCTCAGGAAGGCGGGAGAAGTGGTGGAGGCCGGGTCATTGTGGAAGGGTTTATTCATTTTGACTATGAAATCACACTGTTAACGATTCGGCATGCCGGGGGAGTTTCGTTTTGCGAACCCATTGGACACCGGCAGGAACACGGCGATTACCAGGAGTCCTGGCAGCCGCACCCGATGCCGCGCACGGTACTGGCGGAGGCGCAGCATATCGCCCGGAGTGTGGTGGATGCTTTGGGCGGCACGGGCCTGTTTGGGGTTGAGTTCTTCATTCAGGGTGAAAAGGTTTACTTCAGTGAGTTGTCCCCACGACCTCATGACACGGGTATGGTCACCATGATCTCGCAGGATCTCAGTGAGTTCGCTTTGCATGTTCGTGCGATTCTGGGGCTACCGATCCCTTCCATTGCGCAGTGGGGGCCATCCGCTTCAAGTGTCATTCTTGTGCGTGGTCACTCCAATCAGGTTTCATTCAGCGGTCTGGAAAATGCATTGCAGGAACCTGACACACAACTGCGGCTTTTTGGAAAACCTGAAGTGAAGGGCGAGAGAAGACTGGGTGTTTGTCTTGCGAGGGCTGCGACGATAGAAGAAGCGCGGGCCAAGGCCAACAGGGCAAGTCAAAGTGTCAAAGCCCATCTCTGATTTGATCTGCTGATTTTTGCACATGCCCAAACGACCACGGAAGTTCTTTCTCGTGCTGATGCTCGGACTATTGTCCTCGATCAGCCCCTTTGCAATCGATATGTATCTTCCTGCCTTCTCACAGATTGCCCAGGACTTTGCCACCACACCTGCCAGAATCTCCTTGTCAGTGGTGAGTTATTTTGTTGGACTGGCAGTAGGTCAGGTGATATACGGCCCGCTGCTCGACAGGTATGGTCGTCGCAGGCCATTGATCACTGGCCTTAGCATTTTTATTGTTGCCTCGATCGCATGCGCGATGACTCACAGCCAGGAGGAACTCATCGCCCTTCGATTCGTGCAAGCCATGGGTGGATGCGTGGCGTGGGTTTCATCCATGGCCATGGTTCGCGATTTCTTTACACTGAAGGAGAGTGCCAATGTATTCTCCTTACTTGTACTGATTCTTGGAGTTTCACCTTTACTGGCACCCACAGTGGGAGGTTTCGTTACTGAGGCGCTGGGATGGAGAGCCATCTTCTTTCTCCTGGGCGGCATCGTTGCTGTTATCCTTGCTATCATGGTGCTGGCACTGCCGGAAGGGCACGAGCCGGACCCACATGTTTCCCTCAAACCTGGTCCTATTCTCAAAACGTACGCTTCAGTAGTCAGGACTCCACAGTTTTACACATATGCCTTTTCTGGCGCATTCTCCTTCGCAGCTCTCTTTATCTATGTATCTGGCTCGCCGATCGTATTCATGCAGTTCTTTGGGGCCACTCCGAGGACCTACGGTTTCATATTCGCTCTGTTGTCACTTGCGTTTATTGGCAGCAGTCAGCTGAATATATTGTTGACCCGCAGGTTTGCCAATGCAAGCATCTACACAGTGGCAATAAGTCTGCAATTGATTGTCAGCATGCTGTTTCTGGCAGGAGCGTGGAACAACTGGTTTGACATGAATGGTGCCATTGGTATGTTTTTCCTGATGCTGGCATGTGTGGGTTTGATGAATCCCAACGGTTCAGCACTCGCCATGGCCCCCTTTAAGGAGCATGCTGGAAGTGCGGCCTCTATGTTCGGATTTGCCCAGATTGGTCTGGGCGCACTGGTGTCAAGCAGCATCGGTGTGCTGAATGCACATCAGCTACTCCCCATCGTTGTGATACTTTCTGTCAGCGCAGTACTCGCCTGGTCCACTCTGATGGTTGGAAAAGGAAGGATCAAGTCACTGGTGACCGGAGAGGAGAGTTCACCTACACCACACTAGTCTGCTACGGCGACTCCAAAGTATTTTGGGAGAGAAGTCCCGACAATGCTGTTCCAGCCCGCTTCGAAATTTGAGCGGGCAAAATCGGGGTTGGAGGCTGGCAGTGAGGCCAGGCCCTCGTGAGTCAGCGTTACAACAGTCCCAGAATTCTCAGGCTTGAGTTTGAACGTCACCAGCGTTTCCCCGGGATATCCTTCGTAGCGCCAGGTATAGGAGAGCACGCTCTGCGGAGAAACATCCACAATCTCACATCGATGTATATATGGATGGGCTGGATCACTACCACCTTCAAAACTAAACTGATAGCCAGTGGCAGCCGTGAATCCCGGCAAATCAAAATACCACCTTTTGATTTCATCAGGGCTTGTCAGTGCCAGCCATACCTTATCGGGGGGCACCGCCAGATGTACTACTACCACAATGGGATCGCCAATGAATGAATGCATTCATGAATGTCCCAATTATCGGACACTATTCAAAAGCAATTCAGAAAAGGAAAAGCAGCTCAGATCTGCATGTTGGGAGCCTTCTTAAAAAACAGTCGCCAGGTGATACCAGACACGAGCAGGATGAAAGCAATGACCAGGACGATGGTACTGTCGTTTTCACTTTCGGTCGATTGAACAGCAGAAGATGCCGCGGCCATGCTGGCCAGAGAAAGAAGGTTAAAACATGCAATGAGGAACAGGCGCGTTTTCATAACCGTTTGGGATTGGTCTGTCTTGACCTAAATACGGTTTTTGAGATGACAGGTGAACCTGATCCATGTGAAGTTTGTGTTAAATGAGCCTCTTGTGTCAGGCACCGCCGTAAAGGTGCAGCACCTCGTTGCGGTAAGTCTTCGCAACATCGGTGCACAACCAGTGCATAGTTTCGGCCACATCCAGGAGCGGAACCCATAGACTGGGGTCTGCATCGGGCATTGCCTTGCGATTGGCAGGCGTATCGAGAGTGGAGGGTACGATCACGTGGGTCAACACATGACTCGTTGAAAATGCTGCGTTCAGCAACTGGGCAAAGTGCATCAACATGGCCTTGGACAGGGCATAAGCTACCGCATGCTGACCGTGGTCGGGATTAATAGCAGGCCGGGCACCCACCATGATGATCCGGCCACCATCCGGCTGGATGCTCATCTTTATGGCCGCCGACTTTGCCAGATGAAACGCTGTCCGGAAGTTGGTATCAATCATCCGCTGAACGCTGGTCCAGTCCGTTTCCTGCAGTCCGTTGCCTTCATAACCTCCAGCCAACAACAACAGTGCATCCAGCTGCGGCAACTGATTCAGCATCTGGTTGATGGCGAGTTCATCGGTGAGCGAAAGAGGGTAGGTTGCAGCGCCAGCCGGAAGGTCAAAGTCAATGGTCTTTCCAGGTGTGGTTACCGCATGGATCTGCCAGCCTGCCTCAGCAAAATGGCTCATGGTGGTCTTCCCCAGGTTTCCGGATGCTCCGGTAATCAGAACTTGCTTCATGACGTTTGGGATGAAGGTCCAATCTAGCCAAAATCGGATAAGAGAAAGAAACTGAGTATTACCGTGTTCTGCATTCGATTGAACCTGAGCTGGCTGACGACAATCAGGCTTCCTAATGATCGGAAGCCCGTTGATCGCTTTTGCGAACTGGTACTTTCATGCCCATAATCTCACGAACCATGAAGAACAATGCTTATATTAATACGGACGGCAACTCGGCTGTAGCCAACGTAGCGTATGGCTTCTCAGAAGTAGCTGCCATCTATCCCATAACCCCCTCATCCGACATGGGTGAAAGGGCAGACGCCTGGTCTGCAGAAGGACGCAAGAACATTTTCGGAGAGAAGGTAGACGTAGTACAGATGCAATCGGAAGGTGGAGCGGCAGGTGCCATTCACGGTTCTGTATCTGCGGGTGCACTTTCGACGACCTTCACCGCCTCACAAGGGCTCATGCTGATGGTCCCCAATATGTTCAAGATGGCCGGCGAACTGCTACCGGTTGTGTTTCACGTATCAGCGAGGTCACTGGCGGCCCAGTCGCTGTCAATTTTCGGTGATCACTCGGATGTCATGGCAACGCGTGGTACCGGCTTTGCCATGCTCGCGTCTTCCAACGTCCAGGAAGCACAAGACATGGCAGTCATTGCCCATTTGTCAACTTTGGAAGCCAAAATTCCATTCCTGCACTTCTTTGATGGTTTCAGAACGTCGCATTCCATTCAGAAGATCATACCTATCAGCTATGAAGACATGAAGAGTCTGGTGGACATGAAGTATGTGGAAGAATTCCGTGCGATGGCACTGAAACCTGAAGCGCCCATGTGTAAAGTCGGTGCGCAGAACCCGGATGTGTACTTCCAGGGTCGCGAGACGGTTAACAAGTTCTATGAGGCCTGCCCGGGCATCGTGAAGAAATACATGAAAGCCTTCGCTGAAAAAACCGGCCGCAGCTACAAACTGTACGAGTATATCGGTTCTCCGACTGCGGAGAACATCATTATAGCCATCGGCTCCGGAACTGAGACCATTGAGGAAACCATCAACTATCTCAACAAGAAGGGTAGCAAACTCGGCTTGTTGAAGCTCCGCCTGTACCGCCCATTTGCGCTGGAGGATTTCCTGAAAGAAATACCCAAGTCGGTGAAGCGCATTGCCGTGCTAGACAGGACCAAGGAGCCCGGATCGATAGGAGAGCCGCTCTACCTTGATGTGGTTGCCGCGCTGGCAGGACGTCCTGGTTTGCGCATCATCGGCGGGCGCTATGGCTTGTCATCCAAAGAGTTCACTCCGTCCATGGTGAAAGCGGTTTACGATCACCTGGCCGCTGATGGCTGGCATGACTTTACCGTCGGAATCAACGATGACGTTACAAAACGATCTATTACGGTCAAGGAAGAGATAGACACCGAACAACCTGGTGTTGTACGGTGCAAGTTCTGGGGCTATGGATCAGACGGCACGGTGAGCGCTAACAAGAACGCCATCAAGATGATCGGTGACAACACGGATCTTTTCGTGCAGGGATACTTCCAATATGACTCGAACAAATCAGGTGGCTGGACGATTAGCCATCTCCGTTTTGGCAAAGAGCGGATTCAGTCGGAGTACCTGCTCAACAAGGTCGACTTCGTTGCCTTGCACCGTGCACAGTACATTGGACAATATGATATTCTGGAAGGCATCACCCAGGGGGGTACGTTCCTGATCAACTCCAGTCAGAAGCCCGAAAACATTTTCAAGCTATTCACCAAAGACATGCAGGAGACCATCCGGTCGAAGAAAATCCGTGTCTTTGCAATTGACGCTTCCAAAATTGCCAAGAGTGTGGGACTTGGTGGCCGTATCAGTTCGGTTATGCAAACGGCCTTCTTCAAAGTTTCTGGTGTGCTTCCTGAAGAAGAAGCCATTGCGCTCATTAAGAAGTTTGTACAGAAGCAATTCGCCCGGAAAGGGCAGGAAATAGTAGAAATGAACTGGAAGGCAATTGATGCATCTGCCGCTGCTGTGGTAGAAGTACCGATTCCTGCTGAAGCGGAGAAATTTGCTGAAATCACACAAGTGGTACCGGCCAATTCAGGCTGGTTTGCTGATCACATCATTGATCCAATCCTTCGCTTGAAGGGCGATCTGATCCCGGTATCCCACATGCCTGTTAACGGTGCCGTACCTACAGGCACCAAGCGCCTCGAATACCGCGGCGTACCTGGCAATCCGGCTACCTGGATAGAGAAACTTCCTTTTGTTTCAGGTGTCAACGTAGCTGAGCCTTACATGGAATACCCGCCGAGCTGTTCAGGCTGCGGAGAAGTGCCATACATTCATATGGTCACCCAGATGTTTGGCGACCGGATGATCATTGCAAACGCCACAGGATGCACTTCCATTTATGGCGGTACATTCCCGCTCACTCCTTATACAAAAGACAAGAATGGACGCGGGCCAGCCTGGGCCAACTCGCTCTTCGAAGACAATGCTGAATTTGGCATGGGCATGCGCCTGGCAGTAGATGCCAACCGTCGTCAGTTGAAGACCAACGTGGAGCTGCTGCTGAAGTCACCTGCCAGCGAAGCTTTGAAAACGGCGCTTACTACCAGTTTGACACTGTTTGAGGAAGTAACGAACGAGGCCAAAGCGCATGCCGACCAGGTGAAGCAGCTCCTGGCTGCCGAACGCAAGTCCACAGGCGCCAACGCAGTACTGGACAAGGTGATTGAGTTGAAGGACTACTTTGTTGACAAGAGCATCTGGATTATTGGCGGTGACGGTTGGGCATACGACATTGGCTTTGGTGGTCTCGATCACGTACTCGCATCAAGTCGCAATGTCAATGTGCTCGTACTCGATACCGAAGTATACAGCAATACCGGCGGGCAAGCTTCCAAATCAACCCCGCGTGGTGCTGTTGCCAAGTTTGCATCCGATGGCAAGAAGTTGGCCAAGAAGAACCTGGGTTTGATGATGACCACTTACAACAACGCTTATGTGGCTTCAGTCAATATGGGTATGGACCGCGAAAAGACGGCGCTTGCCGTTGTGGAAGCCGAGAAACACAAAGGCCCTTCCATTGTGATTGCTTATTCACCTTGCATTGCCCATGGCTATGACATGAAGTTGACCAAGAAGCAGTCGGAGAAGGCAACCTTATCAGGTTACTGGCCCATGTATCGCTTCAACCCTGATCTGCGCGATGCCAATCAGAAAGCGTTCATCTGGGATGCCGCAGAAGTGAATACCAATTTTGAAAGTTATCTGGAAGAGGAGATCCGTTACAAGACGCTGAACCTGACTCATCCGGAAGAAGCGAAGCGGCTCGTCGATCTGGCTATCCATGACAATGAGCAGCGTATGAAGGACATCAAGCACTTGTCAGAAGTATAAAACAACCGCCATGAGTATCAACTTATCGACCCAATACGGGGGCATACCGCTGAAGAATCCGATTGTAGTCGGTGCCAGCAATATCGTATCTGATCCTGCGAATCTGGTCAAACTGGAGCAAGCAGGGGCTGCAGCCATCGTTTACAAATCCTTGTTTGAAGAACAGATTGAGCTGGAGGCCTTTTCCATGGAACAAAAGATGGAGGCCTATCAGAATTGGGATGCAGAGCACGACACATTTTTCCCTGCCATCAAGCATGCAGGGCCGGCAGAGCATCTGATGCAATTGAGGCAGGCGAAGAAAGCGCTGAGTATTCCGGTCATTGGGAGTCTGAATTGCGTTCATGACGAAACCTGGGTGCAGTTTGCTCAGGAGATGGCGGCCACCGGCATCGATGGGCTGGAATTGAATTTCTACGCCAATCAGACGGATTTTGGTGCTGAGAGTGCAGGCATTGAAAATGGTCAGATCGAAACAGTCCGCAAGGTGAAGAAGGCCATCAAGATTCCGGTGTTTGTCAAACTGAGTCCCTACTATTCGAATACACTAAGGGTGATTGACAAGATGGATGAAGCGGGCGGCAACGGTTTTGTATTGTTTAACCGGTTGTTCCAACCAGACATTGATGTAGAGAAGGAGGAGCACTTTTTCCCCTACAATTTCAGCAGTGAGAATGATAGCCGGCTAACCCTTCGCTATGCCGGGTTGCTGCACAAGCGCATCAGCGGCAGCATAGTTGCCAACACCGGTATTCTGAATGGTCGCGATGTGGTCAAGATGATTCTGGCCGGTGCCGATGCCACTCAGGTGGTGAGCGCCATCTACAAGAAGGGCATTCACCAGATCACGCACATGCTCGAAGAACTGGAAGGATGGATGACTAAACGCGGCTACGAGAGCCTTGATCAGTTCAAAGGGAAACTCTCAAAAGAGAATCTCGCAGATCCGTTTGCCTACAAACGTGCGCAATACGTGGACATCCTGATGAAGTCAGAGCTATTCATTCAATATCACCCGAAAGATGGTGATGGAGAAGCAGCAGAAGAGCATTCATAACAAGAGACTCATACAATCAATTAATACAACAAACAATTATGGCAAAGATTGGAATCTTTTTTGGCTCGACGGAGGGCAACACCGAGCGGGTCGTTGGACAAGTACAGGAAGCATTGGGCGGCGAGCCGGATGTTGTTCTGCACAATGTAAACTCAGCCTCGGCGGATGACATGCAGCCGTACGAAAACCTCATCCTGGCGTGCCCTACATGGGAGATTGGCCAGCTTCAGGAAGACTGGGACGGCTTTGTGGATGAGTTGGAAAGCGTTGATTGGTCCGGCAAGAAGGTCACCTTCCTCGGTCTGGGGGATGCCGATGGCTATCCTGACACATTTCTGGATGCAATGGGTATCATCTACGACAAGATCAAAGACAAAGGGGCAACCTTCGTGGGTGCATGGCCTACCGACGGATACAACTTCGAAGCGTCCAAAGGGGTTGTGAACGGCAAGTTCCTGGGTCTGGGCATTGACGAAGACAATCAGAAGGATCTCACTGCAGACCGTGTAGCCAAGTGGGCTGCGCAGCTGAAGGGAGAATTCTGATCCATGGCCGAAATCCGGTTCAAGAAAACAGTGTACCCCATCAGCAAGGCGCTGAGGGGGTACCTCATGCTCACCAACCGTGAGATTGATGTTCCCATTTCGTATCAGGATCTTCTTAATTACAAGAGTTCGATCACACTCTTTGACAAGAAGGGAAATGATACGCTTTGGGAAACATTGATTTACAACGAGACCGACCGGAAGTTCATCAACGAACAACTGCGCAAGGCGTATGCCCAGTTGAAGGTCGGTGGTGACACCACTGTGATGGAGCACCTGTATGTCGACCGGGTGGATTACTGCATGTACGCCAACACGCACCCCATCCGGGTGCGCATTGTCAACAGGCTCAACGACCTGTTTGACTATTTCTATTTGAAGCAGGCCGACATGTCGCGGATTTACGGCATGGAGCTGGAGCACCTGCTTTCTCCCAACAAGATCAATTATCTCGTGAAGGGCTCAACCCTGATGGAAGAGCACATACAGGGTATTCCGGGGGATACTTTCATCAAGAATTTTCTGACCAGACAGGATTTTAACCCACTGCGGGTTGCCAAAGAGTTCGTCAAGTTCAATGAGCGTTCGCTGGTGCAGTTGCTCGGCGACATGCGCAATGACAATTTCGTAGTGGAGGTCATACCGGATTTTGACGAGCTCTATTTTCGGCTGCGCGCCATCGACTTTGACCAGCATTGCTTCGAGGGCAGCCTGAAGATTTACATGCCTCAATACTTCAAGCAAAATAATCCCATCATCAATCTGGGCATCAAGAGTATGTCGCCGGTGCTTGAACTTCAGTATCAGAAAGAAGAACGGACGCGGCTTCTGACACGGGTAAATGCTTCCGTGGATCAATTGCCTGTGCTGCTGGCTGCGATGCGAAAGGAGGAATTGGCGCCTGAGGAGAACGTCCGGCAGTTGCGGGCAGAGCTGGCAGACTTGTACGAAGATGACCGCTTCTTGCGAGCTCAAACGATGGGTGATGTGCTTGCGTGCAGCCTTGAAATGCTCGAGGTTCAGCAAGTTCGTAAACGCAGCCGGGTGCGGTCCAGCGCCTCTGCACAGGAATAACCCGAAGGGGTCAAATTACATTGTGGATTTCAAATGTGTCGAAGCCCTGGCTCAGGCAATGAGCCAGGATGTTTCGCCACTGAGCAGAGATTGAAGATCACCCTCGCCTTTGGTCACAATCTCGTGTTGAATCTGATTGACCACACGCTCTTCGTACGGCGCACGGTGGATGGCCTGCAGCACACCCATCGGGCGGGGCAAGTCCTCGCTGTAAGTCATATTCGCAAGGATAAATGCAAGTGTCGAGTCCTTTTCGTTGTGGATGAGCAAGTCACTCACTGAGTATTCACCCTGGTCAAGATTGACTACCCGGGGTGTATAGCCGTCAAGAATGATGCCCTTGTTGCGCGTCTTTCCAAATACGAGAGGCTTACCATGCTCGAGGAAAATGGTATGGTTATCCCGGGTATCTGCATTGGTATAGAGGTCGAAGGCGCCGTCATTGAAGATGCGGCAATTGGTGTAGATCTCCACGAATGCAACACCTTTGTGATCATACGCCCTACGAAGAAGTTGCTGTAATTGTGCGCGATCCTTGTCGTGGCCGCGCGCAACAAAAGTGGCTCCGGCACCAAGCGCCAATGAGACCGGATTGAAAGGATCGTCGAGTGCCCCCAGCGGAGAGGACTTGGTAATCTGTCCGCGATGAGACGTCGGGGAGTATTGTCCTTTTGTGAGGCTGTACACCTCATTGTTGAACATCATGATGTTGAGATCCACATTGCGGCGGCAGGTATGGATGAAGTGATTTCCTCCGATACTCATGTTGTCGCCGTCACCGGTCACTACCCATACACTGAGGTCCGGTCTAGCAATCTTGAGGCCTGAGGCAATTGCAAGTGCCCGGCCATGGATGCTGTGGAATCCGTAGGTATCCATGTAATACGGGAATCTTCCAGAACAGCCGATACCTGACACGTACACGATATTCTCTTTGGGCAGACCGAGGTCTGGCATCAGGCGCTGGGACGGTGAGAGGACGGAGAGGGCGCCACAGCCAGCGCACCAGCGAACATCTACATCGGGCTTGAAATCCTTAGCCGTATATACCAGGTTGCCGGCGTGCGGCTTCTCGAGCAACTCGTCTACAATTGTTTTCATACTTCAACCGTATTTTGGGTAAGGAGACCAATGAGTTTCTGTTCCAGTTCTGTCGATTTAAAAGGACGGCCCTGGACTTTATGAATGCCAATGACCGGTTTCAGGTATTTGGCCTGCAGGAGAAACTGCAACTGGCCCAGGTTCAGTTCGGGTACAACAACCCGGTTAAAACGCTTCAGGATGTCACCGAGGTTGCGCGGGAAGGGGTTCAGGTAACGCAGATGCAGGAAGGACAAAACGTGCCCATTGGCCCGCAAACGCTCGTACACCGTCTTTGCAGCGCCGTAGGTGGAGCCCCAGGAGATCATGAGCAGGTCACCTTCTTCTTCACCTTCAACGATGGCCTCAGGAATATCCAGGGCTATGCGCTCAATCTTGTCTTTGCGGATATGGACCATCCGTTCGTGGTTGGTCGCATCAGAGCTCACATTGCCAGATCCGTCTTCCTTCTCGAGTCCGCCGATGCGGTGCTCCATGCCTTCAAATCCTGGGATAGCCCACTGACGCCGTAGTGTCTTTTCGTCGCGCTTGTAGGGTGCAAAGCCTTCTGATGTTCGGGCGAAGTGAGGTTCGATGTCCGGCAAATCATCAATATTGGCTATTCTCCAGGGCTCTGAGGCTTGTCCGATGTATCCATCGCTCAGCAGCAGCACCGGCGTCATGTATTTCAATGCAAGCCGGGCGGCCTCAAGGGTCATGTCAAAGCAGTCGGAAGAACTTGCGGTGGCGAGCACCGGCATGGGCGCTTCGCCATGGCGACCAAACATGGCCATCAACAGGTCACCTTGCTCGGGCTTGGTTGGAAGCCCCGTGGAGGGCCCTGCGCGTTGCACATCAACAATGATGAGCGGAAGTTCCGTCATGACGGCAAGACCCATGGCCTCGGTCTTGAGTGAAAGTCCCGGGCCGCTGGTGGTGGTTGCGGCGAGACTGCCGCCGAAGGCTGCACCAATGGCACTGCAAATACCCGCAATTTCATCTTCAGCCTGCAGGTGTTTGACGCCGTACTTCTTGTAGCCGGAAATGGCATGCAGAATATCCGTTGCGGGAGTAATGGGATAGGAGCCCAGAAAGAGTGGCATTCTGGCCTTGCGCGCGGCAACAACCAGCCCCAATGCGATGGCCTCGTTACCCGTGATGTTGCGGTAGCGACCAGGAGGCAATGGTGAACGATCAATCACATATTGTTTGTGGAAGTCCGCGTTCTTCTCTGCGTAATTCCACCCAGCCCGAAGCACATGAATGTTAGCCAGGATGACTTCATCTTTGCCCTTGAATTTCTTGTTGATCCAGGCGACTGTA
>JAIBBB010000326.1 GCA_019694905.1 Cyclobacteriaceae bacterium
GGCACGGCGCTGGTAAGCTATTTTGTCAGCGAGAAGTCTCGCCAACTCTACACGTTTGTCGTCATGCCCGGCGGTCTGCGGGTAAGACATCAGTCACTTCCGGCCAACTTCGAGCGCTGGCTCAAAGGATTCAACAACAGCCTTTTCTTCAGCGAAGTGAGCACGTATCTCCGCACCGCACCGGAACTTTCCAGGTTGCTGAACCCGCACGTGCCTGCCGCTGTAAAACAACTGATCATCATCCCCTCCGGCCGGCTGAGCACGCTTCCGTTTGAGGCTTTGCTCACAAAGAAGGCCGAGGGCGAAACGTTCTCCCGATTCCCCTATTGGGTGCACCGCTATGCGATAAGCTATGAATTCGCTGCCGCACTGTTGCTGCAAAAGAAACCGCGCGCGGATGATACTGACGGCTCCATCCTGCTCTGCGCGCCCGTTCAGTTTTCCGACGCCGACAACCTCGACGACCTGCCCGGCACGCTCGATGAAGTGCAGGCCATCAGCCAACTTTTCGGCGCCAACCGATTCCAGATGGCCCTTCGCAAAAAGGCGAATGAAACTTTACTCAAGTCGGACAGCCTCACCAACTTCCGGTACCTTCACTTTGCCACGCACGGAGTGGTCAACGAACAGGCGCCCGAATTGTCGCGAATCTTCCTGAGCGGGGACGATGGCGAAGACGGTCACCTCTTCGCAGGCGAAATCTATAACCTCAACCTCAAGGCCGATCTCGCTGTGCTGTCAGCCTGCCAGACCGGCCTTGGAAAATTCTCCAAAGGCGAAGGCGTCATCGGACTCTCCCGCGCACTGGTCTATGCCGGCGCACACAGCATCGTCGTCTCCTTCTGGAGTGTGGCAGATGCCAGCACATCCGCTCTGATGACCCAGTTCTACGAACAACTCACCACGAAAGCAGCTTCGTTTCCCAACGCCATGCAGACAGCGAAAAGCAACATGGCGCGCAGTTCCCAGTATGGGTCACCCTACTACTGGGCTCCGTTTGTGCTCATCGGGAACTAGTGCGTGTGGTTGTGGTTGACCATCCAGTTGATTCCGTAGCGGTCTGTGAAACTACCGAAGTAGGAACCCCAGGGCATGTCCTGCAATGCCATGGTGACGGTACCACCCGCTGACAACTCCTCAAAAAGTCGCTTCGCTTCGTCACGGGTATCCGGCTCAAGATTGATGTGCATGTTGTTGCCCTGCACCAACTTGAAACCCATTTCCGGTGGCGCATCAGTAGCCATCAATACATGGCCACCCGTGATGGGCAACTCCACGTGCAACACCATCTTCCTGACGTGCTCGGCGAGCGGCGGCATGGAAGGATCAGGCGGCAATTCTGAAAACCGGACCAGCCCACGACCGATGAACTCTGTACCGAAAACAGATTGATAGAAGCGAAATACTTCTTCCGTATTGCCCGGAAAGTTCAAATAAGAAGCCGTTCGCGCATGCCCCACTCCCATCTCCTTCCGCAACTTTCCCTGGGCCTGAATGTACTGATCGAGGTTGCCCATCGCCATCGTAAATCCTTCCCGGAATCCGAGTGCAATGATCTTCTCCA
This sequence comes from Cyclobacteriaceae bacterium, assembly GCA_019694905.1. Taxonomy (GTDB): domain Bacteria; phylum Bacteroidota; class Bacteroidia; order Cytophagales; family Cyclobacteriaceae; genus ELB16-189. The sequence continues at coordinate 1,565 of JAIBBB010000326.1, forward strand.
GGTCGGCCAGCGACTGATAGGTAATGGTGATGTCGACAATCGTTGATTCACCTGATCCCTTGAAAACGTTGTTCCACAATGATCGTGGGAAAGCACTGTTGATTACTCCCTCCTCATCACAAAAGGCATCAAGTGCAGTGTATTGCTTGCCGGTGTCGATGGATTGGTAGTCGGCACGGCACCAATGCTTGTCACCAGTGGGTGCCACCATGCAATACAACCAACTGCCACCCTGCCGGAAGTCCATGCGCTTGGTGCGTGTCTGGTAAGGTTTGGGTGCCCACCACTGGTCCAGCAACTCAGGCTTTGTAAATGCCTCCCACACAAGTGCGGGGCCCGCGGCAAACTCGCGCTTCACATGCACGGCTTTCTTTTCTTTGTTCACCGTGAATTCAAACAACAGATTTGTATTCATTTCTTTTTGGTTTTCATGTTTGCCAGAAGTTTGTCCAACTCACTGAAACGACCCTCCCAGATCTTCCTGAACTGGGCCAGCCACTGATCAATTTCCTTCATCTTCTGTACCTCCAGTTGATAGTGTATCTCACGCCCCTCCTGTGTGGCCTTCACCAACTCACATTCAGTGAGAATTCGCAGGTGCTTGCTCACCGCCTGTCTCGTAGTATCAAAATGCGTCGCAATGGCGTTGGGCGTCATCGCCTGCACTGCAATCAATGCGATGATTGCACGCCGCGTAGGGTCGGCAATCGCCTGAAAAATGTCTCTCCGCATAAAATTTATTCGCAACCGAACGATTGCAAATATATGCAACCGTTCGGTTTCACAAACAATTGGACCAATTTTTTTTTAACAACTACTTAATGCGGTACCGGAAGCCGCCGTACCACATCCTGCCAAAAACAGGTCCCCAGACCATGGAGGTGTCGAAATAGGGACCAAATGGGTCATTCGCTGCAACGATGGGATTCTTCACCATGAAGTTGCCCAGGTTCTCAGCACCGACGTACGCACTCCAGCGCGCGCCAAAGTCCTTCGAAATCTGCGCATTCATGAGTACGTAGGCATCGGACCACGACGACAACTGAAGAGCCACCGGATTGTCTTTGGTGCTGGGCAAACGCTGTGGACCCATCCATTGTACCGTGTAATCGAGGCGCCAGTTGTTTTTGGTAGCAAAGGCCACATTGAGAAAGGCGCGGTCACGAGCCACCAAGGGTCGCTGCAGCCTGCCCGTACGATAATCCGTTTGCACATTGGCGTGTCTCCATGCGAGTCGCACGTCCAGCCGGCGCACCGGCTGATAGTCCAACTGCACCTGCAGTGAATGGGAGAAGGATTTGCCGCCATTGAGGCCGTGAAACAACACCTGACGCGCACTGAAATCGTAGTCGGCCACTACCTGCGACTCAAAATTGGTGAAGTAGTAGTCCACGCTGAGTGTACCGGGTTGGTAGTTCAGGGTAAATTCCTGTGACACGTTTGCTCCGTAATTCCACGCCTTGTCGGGCTGAAAGCCATACGCCTTGTTTACGAGCTGCAACTCGCGCACCATGGTTCTCGATGAAGCCAGGAAACCTGGGTTCTCGATAAAAATATTGGCTACCCGAATGCCGCGTCCCGCAGAGGCGCGCAGCGTGGTGGTGCTGGTGAGGTTGTACTTAAGATTCAGTCTCGGCACAACGAAGGTGCCAAACAGGTTATGATGGTCCACCCTCAGGCCCGCAATGACGGAGAACTTCTTCAGGTCATCATAGCTGTACTCGGCGAATGCACCAGGCACCACTTCATGGCGGTTGACCTGTTGCTTTGAGTACACCAGTGAGTCCGAAAACGGCCAACTTGCAATCGCGTTGATCTCTTCCTGATAGTCATCCACGAGTACGCTGGCGCCGGCTTTCCATTTGTGCTGCGTACTGCCAATGATACTCTGATAAATCAGGTTGGTGTAGAGGGACCGCTCCGTCGCGTCGTGGTTGGTTTTGCTAAAATGGCTGCGATGCATGTGGTCAAAGGCATCCAACTGAATGCCAAAGCTCTTGTACGGCTTGCCCGCAAACTGGTAGCCCAACTTGCCGGTCACTTCACGCCGCTCGGTATTGATCTCGAGACCATACAGCGGAAGTGTTGTGCTGTTCTTGTTAGCGGGATAACCCTTCTGGCCGCCAATCTTTTCATCCTTCAGGTATTTGAAAGAGAGCTGACCCAGCCAGCCTGTGCCGGAGTTGTACACCCAACGGTTGATCAGATTGACCTGCTGGCCCAACGGAAAATCCAGAAAGCCATCTTTGTTCTGATCCATCTCGAATGGCCGGTTGCTGCCGTGCAACAACAACGTGGTGCCCCACTTCTTTCCTGCCTGCGTGGTGGCAATCAGATT
>JAIBBB010000092.1 GCA_019694905.1 Cyclobacteriaceae bacterium
CAATGAAAATGCAGTAACCCTTGAAACTGATTCGCTCAGCAAATGCACCGGCAATCAACGCCGGCGTGATGATCGCAAACTTTGCCTGAAACATGCTGAATACGTATTCGGGAATACCCCCGGCCATAATAGACTCGTCAATCCCTCTCAGCAGAAGATTGGCGCCATTCCATCCAACCCAGCCGCCCAGTACATTCGGTCCAAACGCCATTGCATAACCGCATACTACCCACGAAACCGTCATGATCCCCATCGCGGCAAAACTGTGCATCATGGTGCCAAGCACGTTTTTCGTGCGCACCAGCCCACCGTAAAACATGGCGAGGCCTGGGACCATGAGCAGCACCAGCGCAGTGGAAATCAACATCCAGGACGTCGCCCCGGAGTCGGTGACCGGAGCCTGTGCCTGCGTCATTGCAGGCAGCATCATAGAAATGGCAAAGCCAATGAAAAATATGCGCTTTTTCATGTTGTGTGGTTCAAAATGTGGGCTGCCGGCAAAAGTAATAGAAGATTTTTCTCGAACAAGCGTTCTGTTTTGACCCATCTTCAGCAATAATGGTGAGTTTGATTGCTTCTGTGGGGCCAAATTGCTCCTCCGGGCCTGAAACAATCGATTGAATGGTTATTTCAGCGGAATACAGAGAATCCGCAGGCTTGGCTATATTTATTATATACTCCTTACCACCTAACCTATGAGTCACAAGATTTCCCGCAAGGAATTTATCGCCCGAGGAACGGCCGCAGTGGCCGGCGCGATGGTGCTGCCAGCAGTCGAGGCCATGACACCCGCAGACAAACGCATCAAAGTGGCCGTGATTGGCTGCGGAAGCGTGTCCAACATGTACCTGCCGCACTTGAGTAAATCTCCCTTTGTGGAACTGGTGAGTACCTGTGACATCATTTTTGACCGCGCCAAAAAGCAGGCGGAGAAGTTCAATGTCCCCAATCAATATGACCACATCGACAAGCTGCTCAAAGGCGCACCTTTTGACCTGATGGTCAACCTCACCAATATGCAGGAACACGGCCGGCTCAACCGACAGGCGCTGATGGCCGGTATACACGTATGGAGTGAAAAGCCAATGGCCAACACCTACAAGGAAGGCAAAGAGCTGCTTGACCTTTCACGGCAACGTGGTCTTCGAATCTGGGGTGCCCCCGCCGTAGTCAATAGCCCTCAGTTCGCATTCATGTCGCAGGCTATCAGAGCCGGCAAACTTGGTAAGGTCTCCTCTGCCCACGCTCACTATGGTCATCTCGGTCCTACCTGGTCTGCGTTCTTTTATGAACAGGGTGGCGGCAGTCTCCCTGACCTGGGCGTGTACAACCTGGCCACACTGACAGGGCTGCTTGGCCCGGCCCGGTCTGTGATGGCGATGACCAGCATCGTTACACCCGAACGAACCACTGACAACAAAGGGAAAATCCCGGTGGTTGCAGAGGACAACGCGATGGTGCTCATGGATCATGGCAATGGGGTGCTCTCTCACGTACAATGCGGCTTCAACTATTTTGATCCCTACGGACATGAAGGTGAAGGGCAGGACCGACCTACCATCTCTATTTGGGGTACACACGGCAACATGGCATTGATCGGTTATGACTGGGCACCTTTTGGTGTAGACCTCTCCACGCATGACCATGAACAAACTGTGCGCTACGTGAAAGACGCCGCGCCCTATGTATGGGAAATGGGCGCCTCAGTCATCTGCGAAAGCCTGGCCACCGGCAAGGAGCCGCTCATCAATGCAGAACATGCACTCCACGTGCTTGAGATCATTGAGTCAGCGCGCAAATCACAGGAAACGGGAACGCGCATCGCACTGACATCTACTTTCCCGTATCCTGTTGTCAGGTAGCCGCTATTGCGAGAGGGATCTTCTTCCGGAGTTTTAATCAACAACCTAAACGATACTGGTACATGCAGGGACTTATGATGGATTTTCAGCTGACGATTCCTTCTTTGCTTCGTCGTGCTGAGCAACTCTTCCCCAACAAATCAATTGTCACAAGACTTCCGGACAAGTCCGTCCATCGACATAGCTACAAGGAGTTTGCTGTCCGTACCCGTCGCCTGGCCGTAGCATTGAAGCAACTGGGTGTCAGACCTGGTGATCGCGTAGCCACCCTGTGCTGGAATCACTACCAGCACCTGGAAGCATATTTTGGGATTCCTTCCATGGGCGGTGTTCTACATACACTCAACCTGCGTCTTTCCCCCGATGACCTGGAGTACATCGTCAACCACGCCGACGATCAGGTGATTCTGGTGGACCAGGTGCTGTGGCCACTGTTCGAAAAATTCAGGAGCAAAGTGCACCCACGCCATGTAATTGTAATCCCCAATGGCGGGCAGCCCATTCCTGCAGGTGCACTCAACTATGAAGAATTGCTCGCAGGGGCTGATCCCTCGCAATACGAGCCCTATGATCACGATGAAAATGCGGCTGCGGCGATGTGCTATACATCAGGTACCACGGGCCGCCCGAAAGGGGTGGTCTACTCACACCGTTCCATTGTGCTCCACTCGATGGTCTGCGCTTTTGTTGATGGAATGGGTATTCGTGAAGCCGATGTCGTGCTGCCGGTTGTTCCGATGTTTCATGTCAATGCATGGGGTTTGCCATTCACCTGCACGATGGTGGGCACCACCCAGGTTTTCCCCGGACCCCACCTGGATGCGGCGAGTCTGCTGCAACTGTTCGACAATGAAAAGGTGACCATCACCGCCGGGGTGCCCACAATCTGGCTAGGCATTCTGAATGCACTGGACGCGGATCCGCACAAATACAACCTGAGCCGGCTGCGCCACATGGTGGTCGGCGGCAGCGCTGCACCGCGCGCTATGATTGCCGGCTTCGAACAAAGACACAACCTCCACGTGCTCCACGCCTGGGGCATGACGGAAACTTCTCCGCTGGGCACGATCTGTACACTTACCAGCGAAGTAGCGCAACTCGACGAAGAGCAGAAGTTGGACTACCGCGCGAAACAGGGCATCCCCTCAGTGCTTGTTGAAATGCGTGCCCGCGGTGATGAAGGCATCATCCCCAATGACGGTGTCAGCATGGGGGAACTGGAAGTGCGCGGACCGTGGATCGCTTCTTCGTACTATCACAATGACGAGCCTGACAACAAATTCACAGACGATGGCTGGTTTCGCACCGGCGACATCGTCACCATTGATGCCCTCGGCTACATGGAAATCAGAGACCGGAGCAAGGACGTCATCAAGTCCGGCGGTGAGTGGATCAGCTCAGTCCTCCTGGAAGGTGCCATCATGGGCCACCCGGCTGTCGCCGAGGCAGCGGTCTTTGCCATTCCCAGTGAAAAATGGATGGAACGACCCATGGCCTGCGTAGTGCTGAAACAAGGTCAGACCACAACGGCTGATGAGATCAGAAAATTTCTTGAGCCGAAATTCGCCAAGTTTCAGCTGCCCGATGCCATTGAGTTTGTGAATGAGATACCCAAGACTTCCGTTGGTAAGTTCAAGAAGTCTGTGCTCCGCGAAAGGTACAAGGACTACAAAGTTGCATGATCAGGCGCAAAGCCTGACGATTGCACCTACTACTTTGTCAATGTCAGCCAGTGTATTGTACACGTGCGGCGACAGCCTGATGCCACCCGTACCAGACGCGGCAATGCCAAAGCTCGTGTAGAGCCGCGTGTACACATCTTTCATGTCTTTGCCCGGCACACTCAGCACGACAATACCTGCACTCATGGCCGGACTCATCGGAGTGGTAAGGACAACATTGGGGATTTGCTGCTGCAGCTGTTCCTTCAGGTATTGCGTGAGTTGCCGCACCCGCGCTTCGACGTTGGGCTTTCCGATCATCTGATGAAACTCCGCTACCGCAGGAAGGCCGACTAGGGTAGGATCGTTGCGTTGGCCCAGCGTGCAAAGCTTGTCGTCCACAGTGACGCCGGTGCTCTTCCAGGTGCCGCCGATGATGGACGTATGCAGCGACGCAACACGCTCTTTCCGTACATACAGCAATCCGTTTTCCATCGGACCCATCAACCACTTGTGAGTACTTGCCGTAAAGAAATCGCAGCCCAGTTCAGGCAGGTTAATCGTCATTGAACCGAGCGACTGGGCACCATCCACTAGCGTCATTACTCCTTTGGCCCGTGCCTGCTGACAAATGAGTTGCGCCGGAAGTGCTACCCCGGTGGTGTTGGAGATATGTGAAAAAGTGATGAGCCTTGTGCGTGGGGTTATCGCCTTGATAAATACACTTGCCAATTCTTCCACCGTACCAGGATTGGCTGGAGTGGCCAACCTTTTCACAGTGAAGCCGAACCGCGCAGCTCTCTTCTGCCAGGTGACGTCATTGGAAGGATGATTCTGGTCCCACAGAATAACTTCATCTCCGGACTTCAGCTCGAGCCCGTTCACAACCAGGAAATTGCTCTCACTGGTATTGCGTGTGATCCCAATTTCTTCAGGTGCTGCACCTGTGTAGTCGGCCAGCGCCTGAATGGCTTTGGACCTTTCGTCATTGAAAAGGTTGCGATATTGAAAGGACACATCGCGGTTCAGTTGACGCGAATGTTCCAGCACCTTTTCCAGCACGAATGCCGGACTCGGGCAAAGGTTGGCGGCATTCATCATGATCTTGCCGGGCGCTACCGAAAACTGCCGCTTGATTTGCTCCCAGTATGCTTCATTGGGTTGCTGGGGCGTAGCCGGCATGCTTACCTCCGCGAATACCGGCGCGCCTGTCAGTGTCAACGTAGCTGCAGTCAGTTGGCGAATGAAGTGGCGGCGTCCTTGTGCGTGCTTGTCCATGGTGCTTGTTCGTTATGGTAAGAAGTTAGCAAGAAATTGTAAGCGATGATAACCACATAAAATAAGCGTCGTTCAGGATGTGTGGCAGGCCTGGTCGATAAATACATACGCGTGGGGCAGTGTCTGCAACATACTGGCAGGCACTTGAGTTGTCACCGCTCCGGTAAGTGCCTCGTGAACGATGGCCTTTTTCTTTTCCCCGTTGGCGATCAGGATGGGGAGTCTCGATTCTTTTAAATTGGCAAGACCCAGCGTAATGCCTTTGTCGAGCAGGGTTGGCGACTGAAAGTACTTTTGTCCCACTGCTATTGTTTCTTCGGACAGCTGCGCCACATGCGCATGCAGGTCGAAGGAAGTGCCGGGCTCATTCATGGCAATGTGGCCGTTCAGGCCAATTCCCACCAGCATGATGTCCAGCCCACCATGTGCTTCGAGGAACCGATTCATTTGATCGGCCTCTTGTTGTGGCTCGTGGTTCATCGCATGGAAGAATCTGATTTTGTCCTCAGGGATGGCGAGCGGCTTGAAGAGCCCTTCATCCATCATATAGCGGCATGAACCGGGATTGTCGGCGGGGATGCCTGCCCATTCATCAAGACTGACCCACGTCACGTTGGTCACATCCAATCTGCCCGCGCGTACTTCGTCCACCAAATTTCTGAAGACGCCCAGGGGTGAATGACCTGAAGCGAGGCACACCAGCGACGCAGGCTTCCGGCGAATGTACGCTGCGATCAGATGGGCGGTGGCCGTTGATAGACTATCGAAATCCGGATGAACGTGAAGTTTCATAGGTTCAAATGAGAGGGGACCATTCGGCAAGTTTCTGTCAGGCTTTCCGCAGGTGGTAAGACTTTGGTTTTGTGAATGCGCGCAGACCGGCATGCGACAGTGTGGCGCCAAAGCCGGAATGACCGCGGCCGCTCCAGGGTAATGCTGCACTAACGCGGTCACAGCAATTCCAGTATCCTGTGCCGGCATCAACCTGCGCCAGGATGTCAGTGGCGCGCTTTTCATCTCTGCTGTAGACTGCAGCCGTCAGTCCATAGGCCGTGTCCTTCATGAGTTGAATTGCTTCTTCGTCACCGGAGACCTTCATGATGCCTATGACCGGACCAAAGGATTCCTCACGCATGATTTCCATCTGGTGGTTGACATTCACAAGCACCGTGGGCTCGAAAAAGTACCCTTTGCCAGCAACTCTCTTTCCGCCAGTGAGGACAACCGCTCCTTTTGACTTCGCTTCGTCAATCTGATTTTCAAGAAACTGTACTTGTGATGCCCTGCTTAATGGACCGATGTATACACCGGCCTCTGTTGGCAGGCCCAGTTTCCAGGATTTGACTTCTTTCACGAATTCCTTCACATAGGCATCGTACACCTTTTCGTGTACGTAGATGCGTTCTACTGCGCAACAGCTTTGGCCATTGTTATAGAACGCGCCGTCTGCAGTGCCCGCAGCAACTGCAGCGATGTCACTGATGTCATCAGCAACATACAATGGATCCTTTCCGCCGAGTTCACATTGACATGGCACCATCTTCGGTGCGACTTTTTCGTAGATGTACTGCCCCGTTTTGTAGGAGCCTGTGAAATAATACCCGTCGAAATCTGTAGTCAGCAGAATTTCGCCAACCTCCTTTCCACCAATAGCAACCTGAAATACTTCATCGGGCACACCGGCGAGTTTCAGCAGGCGCTCAATCTGAAGTCCCGTAAGTGTTGAATACTCTGACGGCTTGTACATGACGGCATTGCCCGCGAGCAATGCCGGTACAAACACGTTGGTGCCCACCAGATATGGGTAGTTCCATGCCGATATGTTGCAGACCACGCCGAGTGGTTCGTAGCGGATGACTTCCGCCATTTTTTCGTCGCGTGACATTTCTTCCTCGCTGAGATACCGGCCCGCATGATCGGTGAGCCATTGGATTCGGGCGCGCGCACCGTTGACTTCATTGCGGGATTGCTGCAACGGCTTGCCCACTTCAGCCGTGAGAATCGCCGCAAGATGTTCAATGTGCTCTGCGAGTAATTCACTGAATCGTTTCAGAACATTGATGCGCCTGTCGAGAGAAAACTTTGCCCACGCAGGTTGAGCCGTCTTGAGTTGAGAGAATTTCTCAGCGATGGAGCCGGAAGTGTCTTCAGCGATTTCCTGAAGCACAACTTCGGTGGCAGGGTTGATGATCTTCATAATTCTTAATGCCTGGAAATTGATTGAAGGAAGCGCTCCCGGAGTTTTCCGGAAAACTTGCTGTTGATGTCCATTCGTTCGGGATGCCACTGAACGAGTTGAATGAAGGGGTACTTTTCAGGATGAATGCGCTCAATGGCCTCAATGGTGCCGTCTGGTGAAACTGCGCAAACGCGAAATCCAGGGGCAACGACATCGGCGGCCTGGTGATGGGCGCTGTTGATTTGACCTTCCGGGCCGGTCACGGCAAAAAGGTCGGTTCCGGCTACTACCTGCACGGTGTGAAACCGGTCTTCTGTTTTGCTTATGCGCGTGTGGTCTGGTTTGCCCGAGCGCACCACATCAGGTACTAGTGTGCCACCAAAAAATGCGTTGGCAATCTGAAGGCCGCGGCAAATGCCGTAGACCGGGATGCGTTTCTGTTGCGATAGCTTGAGTATTTCCCATTCGAACGCATCCCGCTGTTCGTCGATATCGTCCAGACCAAACTCCTCAACGAATCCAGGCTTCCCATAAAATCGGGGGTGAACGTCTTCACCGCCGGCGAGCACAACTGCGTCGCAGCGGTGCAGGTCCTGTAGATTATTGAGCTCGTAACTCAGGCGCACAATTTCCAGGTCATCCTCGCCGAGAATGTACTTCGCGTATGTTTCGTGCTTGCGGGCAGAGGCAATACCAATCACTTGTGTCATAAGGCCTCCTGATACAATTTGCGGAAATCTTCGCGTGTCACAGGCTTGGGATTGTTGGGATGTGCAAAATCGGCGATTGCCAGGTCGGCCAGCGTGTCGAGGTGCTCCTGCTTTACGCCGATATCGCGCAGCTGATGCGGGATGCCCACCCGCGTATTCAGGTCGAACAGATATTGCACAACGCCTTCGCCGGTCTCTTCTTTCAGGTTCAGCGTGCGCGCGATGCGTCGAAATTTGTCTTCAAAGCCTTTGATGTTGAATCGCATACCATAAGGGATATTCACTGCATTGGCCAATCCGTGGTGCGTGTCCAGCAAAGAGGAGAGCGGGTGAGCCAGCGAATGAACTACACCCAGCCCTTTCTGAAAGGCAATTGCTCCCATCATGGAGGCGATCAGCATCTTGCTGCGGGACTCAACGTCTGGCTTTTTTACCGCCTGCTCCAGGGAATCATGAATAAGTGAAATTCCTTCCAGCGCAATACCGTCGCAAATGGGATGGGGCATCTTCGCGATAAAAGCTTCCATGTTGTGCGTGAGCGCGTCCATGCCTGTGGCCGCTGTCACAGGTGCCGGCAAATCCATCGTCAACATCGGATCGGCGAAAACAACCTTCGCCAGCAACTTGGGTGAAAACAGAATCTTTTTCTGATGGGTGACATCATCGGCAATGATGGCACTTCTTCCAACTTCACTTCCGGTGCCAGCCGTGGTCGGCACGGTGACAAAGGGAGGCACGTCGTTCGTGACATATACATCACCGCCAATCAGGTCGTCGTATTTGAAGAGATCTTCCCGGTGATGCACCCGCAAGACAATCGCCCTGGCCACATCGAGCGCGGCTCCACCGCCAACACCTACGATGCTATCCCGTTGGGTTCCGTCAAATGCGTCCGTGCCCTTGTATACGTCAGACTTGACCGGGTTCTTGTGAATGTCTGAAAATACTTCCGCTGAAAGTCCCTTCGCTTTCAGGGAGTCTGCAATCTTTTTGAAAAAAGGTAGCTGTGCCACGACAGGGTCGGTAACGAGCAACGGTCGTGAGAGTTTTTGTCCGATGAGGTAGTCGGGAAGCTCCTGGATGGCTCCTGCACCAAAGCGGATGGTCGTAGGAAAATTGTATTGGTATACCTTGTCAAATGTCATATCAGATAATTTCAAAATAACGTTTCATCTCCCAGTCAGTAACTGATTTCAAACTCTGCCGCCATTCCCACTCGCGCGTAGCTGCGAAATGTTCAACGAAGCCTGCCCCCAGAATTTCTTCAGCCACACCGGATTGCTTCATCGCCTGCGTGGCGTCCCAGAGTGTGGCCGGCAGCACACCATGAGCAAGGTCGTGGTACCCATTGCCCACTGTGGCAGGTTGCTCCAATTTGAGCTGCTTGCGGATGCCGTAGAGTCCGGCCCCCAGCGCTCCGGCCATGGCGAGATAAGGGTTGGCGTCGGCACCAATTACCCTAGTTTCAAGACGAGTGGAGGTTGCGGATCCGTTCAGCACCCTCAGGGCAACAGTTCGGTTATCCACAGCCCATGTCAGTGTAGTAGGTGCCCAGGCGCCTTGCACAAGTCTCTTGTAGCTGTTGACAGTCGGTGCGAATAAGGGCAGCAGGTAGGGCATGCAGTACAATTGACCTGCGATATAGCTTTTCATCAAGTCACTCATTTTGCTTCGGTCCTTTGCATCGAAAAACAAATTGACTTTTCTGTCTTTGTCCCAGAGGCTCTGGTGAACGTGGCCGCCGCAGCCTGGCAGATGCTCGCTGATCTTGGCCATGAAAGTGGCCATGATCTGATGCTTGTACGCAATCTCCTTCACGCCGGACTTGAACAGAATCGCGCGGTCGCCCGCCGTCAGCGCATCGGCGTAAGTGATCGCGGCCTCCAGTACGCCAGGGCCCGTTTCCGTATGGAGTCCTTCCAGTGGCACGTCGAAACGGCGCAGCAATTCAAACAAATCTGAGAAGAAGGGGTTCTGCAACGTGGTGCGGAGGATGCTGTATCCAAACATACCGGGTGTCAAAGGCGTCAGATCCCGGAAGTTCTTTTGACCGGCTGTGGCAGGAGTCTCTGAAAAATTGAACCATTCAAATTCCTGTGCACAAACGGCGTGATACCCGGAATCGCCGAGTTGACCGATCACGCGCTTGAGCAGTTGCCGCGGGCAAACGTCTGCGGGATTTCCATGGTGATCGACAATTTCACCGAGGAAGAACGGCACCTCGTTTTCCCAGGGAATCCTGCGAAACGTGCTCAGGTCAATGCGCGCCGGGGCATCCGGATAGCCCGTATGCCAACCCGTGTAACGGCCATTGTCATACGCCACGTCGCTGGCATCCCAACCGAAAATGACATCGCAAAAGGTCGTGCCAGATTGTGCTGCGTGGAGAAACTTGTCCGCTGAAATGTACTTCCCGCGCAAAACGCCATCAATGTCTGCATAGGCAATTTTAACCTTGCCCGACGGATGTTGCCGCACATAATCCAGCGCAGCCTGGGTGTTTACCGTTTCTCTTGTAGCCATAATTTTCGGGCTTTAAATATACCAAAGCATCCGGCGAGGAACAGCGCATACCAGGTGAACAATGTAACCTGGTGGATGGCCATGGCCGTCAGGGCCACGCCGGCGATCGTGAGTGCCAGCAAGGGGATGAGCGGAAAGGGGTGCACCTGAAAGGGGCGTGGGAGTTGAGGTTCCTTCCTGCGCAGTACCACCACCGCAATCATAGAGAAGATGTAGAGCGTAAGCGCACCAAAAACGGAAATGGTGATCAGTTCTCCGGTCCTGCCTGACAACAGCGCAAGCAGGCCAACCACCATATTGAACACCAGAGCATTCATTGGCGTTCGGAAGCGGGAGGAGATACGCCCGAGAAAAGCCGGAGCAAAGGCAGTTTTCCCAAACTCATAGTTGGACCGGCCCGCCGCCAACATCAACCCGTTGAAAGAGGCAATGAGGCCAAACAAGCCCACGCCAATCAATGCTTGATACACCCAGTGACCTTCACCTACTACCATGGCCATCGCCATGGGAAGCGGCGAATCGGAGGCGGTGCCATCGGGAAGAAGCACGACTTTTTCCCAGCCGGCAGTGCCGACGCTTGCAACGAAGGTGAAACCACACAGTACAATGAGTGTGGCCAGCGCCGAGAGAAAGCCGCGATACATGGTGTGCCGCGGGTCGACGGCCTCTTCTGCCAGATTCGCGATTCCTTCTATTCCGAGAAAGAACCAGATAGCAAACGGGATGGAAGCAAAAATTCCTTCAGCTCCTCGCGGCAAAGGATTCAGCACAAGATTGCTCCATTGGACTCCCGGCAACACCACAGCGCTGTAAAGGATGAGTCCTGCCACTGCCACGATCGTCACAGCCAGCTCAAAGCGCGCGGCCGCTTGCACACCGTATATATTGAGTGCCGTGAAAACCCCATAGGCACCCACTGAAAACCAGAGTGGCGGTATGGCAGGGATGAAGAGATGGAGATAGGATCCAATGGCAAATGCTATGGCAGGAGGAGCAAAGATGAATTCAACATTCTGCGCAAGACCTGTGATGAAACCCGCGTGGTCACCCAGCGCCCGGGTGACATAATCAAAAGCCCCACCCGCCTTGGGAATCGAACACGCCAGCTCAGCATAGCTGAAAGTGAAGGCAGTGTACATCACTATGGCAAAGCCTGTCGCAACGGCAAGACCCAACGTGCCGCCTTCTGCCAATCCAAGATTCCATCCGAAATAGTTGCCGGAAATCACATAGCCAACACCAAGACCCCATACCATGGCCGGAGAGAGTGATCGCCGTAAGTGTGCTTCTGACATAGACTGGAAGAGATGTAAAATACATGAATTTGGAAAGACCCACTGGCTTCCTTTGTATATTGTTGGCCTAAAATTTTCACCGTGTCTGATCTGATCGAAAAGCCATCTTTATTCAAGCGCATTCTGTTGCCCGGAGTCATCCTTCAATCTGTGCTGATCGGTGGCGGCTATGCCACCGGCCGCGAAATTGTCGAGTACGGTGCGAAGTTCGGCGCCAGCGGCTGGGTCAGCGGCCTGGCAATCTTCCTTGGTTTTTCATTGCTATCATTTCTGTCGATGGAAGCCTGCCGGCAATGGCGCGTGTTTGACTATAAATCGCTGCTGAAAAAAATGATTGGCCGCGGCTGGGTTATATACGAAGTGGTATACCTGCTCCTGGCCATCCTCATCATCGCCGTGATGGCTGCTGCCGCCGGCGAGATTCTTAACCAGACGCTGGGCTTCGACCGCTGGGTGGGAGTTGTGCTGATAGTCATCCTCGTCGGATTCCTGAACTACAAAGGAGATGAAGTGATCGCCAAACTGGAGACCATCGGCACAATTGCCTTGTTTGCCGCCTACATTGCCTTCGCCGCTGCCGTGTTTGGGAGCAGAGGAGAACAGATCCTGAAAACATTCAGGAATTGGGACACCAGTTACTGGACCGAAACACCTTCCATGGGTCTGCTGCTGTGGACCGGGGTGCTATACGTTGGCTACAACCTGGCTGTGTACCCGGCCTCTTTCTTTACCTATCGCAACCTTCAGTCGCGCGCAGACAGTTTACGCGCGTCCATCATCGCTGGGTTGCTGATGACGATTCCCTGGTTCCTTACCTATCTGGCCATCCTGGCCTATTACCCGGACAGGGAAGTTCTGGCGGGCACAGTGCCGTGGCTCACCATGCTCAGTGCATTCCATCCCTCGCTCATTGTCGTTTTCGGCATTGTCGTCGGCTGGACACTGGTGGAAACCGCCACGGGACTGATCCATGCATTTATTCATCGCATAGAGATGGAAGTGCTCGTACTGAAAGGGGCCCACATGAAACAATCACACAAAGCCTACATTTCCGTGGCTGCCTTGGTAGCTGCATTACTTCTCGCGCAGGTAGGCATCATCGACCTGGTGGCGAAGGGCTACGAGTTGATGGCCTACGCCATGATTGCTGTGTATGGACTACCGCTTTTGATCTACGGTTGG
>JAIBBB010000327.1 GCA_019694905.1 Cyclobacteriaceae bacterium
CCACCACTTGCTCAGGTCGGATTCTCCCGAAATGCTTTCCGGCTCCCACATCCATTGCCGTAATCTAACGCAGCCCCGAAGGGGCGAAATGTGTATAGGTGAGTTGGTAAGCTGGTAAAAGAGTAAGGAGGTAGGTGGCTGCTAACCACTCGCTCATTCTGGTTTAATCAGATTCCCACGAAGCCAGTTCCATGCTCCCTCTTCCATTGCATCGACCACTGCAGCCCTGAAAGGGCGTAATATCTAACCGTGGGGCGCAGCCCCACGTCATCGATCGCATGGCAGAGCCCAAAACACATCTTATCTTGCGCACATGAAATCGATGCTCATCACGCCTGAAGGCCTGGAGAAACTGAAAGCGGAGCTGGACCACCTGTGGCGCGTGGAGCGACCCGACACCACCCAGAAAGTATCATGGGCGGCGAGCCTCGGCGACCGCTCCGAAAACGCCGACTACCACTACAACAAAAAGCGACTGCGCGAAATCGACCGGCGGATCCTGTACCTGCGCAAGTGCATCGACAACCTCAAAGTCGTGCACTACTCACCGTTTCAGGAAGGCAAGGTGATGTTCGGCGCCTGGGTAGAAATCGAAAACGACAAGGGCTACAAGAACCGCTTCCGCATCGTCGGCGGCGAAGAACTGATTGGCGAAAAGAACTATATCTCGATGGACTCACCCATGGCGCAGGCATTGCAGAAAAAGCAGGTCGGTGACGAAGTCGTCGTGAAGACCGCCACCGGCCAGTTTGTCTGGCGGATCAAAAAAATAGAATACGTGAAGTAGTTGTCTTGCTACTCCGTCTTCAAACTTCCCACCGGATTCGCCAGCGCGGTGCGGATCGCCAGCGACCCGACCGTGATCAATGAAACTCCCACGGTAATTCCCATGGTCAGCGCCACGGTGCGCACGCCAAAGTCCACGTGGTAGGCGTAGGTATTCAACCACTGACCTGTGGCCCACCAGGCTGCCGGCACCGCCACCACAAAAGAAACTACCACCAGCACCAGGAAGTTGAAGGACAACAATTGCGTGATGCTTGCCACAGACGCACCAAGCACCTTCCTCACACCCACTTCCTTCGCCCGCCGTTCGGCGGACAACGCAGCGAGACCCAGCAGTCCCACGCAGGAGATCAGCACCGTCAAAATGGAAGACACAAGTATGATCTTGTTCCAACGCGCCTCGGACTCATATTGTCTCACATTCTCGTCCTCCCTGAAGCGGTACGAATAGGTGTAGTCCGGAAACTGCGATTTGAATGTCTTCTCGATGTGCGCCAGCGCTCCGGGCATGTCGTCGCCGCTCAGGCGGATGAACACCGTCCCAAAATTCTCATCGGGCTTGCGTATGAACAACTGTGGAGTTATTGGCTGTGTAAGCGAATTGAAATGGTGGTTCTTCACCACGCCGACAACCTTGCACGGATTGCCCCAGAAGAAAGTGATGGTCTGGCCAATGGGGTCCTGCCACCCAGCTTCTTTGACAAAGGCCTCGTTGACTAACACCGACTGCCCGTTATCAGCTGTGAACTCCGCGCTAAAGCCTCTGCCGGACACAACCGGAATTTTCATCAGCGGAAGGTACTGCTCATCCACAATATTGTATTGAAACTTGACCATCTGGTCGCCGTTGACCTTGGCCATGGTAGTCCACATGCCGCCGTTAGAAGGTGCCACGCCCTTTACCGATGGGTGGGCCATCAGTGCACTGGAAAAATTAGCGACCTGTGCGTGGGTGAATGGACGCTTGTCCACCATGACCAGATGCTTGTCGTCATACCCCAGGTCATAGGTGGTCATGAAATCAAACTGGGTATAGATCGTAATGGTGGCCATGATGAGAAAGGCAGCCAGCGCAAACTGTACGATCACCAGCGACCGCTGTAACACATTCTTTCCCGAAAACCGGAAGCGGCCATAGAGCGTCCGCACCGGATTGAATCGCGACAGCACCAGTGCCGGGTACATTCCAGCAAGCAGACCAGTTACCACAAGCAATCCGAAATAAGAAACAATCATGTTCGGATGCCACAGGTCATCAACCCGCAGTGACCGCTGCGCCAACGTGTTGAATACCGGGAGACACACCGGCACCAGCGCTGCCGCTGCAACAAACGCCAGCGCGCAGGTCAGAAATGATTCGCTCAGGAACTGCGTCGTGAGGTTGGACTGACTGCCGCCCACCACCTTGCGCACGCCGATCTCGCGCGCGCGGCGGAGCGAGTTGGCGATGGAGAGATTGACAAAATTGATGCAGGCAATGGCGAGGACAAACAAGGCGATGCCCGACAGGATGTAACTATACGTGGCACTGCTCGCATCTTTCAACCCGTTGGAGGCCATATAGGTCTGGCTGAGGTGCAGATCAGAAAGCGGTTGCAGCCGGTAGTGCGCCAACTCCGTCACATTATATTTCTCTCTCATCATGGCAATGGCCGCTTTGCCATCCGCCTCATACACCTGCTTCATCTTCTCCTCGACCGCACGTGGATCTGCGGAAGGGTGTAGCTCTACAAAAGTATGCTGGAAGAAATTGAACCAGTTTTCCGAATTGGCGTACTCCTCCTTGGTCACCGTGTTGGGCACGATAAAGTCAAACCGGATGGATGAATTGCCAGGCAGGTTCTTTGCAACGGCGGTCACCTGATATGGCACAAACACGGAGTCTTCTTTGATGTCCAGCGTCTTGCCCAGCGCCTCGGTGGTACCGAAGTACTGCATGGCTTTCTCTTCAGTGATGACGATCGACCGCGGCTGCGTCAACGCCGTCCTTTTGTTACCAGCCAGCAGCGGAAAATCAAACATGTCAAACAGGCTGTTGTCAGCGCGGAAGATCTCCAGGTCCTGGACCTCGTCGTTGATCTTGAACGTGACGTTGTTCCCTTGCCAGCGGGCGTAGTTCACGATCTCCGGAATGCTTCCTTGAAATTTGGGGCCTTGAAAAAGTCCGGTGCTCCCATCCTGTTGGCGGACACTCCCGTCGGGATTCTCCCAGTCGGTGACAATGCGATAGAGCACAGGCGTCTTTGCATGAAACTGGTCGTAGCTCCGTTCCTGCTGCACAAACAGCAGGATAAGCATGGCGCTGACCATGCCGAGGGCGAGTCCGCCGATGTTGATGAATGAGTAACCTGCGTTCTTTACCAGGTTTCTCCAGCCGATCTTCACATAACTTTTATACATACCTAACGTGTTTTCTTGTTGATAGCCCTCTACAGGTCTGATGATGCCGGGGCGGCAGAGCAGCAGTACGTCGATGATGAATCTCACGTCCGCGCTTAACTTCCCCTTTGCCCGCACCCGCTCGGCATGCACTTCCAGCAGATCGCCTTCGATATGGTCCGCCAGCCTTGGGTGGCAGTACCACCGGAAGAAGCGGAGTGCGAGGCGCGGGGGATATTCCATATCTATTCCGACCGTAAACTGTTGACAGGATTGGCCAGCGCTGCCCGGATCGACTGAAAGCTCACCGTAGCCAACGTGATCAGCAGCGCACCAGCACCGGCGATGGCGAACACATACCACGAGATTCCGATCCGGTATTCATACTGCCGGAGCCACTCGCTCGAGAAGTAGTAAGCCAACGGAGTGGCGATGCCTACCGCTATGAGGACGAGCCAAACGAAATCGCGCGAAAGCATCTTCCACAAGGCAAAGACGGAAGCGCCCATTACTTTTCGGATGCCGATCTCCTTCGTTCGTTGGCTGGCAGCAAATGTCGCCAGCCCGAAGATGCCGATGCAGCTGATGAAGATGGCAAGTCCGGAAAATAGAGAGGCCAGTTCGCCGATCCGCTCCTCATCCTTGAATTGCCGTGCGTAGTCGTCATCGACAAAGGTGTAGTCAAATGGTGTATCCGGATCATATT
>JAIBBB010000328.1 GCA_019694905.1 Cyclobacteriaceae bacterium
CTTCCTTTTATCCTTTCACTATATTCGCTTCTTCAATTTGATGTCTATGAAAAAAATGCTTGTCCTGCTCCTGTCCGTGGGGCTGCTTTCCGTGAATGCACAGCAAATCCCGGATACGGTGACCCTGCGGTCGTTTCTCGATGGTGCCATTCAGACAAAAATGAAGGACAAGCGTATTCCAGGTGCAACACTTGCCGTCATTCACCATGGCAAGGTGGTCTATGCAAAGGGTTATGGGTATGCTGACGCTGACAGGAAAATTCCGGTGAACCCGGATTCAACGTTGTTTCGCATTGGGTCAATTTCAAAAATGTTCACATGGATCGCAGTGATGCAACTCGTTAGCCAGGGTAAACTGGACCTGAACACCGATGTCAACCAATACCTGACTGACGTGAAGATTCCTGAAAAGTTCGGTCAGCCCATCACGCTCAAACATCTGATGACGCATACACCGGGCTTTGAGGACCTCGTGATTCACTTGTTCGGCAAGGACTCCCTGAGCCTCAAGCCACTCAACGAGATCCTGAAGCAGGAAATGCCCGACCGTGTACGACCACCCTATACCCAATCATCTTACTCCAACCATGGCACCGGACTCGCGGCCCATGTGGTTGAACGCGTCAGCGGTCTCACTTTTCAGGACTATGTGGAAAGGAACATCATCAAGCCATTGGGAATGCGGTACACTTCCTTCCGCCAACCGTTGCCAGCACGACTCAGACCTCTGATGTCAAAAGGATACCGGGAAGAAGGCGGGAAGAATGTAGAGGAGATTTTTGAGTATGTACCCTTGTATCCGGTGGGAGCGGCGAGTGCCTCAGCCTTGGACATGACGCGCTTCATGAAGGCTTTGCTCCACCATGGGAAAGCCGACTCAGTCCAACTTCTTGATAGCGCAACCATGGCGCTCATGCAGAGCCCGGCCCACCGCCACCATCCTGCCGTCAACCCCATGCGCTATGGCTTCATGGACGTGAGCCAGAATGGCGTGACTATCATCGGTCACGGTGGCGACACGTTCTGGTTTCATTCGCTGATGGCCCTCCTGCCTGAACACGATTTTGGCATCTTCCTCTCCTTCAACAGCATGACTGCCGGCGGAGCCTATCTGGATATTCTGGATCTTTTCATGGATCGGTTCTTTCCTGAGCAACTGGTGGCACCTTCGTTTCGCCCCAGCAAGGAATTCCTGAACAAGTTTGCAGGCGAGTACAGGGCCAACCGATACGCCTATCACGATATCACGACCATTTCCTCCCTGTTTGGCAGGCCGGTCATCCGGGTTGCAGACTCCACCGCTATCGAAGTAGTAGGATCAACCGTCAAGAAGTACATTCCGGTTGACAGCTCAACTTTTCGCGAAGTCAACAGCAACGAACGGATCGCATTCTCTTTCGACAAAAAGGGACAAGTAGAACACATGTATCTGTCTGGAATGCCCATCGTTGCCCTCGACAAAGTTGACGGAATGGAGAGCAGTTCGATTCAGTATTTATTGTGGGCGATTGTGATACTCCTCACCCTGGTCGGTGTTGCTTACTGGCCGTTGCTGTATCGCTTCCGAAGAGGCTACCAGCCTCTGCTGCGGACCCGCTCCACCCTTCCTTCCGATGCGCGCTTTGTGGCCTGGATCAATTATGCGCTCTTGCTGGTGTTCTTCCTGGGTCTTGCCGTTGTCCTTTCTAATCCTTTTGATGTCGTTTACGCAATACCTGTGGCGCTCAAATTTCTGTTGATCATACCCTTCCTGATGATTGTCTTCACCATTGTGATGCTTATTCAACTGGTGCGAGTATTGCCTTCCGATCGCTATCGACTCTGGAGCAGGCTGTATTATCTGACACTTTGTGCGGGCAGCTTGTTGAGCCTTTACCTGCTCAACCACTGGAATTTCCTCGGCTACCACTATTGACGGCAGGCCGGACCTTCACATCACAGGTTCGAACGTGAGGGGTAATTCGATAGTGAAGGTTGAGCCGACTTCAAAAGTGGAGTCAACCTTGACGCTGCCATTGAGTTTGTTGAGCGTTTCAGTTACTATGTACAAGCCGAGGCCGGATCCCTTGGATTGCGTGTGAGCCTGATAGAACATGTCAAAGATCTTGTTGACGTGCTCGGGCCTTATGCCAATGCCATTGTCTTCAATGACGAGCTGCCAGCGACTTGTTCCGGCACTGGCGCGGATCCGGATGTATGAATCTTTGGCCGGATCCCGGTATTTCACCGCATTGCTGATAAAATTGTTGAGGACAACCTTGAGCCGTTCGTAGTCACAGTTTACCACAAAGCGCGGATCAATGTCAATGTGGATGAGGAGTTGGTCATACCCTTCCATGTAGTTGAGTCCTTGTACCACCTCTCGCACCACCTCCAGGATAGTGAGAGGAGTGATCTTGAGCTCCTGCCTCGAGTTTCGTGAATAGTCCAGCACCTCCTTGATGAACGAATCCAGCGCTGACGCCCTGTTGTTGATGAGCTTCACAATGTCATCCTTGTCGGCAGCGTCAGTGGACATGGTGTATACATTCGTAAGTCCCAGGATGGAACTGAGGGGTGCGCGAAGGTCGTGTGAAACACTGTAGACAAAACTGTCGAGCTCTTTGTTGGCCTTGCCGAGCAGTTCATTCTGAACCCTGATCTTCTCCTCCGACAGTTTCATCTCATGGATGTTAATGATCGAGCCCACCGTGAGAAGAGGCGCACCATTGGGGCCGAATTTGGTGATGCCGCTGTCGATGAACCACCGGTATTCACCATTCTTCATCCGGATCCTGACTTCTGATGAATAGGGCTTTCTGTTTTTGAAATGCAGATCAATGGTTCCTTGCATCCGGTCGCGATCCTCCGGGTGAACCATTTCGAGAAAACTGACAAGGTTTACCTCCTGCAATTCATTTTCTCCCCAACCAAGCAACGCTTTCCATTGGTTGCTGATGCGCACATAGTTGTTCGGTATGCTCCATTCATACACTCCTGCATTGACGGCGTGGATTACCATGTCATTCCGTTCCTGGGTGCGTTCCAGTTCTTGTGCAGTATGAATGAGTTCCTGTTCGGCTGAGTGATTGACCATGACCAGAAAAATGATCTGCAGCAAACTCGCCAGCAACGCAACGGAGAAATTGGTGGCGAAAATGAATTTCATGTACTCATCAGTGAAGCGCATGGTTGGCATGAGGTGCACATCGCCCCAGTAGGATACAAAAAACAGAACAGCGGGAAGAATGCTGAAACCAATGGAGTACACTGGCTTCTGCAGGCCAAAGAGTACAAAAGAAGACACAGCGATGCTCAGGAAATACATGTACACGCCGGTGCGGTTGATGTCACCCGAAGAAAAAAGGAAGATAATAACGTTGCAGGCAGTCAGAAACACGACGCTGCTCAGCGTATACTGACGTCTGCGGTTGAGGAAGAACGTAATGGCTGACAGGAGGAGTAGAGCGCCATAGAAAGGCAAACCTGTTCGGATGCCGGCACTGATATCAATGATGGAATACACAACGGAAACCACCACGGCGATTGATGACATGCCGGCGCGAAGCCACGAACTCTTGTAATGATAATTCGAGTCAAAGGGACGCTCACTCAGCAGAAATTTTGTCCATTGGCTGCGGCGTGTCATCAGCGTTTCCGGTTGGGGAAGGCCCTGACCGAAAAATCCCCGGTCACTGACCCTCCCGGTAATTACTTTTTGGGAAAGGTAAGTTTGAAATACAGCAAAAGGAGGCTCAGGATGCAAACCACCAGGTTGGCCACAATGACCGGTCGAAGCATGAGGGCAAAGGCATACGTGAGCCACACGATGGTACTGGTGACCACGATCAGGATCATCGAAAGACTGAGGTCGC
>JAIBBB010000329.1 GCA_019694905.1 Cyclobacteriaceae bacterium
GCTCGTGATCTGGGGTGGAGAATTCGGGCGCACCAACTACTGCCAGGGCGACCTGTCAAAAGAAAACTACGGCCGCGACCACCACCCGCGCTGCTTCACGATCTGGATGGCCGGCGGCGGCGTCAAGGCAGGAACCATTTACGGGGAGAGCGATGAGTTCGGCTACAACATCACCCGCGATCCGGTTCACATCAACGATTTTCACGCCACCGTGATGCACCTGATGGGTCTCAACCACGAGCAACTCACCTTCAAGCACCTCGGCCGTCGCTACCGCCTCACCGATGTGGCTGGCAAAGTTCTTCCCGGTCTGATCGCCTAAACTGTTTGCATGAAACTATTCCATCGCATCGCAGCGAACAGCGTCCTCGCCATCAACGCCTTTCTCCTCTTTCTTGTATTCTTTCGCGAGCGGGTAGTTTTTCCGGCGTGGATGCACGTGCTCGGCCGGATGCACCCGCTGCTTTTACATCTTCCCATCGGAATACTGATCCTGGCGGGGTTGCTCCTGCTCTTCCGCCGCGCTTTCAAACCCAAGTCATTTGCGCGCATCCTCCTGTTCACCTGGTCTGCCGGCGCTCTCACCGCAGCACTCACTTCTCTGTTTGGATTCATCCTTTCAACCGAACCAGGGTACAACGCCGAACAGATCAACGGACACTTGCTCTCCGGGGTGGCCGTGAGCCTGCTGGCCTGGGTGGGGTTGATGATTCCTGTGACCAACATGCGGATGCAGCAACTGACCTTTGCCATCACCCTCAGTGTATTGCTCGTCGCCGGTCACCTCGGCTCTGTGATCACGCACGGCGCAGATTTCCTGTGGGCGCCGCTGATGACACCCACTGCCGTCACCATCACCGATAGCACTTCCCTCTATGAGGCCGCCATCCATCCCATCCTCCGGCAAAAATGCGAGGGCTGCCACAATCCCCAAAAGGCGAAGGGTGAACTGATCATGACGTCACTGGAGCAGTTGCTTGCCGGTGGCAAGCATGGACCAATCTGGAAAGCGGGTATGCCGGACTCAAGCCACCTGATGGTGCGTGTGCTGCTGCCCGAAGAGCACGACGAACATATGCCTCCACAGGGAAAGACACCGCTGACGAAGGCTGAAGTCGAACTGATGAGACGATGGATATCAAGCGGCGCCGATGTGTATAAACCCTGGTCACGCTATCCCAAAGACACCCTGTTCCAACTGGTGGCCGCACGACTGACAAAACCTGCAGAGGCTATTGCGCCTGCCTGGAATTTTGAACCGGCCAGCCAGGCAACCATTGAAGAACTCAACACCCCCTTCCGCACCGTTGCAGCCGTCGCAGCGAACGCACCGGCGCTGAAAGCCAGCTTCTATGTAGCGGAAGCCTTCCACGCTGAAGACCTCAAAGCGCTGGAGCGAATCAAGAACCAGCTGGTGGAACTCAACCTCGCAGGCATGCCTGTGACCGATGACCAGGTGGCCGTCATCATTTCTTTTCAAAATCTGGAGAAACTCATCCTCAACAACTCCAAAGTCTCCGGCACCGGTCTCGCCACACTTCGACAACTACCGCATCTGAAATCACTTGCCATCAACGGACTCCCTGTGTCGGAAACAGATGCCCTCGCCTTCAACAGTTTCCCGGCGTTGCGCGAAATCTTTGCGTGGAATACACCACTGGCGGGTGGGTTGCCCGCTGCAGTCGCCACGGCCTCCGGCAAAATCAGGTGGGAGCTAGGCTATCACTCCGATGAAATGCTGCAACTCACTCCACCGCTGGTGGCAAACACCAACTACCTTCTTGGCGACAGCGATGCCATCCGGTTGCGGCATAACCTGCCCGGCACCCGCATCCGTTATACGGTAGATGGCACCTTACCTGACAGCACTAGTACGCCTTATTACGAAAAACCCGTGTCTATCACAGCCTACACATTGTTAAAGGCAAGGGCTGTTCGCGACGGCTGGTACAGCAGCCGCATCATCGAAGTGCCCTTCTTCAAAAAGGGATATGCTCCGGACGCTGCTAGCTTGCTCAGCAAGCCTGACAAAAGCTACCAGGGTGAAGGGGCGGCCACGCTCGTCAATGGCAAGAAGGGAAGCGCCGACAACTACCGTGATGTGGCCTGGCTGGCCTTTCGTGAACAGCCGTTCATCGCAGCGTTTGAATTCAAGGAAGTCAAGCCTGTGAAAAGCCTCACCATCAGCTACGCCCGCAACATGGGAAGCTGGCTCGTTCCGCCCGAACTCATTGAAGTGTGGGGCGGCAACAATGACGCCGATCTGAGACTGATTGCTTCCGCGCGCCCTGCGGTGCCTTCAAAATTTGAATCCAACCGCGTAGAAGGCGTAACACTGCCGATCACCGGCGGTGCTTACCGCCGCTTCAAAATAAAAGTCACACCCACCTCACACTTGCCGGAGTTCATTTCCAAAAAGCGCGAGAAGGCGTGGTTCTTTGTAGATGAAATAATCTTTAACTGACGTCAGCCGCGCTTGTCGTCGTTGAGAACGAATGACACAGGGTTGGCTACCTGCTCCTTGAGGAGTGCAACCTTCAGCACGTCATCGACCTGTTCTACGTAGTGGAACTTGAGTCCCTTGAGGTAGTGCCGGGGGATCTCATCGATATCTTTGCGGTTGCGGGTGCTGAGTACAATCTCCTTGATGCCACCTCGTTTTGCCGCCAGAATTTTTTCCTTGATGCCACCCACGGGCAGCACTTTTCCGCGCAGCGTGATTTCACCCGTCATTGCCAGGTTGGCCTTCACCTTGCGCTGCGTGAAAGTCGATGCCAGCGACGTGAGCATGGTGATGCCCGCCGAGGGACCGTCCTTCGGCACCGCGCCGGCAGGTACATGGATGTGCAGGTCGTATTGCTGAAACACGCGATGATCAATGTTCCAGGTTGCTGCGTTGGACTTGAGATAGGAAAGTGCGGCCATGGCCGACTCTTTCATCACATCGCCGAGCTGGCCCGACAGCGTCAACTGGCCTTTGCCTCTGCTCACACTTGATTCAATAAACAGGATATCGCCACCCACCTGGGTCCAGGCGAGGCCGGTGACCACGCCCGCGAGTTCGTTGCCCTGATACAGCTCTTCGTCAAAAACTTCGGCGCCGAGCACCTCCACAACAAACTCTGGTGCAATGACGTGCGTGTGATCTTCATCCATGGCTTTCGCTTTGGCTACGCGTCGGATCACCGATCCAATCTTGCGTTCCAGACCGCGCACACCCGACTCGCGCGTATAGGCCTCAATTACTTTCAGCAGCGCCTCTTTGGTGAAGTCCACATCGCTGGCCGTGAGCCCATGCTCCGCCAGTTGCTTCGGCACGAGGTGGCGAACAGCGATCTGCAGTTTCTCTTCAACCGTGTAGCCCGTCAGTTCAATGATCTCCATGCGGTCGCGCAACGCGGGGTGAATGGTGTCGAGCGAATTGGCTGTCGCAATGAATAATACCTTGGACAAATCGTATTCAGACTCAAGATAGTTGTCAGAGAAAGCGTTGTTCTGCTCCGGGTCAAGCACTTCCAGCAACGCTGACGAAGGGTCGCCGCGAAAATCCGACCGCACCTTGTCGATCTCATCCAGGATAAACACCGGGTTGGACGACTTGGCCTTCTTGATGTTTTGCAGAATCTTTCCGGGCATCGCACCGACATAGGTCTTCCGGTGGCCGCGGATTTCAGCTTCGTCGTGCACGCCACCCAAGGACATCCGCACGTAAGAGCGCTGCAATGACTTGGCGATGGATTTTCCCAGGGAAGTCTTGCCCACACCGGGCGGGCCATACAAACACAGGATGGGCCCCTTCATGTCTTTCTTCAACTTGAGCACAGCGAGGTACTCAATGATGCGGCTCTTCA
>JAIBBB010000330.1 GCA_019694905.1 Cyclobacteriaceae bacterium
AGCAACAACTGCGACAATGTGGTAAGCCTTACCGCCGTCCTGCACAGCTTGCAAACCACCGGTGCCGTGCAGTATGCCAAGCTGAATACATTTTGTCTGGATTCGATTTCGCCGGCATTGGTTGCCGATGCGGCCGCGCACAGGATCTCCGGGTACGTCCGGCTGTTCAACACGTTTGACCGCAAGGACATCAAGATCAATGCCATCAAGGCTGCCCTTCACGCAGGCAACCCGGTCATCCTGGGCCTGATTGCACCCCCCTCATTTGGACGCGCTGGAGAGTTTTGGCTACCCAAGGAAACACCCGAACTGGGCGCCGCCGGGCACGCGGTAACGGTGGTGGCCTATGATGACAAAAACTCAGGTGGCTCCATCGAGGTAGTAAATTCATGGGGCAAACATTGGGGCAAGGACGGGTTCACCTGGATACAATATGAAGACGTGGAGAGATTTGTCATGTACGGATATGCCATTTTTGACAATCAGTACTCATCCTGCCTGAACAAGGTTGCAGCCGGTTCGGTCAGATTCACAACTACTGCCGGTGCTGATATGCCGGCTTCCTCGTCCAGACTAGGCTTCTATCGTCTGGACAAGGCCTACCCGACGAAAACAGAGTTTACGGTAAGGGTCAATACCGAGCAAAAGATGTATGTATATGGCGTGTATACAGATGCTTCCAATGCCGTGCAGACATTCTTCCCCTGGGGGGACAACCACTATTCGAATGCCATTATACTTAACAAGCACGAATTCAAACTGCCCCCTGGAGATTTTCCTTTCACGCTCGAACCACCCTCCGGCACGAACTATCTGTGCTTCATTTTTTCTGCTACACCATTAGACATACAAGCGATGGCCCAGCAGTTGCAGGCCGGCTCAGGCGACTTCAGTGCGCGGGTCAAGAGTGCATTTAAAATCCGCAACGGCGGTCAGACCGTACAATGGAAGGAGGGGATGGGTTTCAGTGTGGAGTATGATGCGGAATTCAGGATCGCGATGGTTGTCCAACTGGACCAGAAATAGCCGCCTTTAGAAGGTCAGGCGGAACAAGGTCAGCTCGTGAGGTACCGAAGTGGCCGTAAGCGAGCCGTGGTGCATTTGCATGATTTGCCGGGATAGGCTTAGTCCGATGCCTGAGCCTGTTTTCTTCGTGGTAAAGAACGGAATGAAGATGCGATCAAGCGCCTCCTGTATGATACCAGGACCGTTGTCGGAAACCTCAATCACTATCCGCGAATCTGCAAAGCGAGCAGTCAGCTGAATCCGACCATTGGGTTGCTGATGCAGTGATTCTACCGCGTTCTTGATCAGGTTGATGAGCACTTGCTGGATCATCTCCTCGTCGGCCTGAACCGTGAGGTAATCAGGATCACAGGACCACTCAAAGTGTATAGGCGTTTTACGCAACTCGGGCATCATGAGGCTCCCCACATTCTCCAGGAGGCCCTTGAGGGCCACCGACCTGAAGCGCGGTTGCGGCAATGAAGTGTATTCTCGATAGGCGTCAATGAACTTGATCAGACCCTTGCTCCGGTTCTCAATGGTGGAGAGTCCCTCACGCAAGTCCTCAGCACCTTCTGACTCCAGCGTGTAGTGATCATCCTGAACCTTCATGTCGTGGTCCAGTATTTCGCGCAAAGTAGAAGTAAG
This sequence comes from Cyclobacteriaceae bacterium, assembly GCA_019694905.1. Classification (GTDB taxonomy): domain Bacteria; phylum Bacteroidota; class Bacteroidia; order Cytophagales; family Cyclobacteriaceae; genus ELB16-189. The sequence goes on from JAIBBB010000330.1 coordinate 1,654, forward strand.
AGATGAAATCGGTGTGATCGAGTTCATGATCTCGTGTCGCAAAACCCTTGTAAGATTCTGCCAGGCTTCCAGTTCCTGTTGCTGTAGTTCGCTCTGAATATTCTGCAGCGTCACCAGCTTCACCTGGTTACCCCTGATGCGCATTTCTGTCGCCTGAATGGTGAGTTGAAAATTGCGCCCCTTGTACAAAGTACTGCTGCCCGGTACCACAGCGCGTATGGCTCGCAGCATGTCCGGATTGACCTGCGCCAATTCCTCCATGTGCCCCAAACTGTTAACCCCCAAATACCGCTTCGCGTTGGTATTCACCAGTTGAACCTGGCCCTCTTCATCAAATGACAGTATGCCGGTGCGAACTTGCTGGACCACCGTGTTGAGGTACTGCCAGTGTTCTTCCTTTTCCGAGCGGGCTTTACGGAAAGCCTCCAGGACACCATTGAATGCAATATTCAGATCCTTGAAAGAATGACCCAACTGGTGGTCGGACGTGAATCCGGATACAAAGTCCTGGTAGCGGATGGATTCCAGAAACCGGGTGAGTTTGCGATTGGTTTGAGTGGTAAAGCGAAAGAGCTCTGCCACCTGCAAGGCCACCACCAGCACCATCAGACTGCCGGCGAAGACCATTTGTTGTCGCATAAACATGAGTACCATCAGCATCAGGGCGATGGCCAGCATGAGCACCCGAATCAGTATGCGCGAACGGAAGTCACGGAGCATCTACAGACCGTGTTTTTCTAGTCGTCGGTAAAGGGAAGACCGGGTGAGACCCAGTTCGGAGGCTGCTTGTGTGATGTTCCCATTGAACTTCTTGAGCACTTTCCGGATCAGCAACTTTTCAACTTCTTCCAGATTGAATTGATCCAGGTTTACCGGTTGATCGTTGTCGCGGGTTACTGAGGCGGTGAAGTTGAAATCCTCCGGCTGCAGCACTGACCCTGCGCAAAGAATTACTGCCCGCTCTATGGCATGCTGTAGCTCCCGGATATTACCCGGCCACGGATGTTTGTGCATCCGCACCATGGCGGCTTCGCTGATCTTGCTCACTTGCTTTTCGTACCGGCCGGCGTATTGCTTCAGGAAGTGACTGGCGAGGAGCGGGATGTCCTCCAGTCGCTCACGGAGCGGAGGAATCTCTATTTCGATGGTGTTGATACGGTAGAGCAGATCCTGCCTGAATCGGTTTTCCTTCACCATGTCGTACAGAGGCATGTTGGTTGCACACACCAGCCGAAGATCAATAGGGACTTCTTTGTTGGAACCTACCCGGCTTACCTTTCGGTTCTGCAGGGCGCTCAGCAATTTTGCCTGCAAAGGCATCGAGAGGTTTCCGATTTCGTCCAGAAACAACGTGCCGTTGTTGGCCAGCTCAAACCGGCCGGGCCGGTCCTCGCGGGCGTCCGTAAAGGCGCCCTTCTTGTGACCGAAAAGTTCACTCTCAAACAGCGTCTCTGTAATCGATCCAAGGTCTACGCTCACAAACGACTCCCGTCCCCGCGAGGAATGGCGATGAATGGCACGCGCGATCAACTCTTTGCCGGTGCCGTTTTCACCGAGGATCAAGACATTTGCGTCAGTGCGCGCAACCCGTTCGATCGTCTGGAAAATCCGCTGCATCGCCTGACTTTGACCAATGATATCAGAGAAGCGCTCGTTGATGGATACATTGATCTCCTGATTTTTCTGCCGGAGGTGTTCCACTTCGTCACGCGTTTCGCGAAGACGCATGGATGAATACAGCGTGGCGAGTAGTTTCTCATTCTCCCAGGGCTTCAACACAAAATCTGTGGCGCCGGCCTTGATCGCTTTGACGGCCATTTGTACATCACCGTAGGCAGTGATCAGTACCACCACGGCGCTCGGATCAATCTGCAGTATTTTCTCAAGCCAGTAATAACCTTCGCTGCCGCTGCTGACGTCTTTGGTGAAGTTCATGTCGAGCAGAATCACATCATAGGATTCATTCGCCATGAGCCCGGGAATGGCCTCGGGTGACTTTTCAATGTCTACCTGGGCAAAGTGCCGCTTCAGGTACATCTTGGCCGCCTTCAACAGGTCTTCGTTGTCATCAACGATCAGAATTTTGCCTTGCTTTGATTCCATGGTGTTTGGTTCGTGGCGGCTTATCGCAAAGTTGATACCGATTTCGGTACCCTCGTTCGCGAGCCTGTTTTAGGGGTTTCAACGGAAACTGACT
>JAIBBB010000093.1 GCA_019694905.1 Cyclobacteriaceae bacterium
ATACACCAGGCGCTTCCATCCGGCAGATCGTGCGCCGCGGTGTGTTCGCAGGGGATACCTTTCTGCCAGCACCCGATGCCAGGTAGCATATTCCCGCAAACGCCGGATATATCGTACACAGGTGATTTCGTCGTGGTGCTCCACTGTGTTGAACAGGTCGAACCAAACAGGCACACCTTTGTCAATTGCACGTTGAGCAAAATCCTGGTCCTCGATGTCGCGCAAAGCAGCATCAAATCCATTCAGCCTGTCAAACACAGAACGCCTTACTGAACAATTGGCTCCGGTAAAAAAGACCTGGTTGTCCGACAACCGGTTGAGTCCAGGATTGTATTTTTCCACCCATCGCTTCACCAGCATGCCCTTGTAATTCTGCAGGTCAGATTTGTCGGGTCCTGGTGTCTCCTGCGGGTTGCCCGTCAGCAATCCCTCACGGGTGGCGTGGAAGGCAACATGCTTCTGAAGACAATCTGGTGGCAGGGTTACATCATCATCAAAGAAGATCAACAACTCTCCCGCACTTCTTTGTACACCTGCATTGCGCGCCGCTGCCCGGCCCGTGTTGGGCTGTTCCACAATCTGCAGTGGCAGCAGCCCGCGCCATGGCATCAGCGCCTCTGCCGTCCCATCGGTGGAACCATCCACGACAACAACCACCTCGCCGGGTGCTTTCGTTTGTCGCAGGAGTGATTCGAGAAGGCGGGCAACTTTGGCTGACCCGTTATAGGTCGGAATCACAACGCTGGTACTGAGTTCCGTGTCCATGAAGGCAAGTCAGGTATGTCCCGGGCAGGTGGTAAAACTAACCAAAAATGAGAAGGGATTTGACCTGTCGCCTTGATATCACAACATCTTGTCCAGCAAGCTGATCAGGCTGCGCTGCCAGCCTGCATAATACCGGCGCATGAACGTACTCATATTGGCCTCCATCATGCTGTTGCGCGGGGCTTTGCTCTGGCCCAGGTGGTGAAGCACCTGTGCTTCCGGCTGGTAACCAATGCGGTAACCGCGCCTCCGAAACTCCATGCACCACTCCATGTCTTCTCCATACATAAAGAAATCCTGCGGCAGTTTTCCGTCATCGAAAATCTCAAGGACTGATACAGGAAACATGAAGCAGGTACCCCACACCCAGTCGGGAAAGATGATCCTGCGGTGGTCGAAAAATGAACCCAGCAGAACCCTGTCAGTCATTGAGCCAGGTAGAAATTTCTGGAGTCGCAGGAGTTCATACAACCTCGCTCCAATTGACGGGAATCGTTGGCAGCAATGCTGAACTGTTCCGTTTGGATACTGGAGCAATCCTGATACGGCAGCCACGTCCGGGTGTTGCACCAGAAAGTCCCTGCAGACAGTGACGGCATCATTGATCAGTTCCGCATCGCTGTTGAGCAACAGGATATAGCGCCCACGGGCCTTTGCAATACCCAGGTTGTTGCCTGCTGAGAACCCGACATTCGTGGGGCTCGCGATCAGGGTGATATCGGGAAACAAACCAAGAAAATCTGTCGCTGGCCGCTCCGTGGAAGCGTTGTCGACGAGAATGATCTCAGTAGACACGCCCACCGCCCGCTGACGCACACTTTCGATACAGGCGCACGTCAGACGCCATGTGTTGTAGTTGATAACTATAACTGATACCTCTGGTGTATTCATGTGCGTGAATGTGCGACAAGGCGATTGGCACGCAACCGTTCCATTGGCCGGATAATACCATAATAAACAAGAAGAGAAAAGGCCAACGTGATAACTACCAGTGGCAGTGCTGTACCATACGGTCGCGGAAAATGGTTGGCCATCACTATCAGGTAGAAGAACGTGTGACTGATGTACATTGGGTAAGTCATCTCACCCAGCAGGCGGTCCCACTTCCAGCCGGCTGTCTGGTAGAAAATGGCGAGGGTGAACAAGAACACTGCGCCGAACACCAGCCAGGGCTGATCATGCCATGGATAGCCAAAAATCAGCAAGAGTATCAGTACCAGACCAGGCATGCCAAATCTGCCTCGGGGGAAGAGTCTGTGGTGATAAAGGTAGTACGACAGCATGCCAAGGAGGAACCAGAAAAATTCTGTGGGTGCGAACCGGTAGACGGCAAATCCGTCTCTGACCTCGAAGAGTTGCCAGAGCAATGCGCGAACGGCGAGCGCCAGTGCCAGGGCTGTGAGCACCCGCCAGGGGTTCGCAAACCGGGCAAGCCACGGCACAAAAAGGTAGAAGAACATCTCGACTGCCACCGTCCATGCGATGGGGACAAACAGGAAGGGCTGCACGGTCATCTCCTGCTGGAGGCCTGTAAAGCGAAGCTGACCCTCTGCGTCAAAACTGAAGAACGTAATCCAGTCCTGGCACAGCAAGGTGAGGTTCGAAACACCGAGAAAAACGAGTGAACTGAAATTGGAGGGATAAGCAGCGGCATGGTCCATGTAAAACTGAAGCTGCCCGAAAGATCCCCTCCACCAACCCATGGCCAGGCTGAAGGCGATGGTCATCAGGACGACAAGTAAATAGAGGGGGTAAAGCCGGAGGAACCGGTTGACGAGAAAGTCATTCACGGGCTGAGTGGACCGGATGTACTTCTCGCGATACACCATCGCCATGTAAAAGCCTGAAATAATGTAGAAAGATTCGACGGCCACAAATCCCGGCAGTAAGTTCACACCGAAGAGTGATCCGGCATGAACCAGTATCACGGAGAGCGCCAGCAAGAATCGGATGGACCCCATTTTACTTCGGTCGAAGTTTGCTTAGTCTGCTTCTGAACGAATTGATCCATCGCGCGTTTGCCAGTGCCCGCTGCCAGGCATTGTATCCCTGGTGTGGCTGTTGCGCCAGGTGTTGTAAAACTTCTCTCATTGTGTTGCCTGCCACCCAGGAGAGCCGGCTCCACACCGCAGGATGGATCGGGTGAAAGTTCCGGACAGTGGTGGCGCTGTCCCGTGTCAGGCTCTTCCAGAAACTCATGAAAGCGTTGGCATCGAAGTCATGGGCATGCCCCCAGCTGGACAACTTGGTGGCAATTTCGGCCTCAGAACGCGCCCATGACTGATGAACGATGCCAAATGGAGCGAAGTGGTTGCGATCACCATTCCGGCGTCCGTACTCATACCGGGGAGAAAGCGTCGCGATAGCAATCCGCTCAATTTGCCGGGGATGGTCATGGGAGACAATCAAGAACCCCTCATCGACCTGTCGAAACAACGTTATCCAGTCGCAGCATACATTGGTACGCTGAAAACGCTTCGGGTTCAGCCGACGGAGATAGCGGACAAATCCGGCAAAATTGATAAAGTACTCATCACAATCCAGCTGGATGTGCCAGCCTCCCGGACCCAGTCTTGCGGCCATCAGGTTGCGCTGCCGCACTTCATTCTGCATGGGGCTATGTCCTTGTACAAAGAAATCATCTTCATACAGCGTGATCTTTCCTTCGGTGTCCAACTCCTTTACCAAAGTGCGAAATCCATCCTCGTCAAATTCAAAGTGTTTTCCTGACCAGCTCATGCGACGGCGATCCAGTGCCAGCAGAATGACATCAGCGTCGGCATACACCTGAGGCAACGCCTCACGCAGGAAGTACCAATCGTAGGCGATACAAAAGCCGATCTTGATGGCCGCTTGCATTTCAGTTGATGTTGAACAACATGCGCCGCAGGTGGTAAAGCATGTCGCGTACAAAAGTACCATCATTTGGCTTACCACTAAGGTAGCGGAGTCCGAGTCCGAAGCCCTTGCGCCACTGGTTCTCGTGGAGCGATTGAATAGCGCGGTCGCGAATGATGGCGGGGTGCCGCTCCAGCAAAGCCGGGAGGCCAGAAATCCAGTTCTTCACCACTCCTATCCGCTCCTGCAGGCTTCCCTTCATGACTTCAAAGGTGAGCTCCCGCTCCAGGAGTTCATCCACCACCTGCTTCTGCACCCGATACCAATAGTGATAGATCGCGTCATCACAGGGTTGAATTCGGGTGTGATTCTGCAGCACGATCGAAAATGCATATTGTTCACTGGCATGATTGCCCGTAGGCACAAAAAACTGGTCTGTGAGCTGGTACACTTCAGCAAGAAGACCGCGATGGGAAGGGTGAAATGCCATGATTCCTGCGTTCCATGATGACCATTCCGGGCTGACGCGCATCGTGCCTGATGGCACATCAAACGCATGGCTGTCGATCAATTCAACAAATGCGCGAAAAGGTTTTCCGGCCGGCAAGGGCATGTTGCGAAGCGACCCGAATTCATACTCACGCACATGCATGAGTGCCTCCGCATCGGACAAGCCCACCACCCGCGGGGTGAGATCCTTCAGGAAGAACGCGTCCGAATCAACATAGAGGAGTGGTCGTTCCGTCATACCAAACGCTTCTTCAATCAGCGCGATCTTCATCCGGTGAAGAAAATCAATCTGACCGCGCATGGACCGGATCTTCTCAGGTGTCAGCAGCACATATCGCACGGGAAGATCTGCGAATGCGTCTGCAAATACATCCGGTCTGTCCGTAAAAAGGATGACATCATTCACCCGGCCGCCGGTGACGGCAGCGTAGCTCAATACACAGAGCATCGCCCGGCGGTATTCGTTCCATCTGCCGAAAGATTGAACAACGAGCGTAATTCCCTCTTGTGATTGAATCCGGGTGGTCATGACTGGCTGGTTACCACTCCTTTGATGGTGCGCCACAGTGACGAGAGCAAGGGTTGATTCACATACCATTGGATGAGTCGCAGCCGGCACCAGGCCGGCACCTTCGCCCACTCAAAATCAATGATGACCTTGCGGCGTTGACCGTAAGGTGTACGTTTCAAGTGTTGACGGTAGAGGTAGTTGAAGGGATTCTTTGACAGCATCTCCCAGGGGCGGTTCAGGGTAAAATGTATCAGATACTGGGCTGGGAGGAATTCACTTCGCAAGACGCGGGTAGGAACTTCTTGCGGAATCCGTGAATATATCGCGTTGAAAACGCCCGGCATTTTATACCATTGCTTTTGCAATACCGCATTGAGGGCACACTGATCGACAAACCGGATCCGCTCCGGATACCGGTTGAGATAGTCAATCGCCTTCTCAGTAACCAGTTGCCTTTTCCAGGCAGGAATGTCTATCAGGAGTACACCGGAATTAAAATACTCGCCCACCTCGGTGATACCAATGAGCGGCTGTGTACCAACATAGTTGTCCGCCACGGCGCCCACGGCCTGGCCGTTCAGTGGCTGACCAAACAAGTCATGCAGCGGCCTCACCGCAATAATGTCCGTATCGAGATACAACAACCGCGACACTGAAGGTGGCACCATCAAGGGCAGAAACAGCCTGTAGTAGACTGCACCCGTCCATTTGTTCAGCAACACAAAGCGGTCGACAAGTGCCTGATCCGGTTCATAGAAGATGATTCGGTTATGCCGGGTAGCCAGAAAGCGAACGATATCCTCTTTGTCGGCTTCACTGACGCCACTGACCATTGCATGCACGACAAGGTCACCGTCACCATGCAGCGCCTGCAGGGAATCAGCGAGTGCATAGAAGGGGCAGAGATAGTTCTGGTCAAAGCCGAGCGCAATATGATAGGCCCCACCCATTGCGGCTTCAGGACGTGCGCTTGTGACGGCTCATGGATCCCTCCAGCAGGGTGGTGCCCCACTTCAGGTTCGCATTGTTGAGAAATGTGTGGTGATGCCCGTTGATCACATCCACTTCGATGATGTTCTCTGAAACTGCAAACCAGGATGCGAAGGGCTCTGTGAAGAAAAGGTCCAGCCGGTACTTGCCGCTTCTCAGTGCCGGGAGTCGAATCTCGTAGTTCAGATCGTAGATGCCTGGTTCAAATTGCTCCACTTCATGATTTACAAAGTTGGCATAGGAAGCCACGGGGAGCTCCTGCTTCTTGAAATGAACATCCAATTCAAAATTGGTCCGCTTCATGAACTCCACGGTGGTCCGGATATGAAGCCTGTCATTGTCCACAATCACCGAGTTGGTTGCAGAACCATTGATTACCACCTCGTGCACTTTGATGTGAGGCTGGTAATAGTGGATGCTGTTCGTGATGAGTTCCTGGCTGCGGTGAAACTGGCTGTAGATATCAATGACTTCGTCGATGGAACCCTGGGCCACCAGTTTGCCCTCACCGAGCAGAACGCCGGTGCGACAAATGGCTTTCAGGGTGGGGAGATTGTGGCTTACAAAAAGCAGTGTGCGACCTTGTCCGGTCACATCTTCCATTTTTCTGATGCACTTCTTCTGGAATTCAGCATCGCCTACCGCCAGTACCTCGTCGATGATGAGGATCTCAGATTCGAGGTGCGCGGCTACCGCAAAAGCAAGCCGCAATTGCATGCCGCTGGAGTAGTGCTTGAGGGGGGTGTCAAGAAACTTTTCCGTGCCGGAGAAATCAACGATCTCATCAAAACGACGGTCAATTTCTGTCTTCTTCATTCCCAGAATCGATCCGTTCATATAGATGTTTTCCCGGCCACTCAGTTCCTGATGAAAGCCTGTCCCAACCTCGAGCAGGCTCGCGAGCGTTCCTCTGCAAATAATGCTGCCGGTAGTGGGTGGTGTGATCCGCGACAGAATTTTCAGCAAGGTGGATTTGCCCGCGCCGTTCCGGCCAATGATACCGACAGAGTCGCCACGATTAACTGAGAATGAAACATCGCGCAATGCCCAAAACTGCTCGACTTCTTCTCGTGACCGGAAGATATCAATGATCTTGTCGCGCATGCTCAGGTACGGCAAGCCGCGATGAAACAGTTTGAACTGCTTGGAGATACCCGATATTTCAAGGATTGGTTTCACGCGATATCGGCAAAGTAGTTCTCTGTTCGCTTGAAGTAGCTGACACCGATGGCAAAAAGAAGCAACGCGGATCCTGCACTGATGGTCATCAGCGTGGAGTCCATGGCCAGTCCAAATGAACCCCTGAAAATCTCAATGACGGCATACATCGGATTGAGCGCCAGCACATACTGCAGCCCCGGGTAGGACACCATTGAAATCGGATAGATAACCGGAGAAAGGAACAACATGACTTGCAGGGCAAAAGGAACAACGTACCGCACGTCGCGGTACTTGACAGTGAGGGCCGACAACCAGCAACTCAGTCCGGTAGTTCCCACCAGCATCAACAGGAAGGCGGCGGGCCAGTACAGGAGCAGTCCGGAGAGTGTAGGAGCGATCTGATAATAGAGGAGCATACCCAGAAACAACAAACCGGCCACCAGCATATCGAGCATGGCGACCAGCATAGCAGACAAGGGTATGATGAGTCTGGGGAAATAGATCTTCTTGATGATTGGAGCATTGGTGATCATACTGTTACCCGCGCTCACCAGTGAAGCTGAAAAGGCATTCCAGAACAGGAGTCCTGAAAAAACAAACAAGGGATAGGGCAGTAATCCGGTAGATATCTGAAGAGTCCGTCCAAAAAAGACAGTAAAAATCGTGACGGTAATCACTGGTTGGAGCACGACCCAAAGCAAGCCAAGCATTGTTTGCTTGTAGCGGACTTTGATATCCCGCCAGGTGTAGAAGTAAAACAACTCACGGTAAAACCATAGTTCAGCGAGGTTCAGAGAAAACCGCCTGGGTGGCTCGATCTTCAATTCGATCGATTCGCTGCTATGCACCTGTTCCTCCGGCATGAAGTCTGTCAATCCGTAAAAAGTTTACCTGGCTCCCGCCCATCCATCGGAATCTGTCAAACTACGTGTTCAAGGTGCGGCAAAGCAAATCAAAAGTAACTAATTTCCCCCTTTGATCCTGTTATGCGGGTACTCATTCTTTGTCCCTATCCTGCCGGCGAAGCGCCTTCACAGCGATTCCGGTTTGAACAGTATCTGGAACGCTCAAGTAGTGCATCGTTTACTTTTACCATTTCACCATTCTGGTCGCTGCGCGCCTGGCAGCGACTCTATAAGGAAGGAAATACCTGGACAAAATCCATGGCACTGCTCACAGGGTTACTTCGCCGAACCGCAGATCTCTTTAGGGCGCCTGCATTCGACTTTGTTCTTATCCATCGCGAGGCCGCGCCGATTGGTCCGCCGGTGTTTGAATGGATACTTGCCCATGTACTCCGCCGCAAAATTATCTACGACTTTGACGATGCCATCTGGATCCCCAATACCAGCGCTGAAAACCGGTTGGCAGCGAGTCTGAAATGGCATGACAAGGTTGCCTCGATCTGCAGGTGGAGTTACAGGATCAGTGCCGGCAACGCCTACCTGTGCCGATACGCCAGCACCTATAATAGTAATGTCGTGTTGAATCCTACTACCATTGACACCGAGTTGCTTCACAACAGGTTACTCTATCCGGAACAGGCGCACGAACTGCCGGTCATTGGGTGGACAGGTACCCATTCAACACTTGTATATCTTGAACCTCTGCTACCTGCCCTGAGGGAACTTGAGAAAACCCACACATTCCGGTTTGTGGTAATTTGCAACCATGCACCGGCATGGCACCTGAACTCGCTGGAGTTTCGTCGCTGGAGCAAGGACACTGAAATCCCTGACCTGATGCAGCTCGACATCGGCGTCATGCCATTGGTTCAGGATATGTGGGCAGAAGGAAAATGCGGATTCAAAGCCCTCCAATACATGGCATTGGGTATCCCGTCTGTGCTCTCGCCGGTAGGTGTCAATAAGGAAATAGTCGAACACGGCAGGAATGGATTTTTGTGCAGCACCACAGAAGAATGGCTTACCTGCCTGCGCATGCTGCTGGACAATGCCCCTCTGCGCCAACAGTTGGGTAAGGCCGGACAGGAAACTGTCAGGACGCGTTATTCTGTTCGATCCAACGAAGCAACGTTCTCGGGCTTGTTCCGCAAGTAGACCACAATCAGTCCGATCAGAAAGAAAGGCATCAGCGGTGTCTTGTACCGGGACAAGGTGCCAAAATTAAAGGTGGAGACTCCGACGGCGAAGGCGTAGACGAGTGAAAAGACCATGGTGAACAGCACATCCGGGTTGTTGATATACCGGAAGATTGCAAAGCCACAGCGGTAGATAATGATAAGCACAAAAACGAGATAGGCAGTACTTTCCAGTGCAGACATCAGCATGAGCGGGTTGCGCACTTCCCACAAGTAGGGTCTGAAAAGTGTGACGTTGATGGCCTGGGGTGACAGGCGGAGCATGGATGCAAAAGTACCGTCGAGCGTGCCGAGGGTATAGCCGGAGCCGGCGTCCTTGCCGGATTGATACCGGATGTCAATGGCAGTGATACGGGCCGTTTCTGCAATTTTATCCAGAGAATAACGCTGGTCACCTTCACCCACTCGGACGACAGAATAGTAAGCACCTGCCACCAGCAGTATCACAATGATCGGAAGGGCGAGGATCCGGACCATCACCGACCGGAGTCGTTGCACGTTGGTGAGATACACCCAGAATAGTGCGGCAGGCAGGTAGGCCTGCAGAACAAATTTCTTGAGTGAAAAGACCAGATAGAGACCCAGCAACAAGACAAGCAGGTAAAACAATGACCACTTCCGCTGATTGAACAGGTAGTCCACACAATAAGTCATCATCCCTAATGCAGACATGACAATGGTGTCCTTCAGCAGCCCCGAACCCCACAATACCATGGAAGGCACAAACAGGCAGGCAATGGCTATCAGGAAATGACCTTCCGGATATCGCTTGTAAAATGTAGTAAACAACATCCAGGACCCCAGGAATGAGAAGACGGCAAAAAACAAGGCTGTGCTGCTGTAGGTACTGAAAGTAAAGAGGTCAAAGAAGGCAGCGATGCGGATCAGAAAGAATGAAGACTTATCGCCGAAAAAGAAGATCCGGCTTGAATAACGATAGAAGGATTCCTGATGCTTTCCATCCGAAAACATCATGCTGAGCCCTGTGTCCGGAGAATCGACAAATGCGTCCCAGATATGACGGCTGCCATGCGTATGGAAATTAAAGGTATCACCGCCGTGGTAGTAGAAGGTATAAATGAAGCCAAGGGCCAGCGCTCCGATCACTTTGAAGGTGAAGGCAGGAAAAAAGTACCGATAGGTGGTGGAGTCAGTAAAGTAGGGGCGCAACCAGAACGCAATGGCGAAGAGGATTGCGAGGTAGGCTGGTGTGATTAGCAGGTCACGGGTCTCCACCTTTCAAAGGTACCACTTTGAGTGGGAACCGGGGAATTGCCTAATCTCCCTTTTCCATATTCTTCAGCCGTCGCTTGGCGTCTTTGAATGCCTCATTCTTCCGACCGGCCTTTTTCTTCACTTCCTTGAAATACTTGCGCGCTTCGGCTTTGTTGCCCTGCTTTTCAGCGATCTCACCCAGGGCAATCATCGAGTAGAGGTAGTACCCGGACTCCTGTGAGTTGTTTTGCTCCGCATACTGCATGGACAACCTGTAGTACTTTTTGGAATCCTCGAATTTCTTCCTCCACTCATTGAGTTGTCCAAGGTAGAATGCGGCGTATCGGCCACTGGTTGCCTCATACCCAAAACGACCACTGTCGAGTCGCTGGAGAATCTGAAGCGACTGCTGTTCGGTTTCCGGGATCATCCCCCGGGAGTACAGCATCCGCGCGTAGTATCGGTGGAAGTATGGATTGTCAGGGTACGTCTGGTGAAGGTATTCCGACAATTGCAGCGCCCGTTGCTGGTCGTTTTCGTAGCTGTTGCAGATACGCATCAGCCAAACCATGGCCTCCGTGCGTGTGTAAAATGCGTTGTACGAGACTTCCTTGAGTTGTTTGAGTCCCAATGCCTTGTCCCCCTTCGGGAAAAACCACATAACCGGCTTCAGTACGGGGTAGTTGTCCGGCACCCAGACAGAAAAATAATTGTAAAGGGCATCGCCGAACAACAGCTCGGGGCTCAGGTTATTCTGGGTCTTGCATATCTCCAGATACTCCAATGCGGTCTTGCCGACGGCGGCAGCCTTGCGCCAGTTCTTGCGGTCTTCATCGGCATACAGGCGGCCTTTGAATCCGTAGGATGCAGCCAGAAAAAAGGCAGCCTCAATCCGGTATTCCGGATGCTTCTTGTAGAGATTCTCCGCTACAAGGATGGAACTGTCCATGTAAGCAAAGAAGGTATCGTCGTACTGCGTGTTTTTGGGATCTGGCAGAATCTTCCACCATTCACTGAGACCCAGAAGGAAGTACGGGAGAGGGTGCCAGCGGTACTTTTGCTTGAACCACCCGAACTGCTTTTCTGCTTTATCAAACCTAAAATTGTACAAGTCGTTTAAGGCCTGAGTGGCCTCGAGTTGTACATTGATGTCAGAAATGAGAATAATGGTTGTATCCTTGCTCAGCGCATGGCCCTGCACTGCCCGTGTGTGGCAAAGCAGCAAACCCGCCACCATCCATATCAAATAAGTTTTACCTTTCACAATGCTCAAAAATAACACCTCAGCAGCTCCCACCCAGTCTTTTTTTGACACCTCCAAGCGGCAGCTGTTTTTGCTCGTGTGCCTAAGTACGCTCGTCTTGCTGTTCGTCAAGAAGTCCTTCATAGAAAACGAAACTGCGGCGTTTGAGTTCCTTGAAGAACAGTCAGCCGGCTCAGTATTATACGTCCGGAGCGCACTTCAGTACTTTTCCATACCCCTTATTTACGCCTGGAAGTTCATCGTTCTGGCGTTTGTGATCTGGACGGGCTGCTTCACTTTCGGCTATCGCGTAACCTACACACAATGCTGGAAAGTTGTGATGACCAGTGAACTGATCTTTATCATTCCCGAACTGCTTCGCATCATTTGGTTTTTGGTGGTGGACACAGACCCCAATATTTATGAAATCCGCGCCTTCTACCCCTTTTCCCTGATGAACTTCTTCGCCTTCGAGGATGTGCCGGCCCAATGGCATTATCCACTCAAGTCCCTCAACATCTTTGAAGTCGGATACTGGCTATTGGCAGCGAAGGGTGTCCAGCACTTTTCCCGCAGGAGCTACCGCGAAGGATTTCTGACCATTTTGTTTACCTATGTGCCGATTTATATACTCTGGCTGGCTTTTTTCGTTGTGGTCTACAAATAGGCCGCCCGCCGATCAACCAATCTTTTTAGCTAATTTGCCCGTTCATTCTTGACTGTAACACCATGAATTTTCAAAAGATCAACAACCTCACCGGCTGGATCGTTTTTGGCGTCGCCCTGGTCACCTACTGGCTGACGTTTGAAGAAACCGCCAGCTATTGGGATTGTGGTGAATTTATAGCGGTTTCTTATAAGCTGGAGGTACCCCACCCTCCCGGGGCTCCTCTCTTTTTGTTGCTGGGTCGTGTGTTTTCCTTTCTGTCTTTTGGGGACGTCACCAAAGTGGCCTACTGGATCAACTTCCTGAGTGTGCTGGCCAGCGCCTTCACCATCCTGTTCCTGTTCTGGTCCATCACCCTTTTTGGCCGCAAAATGATGGGCATCACAAAATCTGAAGAACTCACCACCGACAAGACCTGGGTGCTCATGGGCGCAGGTCTGGTTGGCTCTCTCGCCTATACCTTTTCAGATTCATTCTGGTTTTCAGCTGTGGAAGCCGAAGTATACGCCATGTCGTCGTTTTTTACAGCGTTCGTGGTGTGGGGCGTACTGAAATGGGATGTGATCAACGATGAAAGTAAGGCCAATCGCTGGCTCATTCT
>JAIBBB010000094.1 GCA_019694905.1 Cyclobacteriaceae bacterium
AATCTTCTCATTCTACTTCCTGACAAATCCCATCAGCGTATTCATGGAAGGATCGAGATCCTGCAGCAGGCGAAAGCCCATGTCGCTAAATCCGGCAGCTTCAACCTCGCGCACCCAATGAGCTACGGAATTAAACGACCGGTACTCCTTCTGGTTGGTTTCCCAGGGTGCATTGAGTCCCAGGTTAAACACGGTATGAACCAAAGAAACAAAGGTGTCCATCGCGGGTGTTGTGACATCGTGGTCCCGCAGCACAAATAGACCGCCGGGTCGCAAGATGCGGTGGATTGACGCAAGATATTCCTGCAGCCGATCGGTGGGACAATGATGCAGGCCGATGTGACAGGTCACGACGTCAACGGACTGATCCGGAACGATGGCTGCATCAATGGGGCGGTAGTCGTTGAGATCAAAAAACTGGCCGAGCTTGCTCAGCTGGCCGCGCTCGAAAATTTCCGCCAGCGAATAATCAGGGTGAATATCATTCGTCAGAAAAATTCCATCCTGAACCTTCACCCGGTTCTTTAACTCGCTGATGTAACGGCCGGTGGAACCAATCTCCAGGTAGCCTTTGATTTCCCGGCGGTCACCCAGAATCTGCTGAACCTGCCGGGCCATTTCACGCTTTTGCTTCCTGAGCGCCAGAAGTGCGTAAGTGAGTGGCTGCATAAAAGGTCTGATGGCCGGCAATCCGGCCTGGACGCTCTGGTAGATTGCCTCGTCTGTTGCAAGTTCCTGTGACTTTGTGCGCAGCAGATGATGAAACTTGTCTTCCGGAAAAAGGTGAAAGATCACCTGCAAAAACCGGTAGAAGGAGTCACTGCTGGTCGTTTCCGCGAAAACAATCTTGAATTCTGATTTCATAACTGGGTCGGTTGATAGTAGGTGTCCCAAAGCACGTTGCGAAAACGATAGCCGGGATCCATTCTTTTCTTCAATTCAAATAATTTCTCTGCACCCGGATACGCCTTCATGAATTGCGCGGGCGTAGCGTGTGCCTGGTAAGGGATGTAGTAGGTGCCGCCAGACGACAAGACTGCATCGATGAGTTCACGCGTCCACACGGCCACCTTGTTTTTTTCTACAACGTCGGTTCGCTGGCAGTAGTAGACCACAAACGCAAACACTTCTTCGCGCGCCCACGCCATCAGCGAGCCACTGTCCTTCCGTGCGTGGCGGATGGAGATGTTGATGACATTTACCTGATGCCGGATAAATATCTCCGCCATCTGTTTGGTAAACTCATCCAGCTTGTCGATTCCCACAAAATATTCCTGCAGCACAAAAGTGGTATCCACCCGGGAAGCGGGCTCCAGTTCGCGCACGTCGTAGCCTGCCTCGTAGTTGCGCCAGTGGATTTTCGTAAACCAGAAAACGAGCGGGTCGATGAGATGTTCCCGCCTCCACTTGCCAAAGTTGCCGCGGGCAAACGCCCCAATAAAGTAACGCTCCAACGGATATGAAGCCGCAAGGGGCATGAGCCGCGTCTTCACTGTAGGCTTGCGCGTCGTCTCCGTCCAACTCACTGCACGCACAGTTTTGTAATGCGGCGGATAGATATCCGCGTTGTGAAAGACCACTTGGGGATTTTCGCGCACATGTTGCCGAAAGAAAGCGCCGTAGGCTGACCGGGGCATTTTCCGGTGGCTTCTGATAACAGGCTTGTTCGCAGTCAGTTCGAACTCTGCCTGCACGATGATAGCCACAGCGTTGTATCCGCCTACACAGGCGTAGAAAATCTCAGCCTGCTCGTGCGGCGACACATGCATCATGTCTCCGGACGCAGTGAGTACATCCAGCGACCGCACTGACAGGATAAGCGGTCCCAAACCAATGTACCGGCCGTGGCAGTTTACACTCAGTGACCCGCCAACTGTAAAATTGGCATACGTCTGCATGATCTTCACACTCAGTCCATGCGGATCAATATGTTGCTGGATGTCGCACCACCGGATGCCGGCCTCCACGCAGATCACTGCTTCTGATGGTGAAAAAGAAACGATCCTGTTCAGTTTGCGCATGTCGATGTGCAGGCATCCAGGGCTCGCCGTTTGTCCGCCCATGCTGAAGCGTCCACCGCCAATACAAAGAGGCTCAGTGCTTTCCCTTACCAGTCGAATCAATTCCTCCTGTGTGGCCGGCGCCTCGACCCGCGACACGACGATGGGGTTCAGGCCCGTGACATCGTTTACAATCCGCTCTGCTGTTTTAAGATGTGGAATAGCCTGTGCCTCCGGATTGGTTAGATAGTCGGGAGCTGTAAACGGGACCATTCCGAAGCGATTGGTTTGTCTGCTGCCTGGCCTGAACCCAAGGATCGTCAGAAGAAACAATGGGCCCGCCACCGGAATCAGTATACACAGCAGCCAGCGGCTGCTGAGGTTCTGATCGTGCAACCGCTTGGCGGCGGTGGCATACAGTGCGAGGAAGAGGGGGAGTGACCAGATCCATGTCCAGCGATCAGAGATGAATGAGTCTGTCAACACGAATAACACATAGAAGCTCGTCCAGATGAAGAGCGATGCAATCCAGTAGGTGAGTCGGTTGATGCGACCGCGGGACGTGAAAAGCAAATAGGAAACAGGAAGCTTGTCTTTCAGAGTCATCTCAGAAGCAGGAATAAATCAGGAAAATAGCCCTTCAACTTCCGATGACCCGGTATTCCATGAGGCGGCGTATGTCAAGTGCCCTGCGGATGGCCTCTTCAGCCTTGTCGCCTGCAAACAATTCACGTACGGTCTGTTCAAAAAGTTGCATCCAGGTATCAAAATGGGCCGTGGTGAGGGGATGCTGGTGGTGCAGCACAAAGTGTTTTTGCATCACATTTCCGCTGAAAGTGGCTGTGCCCAGCAGCGTCATCTCCCAGAAATTGTACATGTTGGGAAGGTGATGCGACCAGTCGGTGTGTGCGACGTCATCAAACAGAAATCCGATCGAACTTTTGCGCACGCGCTCATAGAAAGTGTTCACCAGGAGTTCGATATCAGCACGGGTAGTGATGTCTTGCATGGTTGCGGTTGTGTAGCCAATTTAGCAAGAAAACTGCATGCCGCACCATCAGAATTTGAATGCAACACCGGCGTGCAATCCCAGCCCATAAGGCTTCACGTAAAAGGGAGCCGTCAGGCGCTCATTCAGCCGCAGTGAATAGTTGAGGGTGGGCTGCACAAGCAATGAGAACCGCTTCGACAACGGCATTTCGAGCCGGTAATACAAGTGGCCAAAGAGATACAGGTTGTCACCCGACAGACGCCCCTGGCCCGAAAGTCCCTTGTGCAACTCAAGGCCTGCGCCCAGTCGTTGCGTGTACTTTTGCGCTTTGAACTGGTAGTTCACGCCGGCAAACAATCCTATGTTTCTGACAGTGTACTCAAAGGTGCCATGTTGCTCCTCCGGACGCACTTCGAAAGTATTGTTACCCATGGGCGTCACCAGCACCTGGTCTGGTGTGTAGTAGCGATATCCGATCGTCTGGCTTCTGACATAAAGGAGAGCACCGGTATTCAACTCCCACTTCTCTGTCAAGGGTATCTGAAGTCCCGCTTCGGCGCGAATGCCCAGGCGTCTGGGTGAAAACGCAGAAAGTTTGTCGATGCCTGCAATCAGGACGTTGTCATCCGTGCGCGGCGTCACTTCCTGATAGCCCAGGGTTGGCATCACCAGTGCGTAGGCGCCAACTGTCCGCCTCTCACGCGCAGGTCGCTCAAATTTTTTCACCGTGTTGGCTGGCTTCGATTCGCGTGGCACCCACAACGTTCCATCCATATGAGGATTTACAACAGGAAATTGGAGCGAAGAGGTGTACTCCCGTTGCCGCGGCTCCCTTTCAGCCGGCAATAGACTCCTCTCATTTACCTCCACTTTCTCCCTTGCAATCACCACCCGGGGGGCCACGTCATGGGTGTTGATTGTTTTGTCTTCGTTTGCAGGATGTGTAACAACCGCCTGGTCAGTTGGCACAATTTCATTTGCCAGGTGTTGAGGTGCCGTCGGCTGCTCTTTGGCAACCGGTAAGGTCCACTCAATGCCCGAGGTGGTCATCAATGACGAGAGTATCAGCATCAGAAACGCGGTCTGCACAACCTTCTTCCACGGACTCCGGGTTGACATTTGCTTTTCCACAGCTGTCCACACCGCTGCATCGGGTATCTCTTCATACTGGCCGAGCCGATCACCCAAAGAAACATCAGTCCGCTGCTCAATTTGCTGCCA
Organism: Cyclobacteriaceae bacterium; assembly: GCA_019694905.1. Classification (GTDB taxonomy): domain Bacteria; phylum Bacteroidota; class Bacteroidia; order Cytophagales; family Cyclobacteriaceae; genus ELB16-189. The sequence continues at coordinate 4,213 of JAIBBB010000094.1, forward strand.
CAGGCCGGTATCTGGCTGCTCTTCATAGGAAGAAAGCCGTCCCCGGATGGTTCGCTTCATATCGTCAGGCGATTCGCTCATACCGTAGAATGCCTATGGCTTTCAGTTTCGTTTTCAGCAATGCCTTCGCGTAGTGCAATTGCGATCGTGAAGTAGCTGTTGTGATCTCCAGCATGGATGCAATCTCATCGTGATCGTATCCCTCCACCACGTTGAGGTTGAATACGAGCCGACTGCGCTCAGGCAACTGGTTGATCAGCCCCACGAGCACGCCATCGTCCACAAGCATTGCGAGCGGCTCGTAGTCGTCGCTCATCTCCTCCGCGGCCTCCAGGTCCTCGTGCTGGTGCTTCTTGTGTCGGTGATAGTGATCCACCGCGGTGCGCACGGCAATCGACTTCATCCACGCGAACAGTTTGTCGGGGGCCTCCACTTGATTCATCCGCTGGAAGATTTTAACAAACGCATCCTGCAGCATGTCCTGGGCCTCCTCCCGTGAAGCTGCATAGCGTCGGCAAAGACCCATCAGCCTGGACTTGTATTGCTCGTACAATTGCCGCTGAGACAGCGGGTCGCCGGCCTTACATCCTTCCCAAATGGACCATTCTTTACTCATCCTTTAACAAAGCAGCAAGCAGTCCATGTGCCGGACTGCTCACTTGTCTGTTTGATAACTCTTAACGTCACACCTATTTTAATATGATATCGACCTTCCCCGTACTGCAATTTGCTCCCACACACAATTTGTATTTGAATGAGTCAGAGACCGCAGTCGTTGTGTCTGAAGGTTGATACAGGAAGTCCAACCCTGACGAACTCAGCACGCCGTGGGTTGTGTTGGTTGCAACGGTAACGGTGGCGAGGGCCTTCTGATCGGGGCAGATGACATCATTCAACAACACGGGCAGCAGATAGCCACCGACCGACACAGAATCCTTGCTGAGTACAAACTGGTCATCTACCGCTGCTGGAGGATTGGTACAGGGAGCATTGCCTGCCTGAAAATTAATCGTCACTGTTTCATTCTGACAAGTTCCATCGATGCACACCTCATACTGGAATGTGTCTGTGTAGGGGAAAGTTACGCCGACAGGAAGTTGGTAGTAGTAGTCATAGCCGCTCACCAGTTTCAGCGTGCCTGCGGGAAACTTCATCAGGGAATACCTGTAGTCGTTGAGCGCGTTCGTGCACATGCTGTCATTGGCGGTGACTGGAAGGAAGAACCATGTGGTATCAGACAAGCCTGCCGGGTTTACATCGAAAGTAAAGACGTCGTCGTGCAGGCGCATGCTTTTGGAGCAGGATGATCCGCCGATGAGGTAGACAAAACCAAGCGTGGTGACCTTGGGATCGCCCTGGTTGGGTACATTCTCCGGCTTCTCAACCATGTACACGAATTTGTCGGCACCCTGGTACTGACTTCCGGGAACATATTTGATATTGCCATTGGCCAGTACTGTAGCTGTGCCATAGTAGGGAAGAAACACCGGCGATCCGTTCATCTCTACACTGGCAATGGTAACTTTCAGTTGCGACCGATCCACCTTGCAGAAAAAGTCATTGGAAAGTACATCGATCACAGTGTCTTTAGTGATTTCATAAAAGAAGTCGTTCTGCGCCAGCATCGTACAAGGCATGTTCGTGGTATCAGATTTTACAATGATCCCGAGTGTATCGGTTCCAAGAATAACATTGTTACTTCCTGTGATCGTGAAAACAAATTTATCTTCACCCACATAACTGCTGTCAGCCAGCGTGTATTTGAGCAGTGATTTGCCGTATGGCTGCAAGGAGCCTTTGACGGGCTGGCTTGTGACTTTGAATGTCACTGGCTCGGTCGTCTTTACCATCGATTGCAAATCGATGATCCCCGAACTGTTGGGGGTCATGTAGACGCTTTTGGCTGTAAGTGTCGTGCCAGGCTGGTTGACGACGTCCGAATGGGTAACATCGCAGGAGGACAGCAAAATGGCTGCGGCTGCAAGTGCAGCAACTGAACGGAGAATGGTTGTTGTATTCATGCTTTCAGGAGGGTTTCCTGAGTGTATGACCGGAAGTAGTGCGAATTCGTTGGAAAGGTAGTGGTGTTTTTTTGCGACGCCGCATCAAAAAGCAGTCACTTCTTTACCAATCGCGCCATATAAAAGCCATCAAACCCCTCGGAGGGAAGAATGGTATGCTGGTCTTCCAATTCAAATGGCGCACCGGTTCCCAGAAAATTCCTGATCCGGGTTTCGTTCTCATCCTGCAAAATGCTGCAGGTGGAATACACCAGTTTCCCGCCGGGTCTCACCATCTTGCTATAGTCCTGCAAAATGGTCTGCTGGGTTTTCTGTACCTCAGCGATGAAATCTGCTGACAGCTTCCATTTGGCGTCCGGGTTCCTGCGCAAGACACCCAGTCCGGAACAAGGCACATCCAGCAAGACCCGGTCGGCAGTAGCTTCCAGCCGCTTGATGGTTTTGGACCCTTCAATCAACCGGGTTTCAATATTGCCGGCGCCCGCTCTTCGGGCGCGTTTTTTCAGTTCATCAAGTTTCCACTGCTCCACGTCGAGGCTCAACAGCCTTCCTTTGTTGTGCATCAGGGCGGCCAGATGAAGGCTCTTCCCCCCTGCACCTGCACAGGCATCGATCACGCGCATGCCTTGTTGCACATCCAGAAAAGGTGCAATCAACTGCGATCCGGCGTCCTGCACCTCGAAGAGGCCTTCTTTGAATGACGGCAGCAAGAAAACATTTTGTCTGCGGGCAAGGATCAATGCATCCGCAAACCTGGCATCAGTGGACGTCTCCACCTCGGCGGCAGCCAGTTGGCTCGCCAGTGTGGTGCGGTCCGTCTTCAGTGTATTGACACGCAGAACAACCTCTGCCTGTTTGTTGAGTGCAGTCAGTTCCCGCTCCCAGTTGGCACCGAGGGCATTGGCCCCCAGCGTATCCAGCCATTCAGGCACCGACTCACGCACATTGCGGATCGTTCGGGCACGCACCAGCCGCGCCTTGACATGGGCAGGGTCGAGACCTTCAAACTCCTGCCACGCCGGCAGGCTGATATCCTGAGAAATGAACCAGGCACCCGTAATCATCCAGTAGTCGATCTTGCCATCAGTCAGGAACTGCAGAAGGCGGAACCACCGTACAATATCGTAGGTAACTTCTGCAATGAACCGCCGGTCGCGCGCGCCCCACCTGGAGTTCTGTTTCAAACTCTTCTCGATCACCTTGTCGGCGTAGCGCCCTTCCTCAAAGATTTCGTGGAGGTTGTCGACGACTGCTCCCGTTAGGTTACGATAGAGTTTCACTAGTGATTTTTTTTGCTGAAATTGAGCAACTGCCCAAACTTCTGAGTCCGAAATATCCGCTTCTTTAACCAATAACACATGAACCGAAGGAACTTTCTCTCACGTACCGTCGCCGGCGCTGGCGCAGCACTTGCCGTCGCCCAGCCCTGGGCTGAAACCTGGTCTGCTCCGGCAACACCTACAGGCAAACCCTTTCAACTCAATTACGCTCCCCATGACGGCATGTTCAAGAATCACGGTGGCGCTGACTTTGTGGATCAGATCCGGTTCATGGCCGATCAGGGTTTCAAAGCCATCGAAGACAATGGCATGCTGGGCCGGCCTGTGTCCGAACAAGAACGCATCGGAAAGACGCTTTCTCAACTGGGGATGACGATGGGCGTATTTGTGGTGGACGGCGGCGATAACTGGAAGATTTCGCTCACCACCGGAAAACAGGATTTCAAAGACACCTTTGTAAAAACATGCAAGGCATGTGTAGATGTGGCCAAACGCGTCAATGCGAAGTGGATGACTGTCGTGCCTGGCTATTTCGAACACCATCTGCCACTCGATGTCCAGACGGCCAATGTCATTGACGCCCTTCGTCGCGGCGCCGAGATCTTTGAACCCCACGGACTCACCATGGTGCTGGAGCCCCTCAGCGACAACCCCGATCTGTTTCTGCGCCATTCGTACCAGACCTATATGATCTGCAAGGCGGTGAAAAGCCCTTCGTGCAAAATACTCTACGACTGCTATCACATGCAGCGCAACGAAGGCAACATCATCGCTAACATCGACCTGTGCTGGGACGAGATCGCCTACTTCCAGATTGGCGACAACCCCGGGCGCAATGAACCCGGCACCGGTGAAATGAACTACAAGAACATTTTCAAACACATCCACACCAAAGGATACAGCGGCGTGATGGGTATGGAGCACGGCAACGCCGGCGCCGGCAAAGAGGGCGAACTGGCGCTCATCCAGGCCTATCGCGAAGCAGATTCATTTTCCAGGTGAGCAATCCATAATCACATTCTCCGCAAACAGTCAACATTCATGAAGCAATTATTCTCAGCCATTCTATTGATCCTCGCTGCTTCGGCGCAGGCACAATCTGTCAAATCCTTTGTCATGGCAAAACCAGAAGAAGCGGGAATGTCCTCTGCGAGGTTGGCACGGATAGATGGTGTAGTGAACGATTACATCAACCAGCAGTGGATTCCCGGATCGGTGGTACTCGTCATCCGCAACGGCAAGATTGTGCATGAAAAAGCATATGGCTACAGCGATGCAGAAGCAAAAATCCCGATGAAGACGGACAACATCTTCAGGATTGCGTCTCAAAGCAAGGCCATCACAAGCCTCGCGGTGATGATGCTATGGGAAGAAGGGAAATTCTTTCTGGATGATCCGGTCTCAAAGTACATCCCCGAGTTCAAGAACCCGCGGGTACTGACCAGCTTCAACATGCGCGATTCTTCTTTCACCGCAGAAAAAGCCAAAAGCGAGCCCACCATCCGCCAACTGCTCACCCACACGTCCGGTATCGATTATGCAGGCATTGGCAGCCAGGAATTCAAGGCCATCTATGCGAAGGCGGGCCTGGTCAGCGGCATCGGTAACAACAAGGGAACCATCGCGGAGAAAATGAAGCTTCTCGGAGGTCTCCCGCTGAAGCACAATCCCGGCGAACGTTACACGTACGGCCTGAACAATGATGTGCTGGGCTACCTGGTTGAAATCTGGAGCGGCATGTCTTTTGACAACTTCCTGCGCAAGCGGATTTTCGAACCGCTCGGGATGAAAGACACCTGGTTCTATCTTCCTCCTGACAGACACAGTCGGCTGGTGACACTGTATGAAGGCAGCTCCGGAACTTACCGCAGAGCAACCAAGACCGTTTATGATGGTGTCAATCCGGATTATCCGAAGCTGGAGGGGACCTATTTCAGCGGTGGCGCCGGATTGTCTTCTACGGTAGAAGACTATGCAAAATTCCTTCAGCTGTTCCTTAACAAGGGCGAGTTCAATGGCACCCGGCTGCTGAGCCGCAAAACGGTTGAGCTCATGCTCACCAATCAGACACTCGACCCTGTGACCGAACAGTTTGGCCTCGGCTTTGGCCTGGAGACTGAGCGGAACGACGCCCGCAGTGTGTATTCCATCGGAACATTTTCGTGGGGTGGCGCGTACATGACATCCTATTGGGCGGACCCGAAGGAGAAGATCGTCGCACTCATCTTCAACCAGATGTATGCAACCTCACATGGTGATCTGTCAGAACGGGTGAAAACGCTTATCTATAGTTCGATTACAGACTAACCTGACTCAACGATCAGGTTTCAACCGGGCTTTCAACCAAACCGGCAGCTCGTCCAGAGGGGTTTTCTTCAGGGTGATGATCACGGTGCCTGTGGACGTCGATTGACCATTGGGCTTGAGCACGTCAATCCGGAAAATCCGATCAGGCGGCACATCGTTCAGATTGAATTTTTCTGACGGAGGTATCCGCACCTCCTTGTCGCCACCATCCATTTTGATGATGTAGACGGGCAAGGCAGCTTTAGACGCTGTTGAATCAGGCTTCACCGGCTGCTGTTGGCCGGTGGCGGCATGCACGATCAAACCAAACAAGACGGTGAAGAGGACAATTGAGTGTCTCATAGATCATTTCCAAACTCCGCGGACCAAGTTACAAATAATGCTCCTTGTGAGGCACGCGGGGATTGCCTAACTTTTCCATCCATTCATTCTGCATGTACCGTCATTTCCTCTGCGCACTGTTGTTCATCCCCGGCGGCCTGCTGGCTCAAGTACCCAAGACCTACGACCAGTCTCTGCAGGGCAGTGCCCTTTCCTTCAGGATGGTGGGGATTCCAGCCGGCAAATTTCTGATGGGCAGTCCTGTTGATGAACGCCACCGGGAAGAAGACGAAGGCCCGCAGAAAGAAGTGCAGGTGTCGGCATTCTGGATGAGCACCCATGAAGTGACGTTTGCCGAATGGGATCAGTTTTTCAAGGATTTGTCGCTGCCGCAAAGCAAGCAAATTGATGGCGTTACCAGACCTACACCACAATACATTGACCTGACGTGGGGCATGGGTAGGGACGACCGGCAACCCACCAACAGCATGAGTCAGCAGGCTGCTATGATGTATTGCAAATGGCTGTATACCAAAACAGGACACTTCTACAGACTTCCGACAGAAGCCGAATGGGAGTACGCCTGCAAGGCTGGACAGAAATCAACCTTCAGCAGCGATCCGCAGTCGCTTGCGCAAGTCGGCTATTTCAAAGACAACAGCGGCGGCAAGTTTCACAAGGTTGAAGAGCGCAAGCCCAATGCATGGGGTCTCTTTGACATGCTTGGAAATGTGAGCGAGTGGACCATTGACCAATATGACCCTGCCTATTTCACAAAAATCAGCGGAACTGATCCGTTAGTCCCACCGGCTGCGCGTTATCCGCGCACCACACGGGGCGGCTCCTATCTGGACGGTGCGTCTGAACTGCGTTGCTCCAACCGCATTCCCAGTGACGCGAAATGGAATGTGCGCGACCCGCAAATTCCCAAAAGTCGCTGGTGGCTCACAGACGGTGCGGGCATAGGGTTCCGCGTCGTACGGCCGGTCCGGCAACCTGGTGCGGAAGAGATTGAAAAGTTCTACAACCAATATTTCAAATAATTGCACGAAACCCACACAACCATGGATACCAACAAACAGTCCCGCAGAGATTTCATGAAACAGGGTACAGTACTGGCGAGCGGCCTTGCTGTGATGCCTGCGCTGTCAAATGCAAGTTTATTCAACAGTTCAGCTGACGACACTATCAAAGTTGCACTGGTTGGTTGCGGCGGCCGCGGTACCGGTGCGGCCATGCAGGCGATGCTCACCAAACAGAATGTAAAGCTCGTCGCCATGGCTGATGCTTTCCGCGACCGGCTCGACGACTGCTACAAGGCGCTGACCAGCGACGACATCTCCGACTGGTCGGGTACAAGCGGCAACATCCAGAATCGCATCGACGTCAAAGAAGAGAATAAGTTTGTCGGGTTTGATGCCTACAAGAAAGCCATGGCACTTGCCGACGTAGTTATTCTCACTACACCTCCAGGCTTCCGCCCTATTCACTTCGAAGAGGCTGTCCGCCAGGGCAAGCAGATCTTCATGGAGAAGCCCGTGGCCACTGATCCTGCCGGTATCAAGCGCGTGCTGGAGGCAGCAGAAATTGCAAAAAAGAAAAAGTTGAACGTGGTGGTTGGACTGCAACGTCATTATCAGAACTCCTATCGCGCGCTATACAAAAAATACAAGGAAGGTGCCATCGGCGACATCGTCTCTGCCCAGGCATGGTGGAACAACGATGGCGTGTGGGTCAATCCGCGCAAGCCCGGACAAACGGAAATGGAATATCAGCTCCGCAACTGGTACTATTTCAACTGGATCTGCGGCGACCACATTGTCGAGCAGCACATTCACAACATCGACGTGATCAACTGGTTCAAGGGGAGCTATCCGGTGAAAGCGCAGGGTCTCGGAGGCCGTGAAGTTCGCAAGGGCAAAGACTTCGGCGAGATCTTCGACCACCATTATGTGGAATTCCAATATGCAGATGGCACGATACTCAACAGCCAGTGCCGCCATATCAAAGGCACCGCTGCCAAAGTGGACGAGCAGATCATCGGCACCAAGGGTACCATTTTCTGCGGCGGCATGAACATCACCGACCGCGCGGGAAAAGTTACTTTTCAATACGACCCCAAGCAGGAAAACAATCCCTACCAGACCGAGCACGATGAACTGTTCGAGGCGATTGCCAAAGGTGAATACAAATTTGCAGATGCAGACAACGGCGCACGGAGCACGATGACGGCCATCCTGGGCCGGCTTGCCACCTACAGCGGCCAGATTGTGGAATTCGACAAGGCGCTGAATTCAGGCCTCAGCCTCGCACCTACCACATTCGACTGGAATGCACAGATGCCGGTCAACCCTGACAAAGACGGATTGTATCCGGTGGCCAT